>NZ_JBQQBQ010000031.1:0-114908 GCF_052245915.1 Nonomuraea sp. 10N515B
TGTCCTTCCTGCGCTCCGGGCTGTCGGTGCGCGAGCAGGCGGCGGTGGCCTGGTTCGGGCCCAAGGGGTTCGCCTCGGTGGTGTACGGGCTGATCGTGCTGGCCTCCGGCATCGCCGCCGCGCAGGAGGTCTTCCAACTCGTCGCGGTCACCATCGTGCTGTCGATCCTGCTGCACTCCTCCACCGATATCGTCATCGCCCGCGGCTTCGACGACGAGCGTGAAGTCCCGGCGTGGTTCGGTGTCGCGCGTCGGCTGCGCGGGCGGTCTCCGGATGATTCCGCGTCATGAGGAAGATCAACGGACACGTCTTCAAGATCGGACAGCTGGCCGCCTACCGGGTCCACGAGGAAGGCTTCCTCGAGTTGCGCATCAACGACGACGACCGGTGTCTCCGCGACAACGACGGCGCCCTTCGCGTGAAGGTCTCGATCATCGATGAGGGCTAGCGCGTATTGACGCTAAAGGGCAGGAAGGATACATTCCGGTAGATTTCACAGCCGTTCAGGGGAAATCCGGTGAGATGCCGGTGCGGACGCGCCACTGTATCCGGGACCCAGATCCCGGGAGCCAGGTCGCCTGGGCTGTTGTGACCTCACAGATCGGGACGCGTCATCCCTGAGGAGGCACTGATGAGTGGCCTGTCCACTTCCACCACCATTCCCCTGCCACGCCTGCGGCTCTGGCTGCTGGCCGTACCCGTACTGCTGCTGATCGCCTACCTGGTTCTCATGGACAACGGGGCGATCTCCCAAACCGGCGCCTTCCTCCACGAACTCATGCACGACGGGCGCCACCTGCTCGGCGTGCCGTGTCACTAGGGGCGGGCATGATCCGGACCCTGATGGTCAGGGGGCTGCTGCTCGGCCTCCTGGCCGGGCTCGTCGCGGGCGGATTCGCCTTCGTCTTCGGTGAGCCGCGGATCGACAGTGCGATCGCGCTGGAGGAGGCGGCCACCGCGGCGGGATCCGAGCCGAAGTCCGCCGGGCACAGCCAGGAGATCAGCCGGCCGGTGCAGAAGGCCGGCCTGTTCCTGGCCACCGGGCTGTACGGCCTGGCCATCGGCGGGGTCTTCGCGCTGGTCTACGCCGGGCTGCGTGGCCGGGTCGGGCCGCGGAACGAGGGCGGGCTGGCGCTGAGCGCCGCGGGTATGGCGTTCGTGGCCATCATTCTCGTACCGTTCCTGAAATATCCGGCCAACCCGCCCGCGGTCGGCGATCCGGCGACCATCAACGGCCGCACGGGTCTCTACGTGGTGATGGTCCTGGTAGGCCTGGCTGCGACCGCCATCGCGGTCGCGGTCGCCCGGCGGATCACGGCCGGATCGTGGCAGCGCTGGATCGGCGCGGTGGCCGCCTTCCTTGTGCCGGTGATCGCCGCGTGGGTGGTGCTGCCGACCGTCAACGAGGTTCCTGAGGGCTTCCCCGCCTCCTTGCTGTGGGAGTTCCGGGTGGCCTCGCTGGGCACGCACCTGGTGTTCTGGGCGGCGTTCGGTGTGCTTTTCGGGTGGGTCTGCGACCGGGCCGCCCAGCGTGCCGAAGCCCTGGCCGCAGCCTGACCGGGGTGCTGTTCGTCCGGCATGCCAGCACGCCTGGCATGCGCGCCGCCCGCTTTCCCGCCGACGAGGACGCGGACCGAGCGGATCTGGCCAGGGCCGCCTGCCTGGCCGGACGGCTCGGGAACGCGTCTGTCGCGTGGGTCTCGCCTGCTCCCGCCGCCGCGCAGACCGCCGCGGCGCTGGGGTGGGAGCCGCGTCCGGTCGCCGCGCTGGCCGAGGCCGATCACGGGCGTTGGCGCGGTCTGCCGTACAGCCGGATCGCCGAGACCGAGCCGGAGGCCCTGGCCGCCTGGCTCGCCGACCCGGACGCCGCGCCGCATGGCGGCGAGAGCCTGGCACGGGTGGCCTCCCGCGTCGCCGGGTGGTTGGAGTCCGTACGGGACCAGCATGACCTCGTGGCGGTCTGCGATGCCGGCGTGATCCGGGCCGCACTCGGCCACGCGCTCGGCCTCGACTCGTCACGCGCCGCCCGCTTCGACCTCGCGCCGCTGTCCACCACGCGGCTCGCGCCCGGCGCCGGCGGGTGGCGCGTCGTTCACGTCAACTGGAAGGCCACGTCGTGACCATCACCTATCCGTTCAGCGCCGTCGTCGGTCTTGCCGACCTGAAGCTGGCCCTGCTGCTCAACGCCGTCTCACCACGCGTCGGCGGGGTGCTGGTACGCGGCGAGAAGGGCACGGCCAAGTCCACGATCGTCCGCGCCCTGGCAGCCCAGCTGCCCGAGGTCCAGGTCGTGGCCGGGTGCCGGTTCGCGTGTGATCCGGCGGCGCCCGACCTCGGCTGTCCCGACGGGCCGCACGAGCCGGGCGAGCAGCGGGCCGTCCGGCCGGCGGCGCTGGTCGAGTTGCCGGTGGGCGCCTCCGAGGACCGGCTGGTCGGTTCCCTGGACGTGGAGCGGGCGCTGACCGAGGGGGTGAAGGCGTTCGAGCCGGGATTGCTGGCCGCCGCACACCGGGGCGTCTTGTACGTCGACGAGGTGAACCTGCTGCACGATCACCTCGTCGACCTGCTGCTCGACGCGGCGGCGCTGGGCACCTGCTATGTCGAGCGGGAGTCGGTGTCGGTACGGCACGCGGCACGCTTCCTGCTGGTCGGCACCATGAATCCGGAGGAGGGCGAGCTGCGGCCCCAGCTCCTGGACCGCTTCGGCCTGACGGTCGAGGTGCGGGCGTCGCGGGATCCGCAGGAGCGGGCCGAGGTGATCCGGCGCAGGCTCGCTTTCGACGCGGACCCGGAGGCCTTCGCCGACCGGTGGAGGCCGGCGGAGTCCGAGCTGGCCGGGCGGATCGCCCGTGCCAGGGCGCGGCTCCCCGAGGTGCGGCTGCCTGATGCCAGGTTGCGGCAGATCTCCACGGTGTGCGCGGCGTTCGAGGTGGACGGCCTGCGGGCGGATCTGGTGACGGCCAACGCGGCCATCGCGCATGCCGCCTGGCACGGGCGGGACCGCGTGACGACCGAGGACGTGCGGGCGGCGGCGCGGCTGGCGTTGCCCCATCGACGGCGGCGTGATCCGTTCGACGCGCCGGGGCTGGATGAGGATTTGCTGGACCGGTTGCTGGACGAGACCTCGGGCGACGACGATGACGAGCCGCCGCCTGGCGGTGGCGCGGACCCCGAAATTTCGGGACCTGAGCCGGATGCCGGGTCCGGTGCGGATGGTGACGGCGGTTGGCAGGATCCGGCGGCTGGCACACCTCGCGACGAGAGGACGGCAGAGCGCGAGGTTCGGAACGGGACGGACCGGCCGGAGCCCGACGCGGGTGCGGTCGAGCCAGACACCGGCACTGGGCAGCCCGATCCCGGCGCGGGGCAGGTGGCTGCCATGGCGGCGCCGTACCGTGTGCCTCGTCTGGAGGTGCCCGGCGTCGGCGAGGGTGCGGCGGGACGGCGCTCGCGCTCGCGCACCCCGCGCGGCCGGGCCGCCGGCTCTCGGCAGCCGGAAGGCCGCCTGCGCGACCTGCATCTGACCGCCACCCTGCTGGCCGCCGCCCCTCACCAGCGACAGCGGGGCAGAACCGGGGCGGGGCTGCGGCTGCGTCCCGAGGACCTGCGCGAGGTCGTCCGCGAGGGCCGCGAGGGCAACCTGGTGCTCTTCGTCGTCGACGCGAGCGGCTCGATGGCCGCGCGCAGGCGGATGACCGCGGTCAAGACGGCGGTGCTGAGCCTGCTGCTCGACGCCTACCAGCGCAGGGACAAGGTCGGCCTGGTCACCTTCCGCGGCGACAGTGCCGGCGTGACGCTCCCGCCGACCTCCTCGGTCGAGGCGGGTGCGGCCAGGCTGCGTTCGCTGCCGACCGGCGGGCGTACGCCGCTGGCGGCCGGGCTGGTCACGGCGGCCGAGGTGCTGCGGGTGGAGCGGCTGCGCGATCCGGCCCGGCGCCCGCTGCTGGTGCTGGTGACCGACGGGCGCGCCACGGCGGGTGGCGACGTGGACCGGGCCGCCGATCTGCTGCGCGGCACGGCGAGCGTGGTCGTGGACTGCGAGGGCGGCCCGGTGCGGCTGGGGCTGGCCGTACGGCTGGCCGCCAGGCTCGGCGCCGCGCTGCTGCCGCTCGATTCGCTGGGCGAGCTGGGCTCGGTGGTACGCGACTATCGAAAGGTGGGTTGAGATGCCTCAGGGCAAGCCGGAGCACGTGCCCGACGACGGGCTGACCACACGGCAACGCAGATCCAGGCCATTGCTGATGGTCCACACCGGGCCGGGCAAGGGCAAGTCGACGGCGGCGTTCGGCATGGCCCTGCGCGCCTGGAACCAGGGCTGGCCGATCGGCGTATTCCAATTCGTCAAGTCGGCCAAGTGGCGCATCGGTGAGGAACGGGCGCTGAAGGTCCTCGGCGCCGGCGACGAGGGCGGGCCGGTCACCTGGCACAAGATGGGCGAGGGCTGGTCATGGATCCAGCGGCCGGGGACCGAGGAGGACCACGCGCGGGACGCTCGCGAGGGCTGGGAGCAGATCAAGCGCGATCTGGCCGCCGAGACCTACCGCTTCTACGTGCTGGACGAGTTCACCTACCCGCTGAAGTGGGGCTGGCTGGACCTGGACGACGTGCTGGCGGCGCTGCTGTCCAGGCCGGGCAACCAGCACGTGGTGATCACCGGACGGGACGCGCCGGAGCGACTGATCGAGGCAGCCGACCTCGTGACCGAGATGGGCAAGGTACGCCACCCGATGGACGCCGGGCAGAAGGGCCAGAAGGGCATCGAGTGGTAGTTCCGCGCCTGGTCATCGCCGCTCCCGCGTCCGGCAGCGGCAAGACGACGGTGGCGACGGGGCTCATGGCGGCGCTGCGGGCGCGCGGGATGCAGGTATCGCCGCACAAGGTAGGGCCCGACTACATCGACCCCGGCTACCACGCTCTGGCCGCCGGCCGGCCGGGCCGCAACCTGGACCCGTGGCTGACCGGCGAGGAGCGGGTGACGCCGCTGTTCCTGAACGGGGCGCGCGGGTGCGACATCGCCGTGGTCGAGGGCGTCATGGGGCTGTTCGACGGCAAGGGCGAGACCGACACCGTGCCGGACTCGGGCACATCGGACACCGTGCCGGACTCGGGCACATCGGACTTCGCCTCGACGGCGCACATCGCCCGGCTGCTGGACGCGCCGGTGGTGCTCGTGGTGGACGTCGCCCGGCAGAGCCGATCGGTCGCCGCGACCGTGCACGGCTTCTCCACCTTCGACCCGCGGGTGCGGGTGGGCGGGGTGATCCTCAACCGGGTGGGGTCGGACCGGCACGAGGAGCTGTGCCGGGCCGCGCTGAGGGAGGTGCCGGTGCTCGGGGCCATCCGGCGGGACGACGCCGTGGCTACCCCGTCACGTCACCTGGGACTGATCCCCGCGGCCGAGCGCGAGTCCGAGGCGCTGGCCGCCGTGCGGCGGCTGGGCGAGCTGGTGGCCCGCTCGTGCGATCTGGAAGCCCTGGTACGGCTGGCCGGCACGGCTCCCCCACTGCACGCACGGCCGTGGGAGCCCGCGGCGGTTGCGCAGCCGTACAGGAAGCTCGTCGCGGTGGCGGGCGGGGCGGCCTTCACCTTCGGCTACGCCGAGCACGTCGAGCTGCTGCGCGCGGCGGGCGCGGAGATCGCGGTCTTCGACCCGCTGCGGGACGAACGGCTGCCCGAGGGGACCGCGGCGATCGTCATCGGCGGCGGCTTCCCCGAGGTCTACGCCGACCGGCTCGCCGCCAACGAGCCGCTGCGCAAGCAGGTGGCCGCCTTCGACGGGCCCATCGCCGCGGAGTGCGCCGGGCTGCTCTACCTGTGCAAGGAGCTGGACGGGCTGCCGATGTGCGGCAGGGTGCCGGGGGTGGCCCGGATGACGGACCGGCTGACCCTCGGCTACCGGGAGGCGATCTCCGGGACGTCGCTGCTGACCCGTGAGGGCGAGCGGCACCGCGGACACGAGTTCCACCGCACCACCATCATCTCGCCGAAGGAGCCGCTGTTCCGCTGGGCGGGCGGCACCGACGGCTACGGCGACGCCCTCGTGACCGCCTCCTACCTGCACCTGCACTGGGCGGGCCGACCGGAGCTGGCGCAGAGGTTAGTCAACTACAGTTGAGTCAACTACAGTTCGGTCAACTACACTTCGACACATGCGTAAACCAGAGCACGTCTTCGACCGTGAGCGGGAATGGGCGAGCCTGGTCTCGTTCGCCTCGGAAACGGGCGCGGGAGCTCGGCTCGGCGTGGTGAGCGGCCGCCGCCGCCAGGGGAAGAGCTATCTCCTGCAGGCCCTGGCCAGCAGTATGGACGGCATCTACTTCCCCGCACTGGAAGTCACCGAGGCGGTCGCGCTGCGCCTGTTCGCGGATGAGCTGATCAGGTTCACCGGGGCGCCCGTCCCGGCCTTTCGCGACTGGATCGACGCCATCCCTCACCTGTTCGGCGTCGTCCGCGAGCGGGCGATTCCTGTCGTGTTCGATGAGTTTCCCTATCTGGTCAAGGCCTCCCCCGAGCTGCCCTCGATCATCCAGCGGGAGCTGGGCCCCGGTGGTTCCGGGTCTACCAGCGGTGCCCGAGTGCTGCTCTGCGGCTCGGCCATGTCCGTGATGGGCGGGTTGTTGTCGGGCACGGCACCGCTCCGCGGGCGTGCGGGACTGGAGATGGCCATCAGGCCCTTCGACTACCGCCAGGCCGCCCGTTTCTGGGGAATCAGCGATCCCCGACTGGCGGCGCAGGTCCACGCGGTGGTCGGCGGGACTCCCGCCTACCGGAGGGAGTTCGTCCGCGGCGATGTTCCGGCAGGTCCCGAGGACTTCGACGACTGGGTGATCAGGACGGTCCTGAACGCCGAGGCGCCGCTGTTCAGAGAGGCCCGCTACCTGCTGGCGGAGGAGATGGAGATCCGTGACCCGTCGCTCTACCACTCCGTCCTGGCGGCCGTCGCCGAGGGCAACACAACATCCGGAGGGATCGCCGGCTACGTCGGCCGTAAATCCAACGAGATCGCCCATCCACTCCGCGTGCTGGAAGACAGCCATCTCCTGGTCAAGGAGCGCGATCTCTTCCGGCCGAATCGCAGCTACTACCGGGTGGTAGAGCCACTCATCACCTTCTACCAGGCGATCATGGCGAGGGAGTGGGCCCGCCTGGAACGTGGGGACGCGGCGACGGTCTGGCGGGGCAGCCGGGCACGCTTCCTGTCACAGGTGGTCGGCCCCCATATCGCGGTGCTCTGCCGGGAGTACGCCCTGCATAACGACGCCGAGGCCGGTGAGGTGGGAAGCGGCGTGGTCCCCGATCCGGCCAATCGCACGCAGATCCAGATCGACGTCGCCGTACTGGCGCCCGCTGATCACGGGCGTCCGCGCCGGGTTCTCTCCCTGGGGGAGGTCAAGTGGGATCGCGTCATGGGGGTCGAGCACGTGGCGAGGCTCCGGCGGGCGCGGGACCTGCTCGCGGCCAAGGGGTTCGATACCCGGGACGCCGTTCTGACGTGCTACTCGGGGGCCGGGTTCAGCACCGAAGCGGCGAGTGACGTCCGCCTGGTCACCGTCGACGACCTCTACGCGTGATCACTCCTGCTCGCTCGCGATGGCGTTGATCGCCGCCACCGCCATCGCGCTGCCGCCTCGGCGGCCGTGCACGACCAGGTAGTCCAGGTCGCTAGCGGCCAGTGCCTGCTTGGACTCGGCAGCGCCGATGAAGCCCACCGGGAGGCCCAGCACCGCCGCCGGGCGTCCCGCCCCCTCGGCGACCAGCTCCAGGAGCCGGAAGAGCGCGGTCGGGGCGTTGCCGATGGCCACCACCGAGCCGGCCAGCCGCTCGCGCCACAGCTCCAGCGCGGCGGCGCTGCGGGTGGTGCCCAGGCGTTCGGCGAGGGCCGGGACGCCGGGCTCTGACAGCGTGCAGAGGATCTCGTTGTCCGCCGGGAGGCGGCGGCGGGTGACGCCGGAGGCGACCATCATGGCGTCGCACAGGATCGGCGCCCCCGCACGCAGGGCCTCGCGGGCGTTCGTCACCACCTTCGGTGACCAGGCCAGGTCACGGGTCAGGTCGGTCATCCCGCAGGCGTGGATCATCCGGACGGCGACCTGGGCCACCTCCGGGGGCATCCCGCTCAGGTCGGCCTCGGCGCGGATGGTGGCGAACGACTGCCGGTAGATCTCGGCGCCGTCGCGGATGTAGTCGATCACTTCTGCCTTTCCTCGTATCCGCCGGGGGTGGCGACCATCTGGATGACCGGCCCGGGCGGCAACCCGCACAGGCGGTCGCAGCCCGCCCAGTGCACGGGGCGGTCGGTGTGACGCTCATGGACCCAGCGGGCGGCGTCAGTCTGTACGTCGGCCAGGGACTTGGCACAACCGGGGCGGCCGGTGCACGCGGTCACGCCGGCCCAGGGAGAGTTCGGGTCGGTGATGAATCCGGCATCCTCCGGCACGCGGGGCAGCACGACCGTGCGCCATGGCGTGAGCCGTACCTCCTCGGCGGCTTCGGCCAGGGCCAGCAGCTGACGTGGGGACAGGCGGCCGAGCGGGATCAGAGCCTGGTGGGGGCCGAGTTCGGTGGAGGGTGGGCTGCCGCGCCGGGCGGCGCCCAGCTCCGTGCCGAGCTCGGCGGCGACGCGGGCGGGCCCCAGCTCGGAGATGCGCCATTCGGCGGAGCGCAGCCGCAGGAACGCCTCGGCGGCCTCCAGCATCAGCTCCACCGTTCCCGGCAACGCCGTCTCCCGCCCGGCCAGCAGCAGCCGCTCCTCCACCAGGGCCACGTCGGCGGCCAGCCCCGTCTCGCCGATGGCAAACAGGAAACGCCCAGGCAGCTCGGCCAGCTGCGGGCGGGCGCACAGGGCGCGGTCGAGGTCGATGATCAGCTCTCGGTCGACGAGGGGCGAGGCGACGATGTTGCGTACCCGCTCGTGGGTCGGCGAAGGCAGCAGCCCGGCCGCGGCGATGCGTTCGGCGAAGGCCCCCGGATCCCGCAACGCGCGCACCTGCAGGTTGGCCCGCGAGGTCAGCTCGATCACACCCGAGCCCAGCTCGCTCGCGCACGCCGCCAGCTCGCGCAGCTGCCCGGCGGAGAGCAGACCGCCCGGGGTGCGGACGCGGGCCAGCAACCCGTCCGCGGCCTGGTGCAGCTGGAGCGCCCCCGGACAGGCGTCTGGATGTGTTCGTCCGGATATGGACACGTTGAGGATGGTAACGCCCATTCCCGCTGCCGTAGGCTTGCCCACAGGCGAAGGCTAGGAGGAAGCCGGTGTGAATCCGGCGCGGTCCCGCCACTGTCACCGGGGAGCGAGCCCCCACCGCAGGCCACCGAGAGGGAAGGCCGGGGGTGAGCGGCGATCCGGGAGCCAGGAGACTCCGGCCTTCGTGACACCCGCGACCGGGGCGAGGACCCCGAGGGAGGACGTCTTCGTGCCCACTGTCCTGCTGCTGTCCACTTCGGACACCGACCTGCTCAGTGCCAAGGCCAGCGGTGCCGGCTACCGGCTGGGCAACCCCGCCAGGCTGACCGCCGGCGATCTCCCCCTGGAGGGCGTCGACCTCGTCGTGGTCCGCCTGCTCGGTGGCCGCCGGGCCTGGGAGGAGGGCCTGGACGCGCTTGTGTCCGGTTCCCGCCCGGTCGTGGTGCTGGGCGGCGAGCAGGCGCCCGACGCCGAGCTGATGGAGCTGTCCACCGTGCCCGGCGGCGTGGTCGCCGAAGCACACGCCTATCTGGCGCACGGCGGCCCGCACAACCTGGCCCAGCTGCACGCCTTCCTCTCCGACACCGTGCTGCTGACCGGCCACGGCTTCGCCCCGCCCGAGGCCGCGCCCTCCTGGGGCGTGCTGGAGCGCGAGTCCACCGGGACGGGTCCGGTGATCGGCGTCCTGTACTACCGGGCTCACCACATGGCGGGCAACACCGGCTTCGTCGAGGCGCTGTGCCGGGCCGTCGAGGAGGCGGGCGGGCGGGCGCTTCCCGTCTTCTGCTCCTCTCTCCGTACGGCGGAGCCGGAGCTGCTGGAAACGCTGAGAGCGGCGGACGCCCTGGTCGTCACCGTGCTCGCGGCGGGCGGCTCCCGCCCGGCCACCGCGGGCGCGGGCGGGGACGACGAGGCCTGGGACGTGGGCGCGCTGGCCGACCTCGACGTGCCGATCCTCCAGGGGCTCTGCCTGACCACCAGCAGGCAGGCGTGGGCGGAGAACGACGACGGCCTGTCGCCCCTGGACGCCGCCTCCCAGGTGGCCATCCCCGAGTTCGACGGGCGCATCATCACCGTGCCGTTCTCGTTCAAGGAGATCGACGCGGACGGGCTGACCGTCTACGTGGCCGACCCCGAGCGGGCCTCCCGCGTGGCCGGCATCGCCGTACGGCATGGCCTGCTCCGGCACGTGCCTCCTGCCGAACGGCGGCTGGTGATCATGCTTTCCGCCTATCCGACCAAGCACTCCCGGGTCGGCAACGCGGTCGGCCTGGACACGCCCGCCAGTGCCGTACGCCTGCTCAGGCGCCTGGCCGAGGCGGGCTATGACCTGGGAGAGGGCTTCCCCGGCGTGGCCGAGCAGGACGGCGACGCGCTCATCCACGCGCTCATCGCGGCGGGCGGGCAAGACCAGGACTGGCTGACCGAGGAGCACCTGGCGGGCAACCCGGTGCGCATCCCGGGAGAGGCCTACACCGCTTGGTACCGCACGCTCCCCGAGGACCTGCGTGAGGAGATGGAGCGGCATTGGGGGCCGCCGCCGGGCGAGTTGTTCGTGCACGAGGGCGACATCGTCCTGGCCGCCCTGCGCGCCGGCAACCTCGTGGTCATGGTGCAGCCGCCGCGTGGCTTCGGCGAGAATCCGATCGCCATCTACCACGACCCCGACCTGCCGCCCAGCCACCACTACCTGGCCGCCTACCGGTGGCTGTCGGCCGAGTTCAGCGCGCACGCCATGGTGCACGTGGGCAAGCACGGCAACCTGGAGTGGCTGCCGGGCAAGTCGGCGGGGATGTCGGCCTCGTGCGGCACCGACGCGGCGATCGGGGACCTGCCGCTGGTCTACCCGTTCCTGGTCAACGACCCGGGTGAGGGCACACAGGCCAAGCGGCGGGCGCACGCGGTGCTGGTCGACCACCTGGTGCCGCCGATGGCCCGGGCCGAGACCTATGGCGACATTTCCAGACTTGAGCAGCTGCTCGACGAGCACGCCAGCATCGCCGCCATGGATCCGGCCAAGCTGCCCGCCATCCGCGCCCAGATCTGGACCCTGATCCAGGCCGCCCGGCTCGACCATGACCTGGGTTTGGCGGACCGGCCGCACGACAGCGAGTTCGACGACTTCCTGCTGCACGTGGACGGCTGGCTCTGCGAGGTCAAGGACGCGCAGATCCGCGACGGGCTGCACGTGCTCGGCCAGGCCCCCGAAGGGCAGGTCCGGGTGGACCTGGTGCTTGCGATGCTCCGGGCCAGGCAGATGTGGGCGGGCAGGGAGACCCTGCCCGGGCTGCGCGAGGCACTCGGCCTGGCCGAGGACGGCACGGCGAGTTTGTCGGCCGTAGACCGAGCGGAGGCGACCGCGCGTGCGCTGGTCGAGGGCATGGAGGCGCGGGGCTGGGAGCCGTCCGCCGCGGCGGAGGTGGTGGTGGTGACACACGCCGACGTGCCGGAATTATCCGGCGATCGACGTGACCTCGTCACCCGCATCCTGACCTTCGCCGCGACGGAGGTGGTGCCCAGGCTCCGCCGTACCACCGACGAGATCGACCACGTGCTGCACGCCCTCGACGGCGGCTACGTCCCCGCCGGACCGAGCGGAAGCCCGCTGCGCGGCCTGATCAACGTGCTGCCGACCGGCCGCAACTTCTACTCGGTCGACCCGCGTGCGGTGCCCAGCCGCCTCGCCTGGGAGACCGGCCAGGCCATGGCCGACTCCCTGCTGCAGCGCTACCGCTCTGACCACGGCGAGTGGCCGCGCTCGGTGGGCCTGTCGGTCTGGGGCACCAGTGCCATGCGCACGGCCGGCGACGACGTGGCCGAGGTCCTCGCGCTCCTCGGCATCCGCCCAGAATGGGATGAGATGTCCAGGCGGGTGACGCGACTCGAGCCGATCCCCCTCGCCGAGCTCGGCCGCCCCCGCATCGACGTGACCGTCCGCATCAGCGGCTTCTTCCGCGACGCCTTCCCGCACGTGGTGGCCATGCTCGACGACGCGGTACGGCTGGCCGCATCGCTGGACGAGCCCGATGAGGACAACTACATCCGCGCCCACGTACGAGCCGACGGCAGCGAGCGCCGCATTTTCGGCTCGGCGCCGGGGGCGTACGGCGCCGGGCTGCTCCCGCTGATCGACAGCCGCACCTGGCGCGACGACGCCGACCTGGCCGAGGTCTACGCCGTCTGGGGCGGCTTCGCCTACGGCCGCGACCTGGAGGGCGTGCCCGCACGGCAGGACATGGAGAACGCCTACCGCCGGATCGCGGTCGCCGCCAAGAACGTCGACACCCGCGAGCACGACATCGCCGACTCCGACGACTACTTCCAGTACCACGGCGGCATGGTCGCCACCGTCCGGGCGCTGACCGGAAAGGCGCCAGCCGCCTACGTGGGCGACAGCACGCGCCCCGACGCGGTCCGCACCCGCACGCTCGCGGAGGAGACCTCCAGGATCTTCCGCGCCCGCGTGGTCAACCCGCAGTGGCTGGCCGCGATGCGCAGGCACGGCTACAAGGGCGCGTTCGAGCTGGCCGCGACCGTGGACTACCTGTTCGGCTACGACGCCACGACCGGGGTCATGGCGGACTGGATGTACGACAAGCTCACCGAGGCCTACGTGCTGGACCCGGAGAACCGGGAGTTCATGGCCACATCCAACCCATGGGCGCTGCACGGCATCGCCGAGCGGCTGCTGGAGGCGGCCGAGCGCGGCATGTGGGAGCACCCGGACGAGCAGACCCTGCGCGAGCTGCAGGAGGTCTATCTCAAGACCGAAGGCGATCTGGAGGATCGGTGACCGGACGACTGTACGGCGTGGGCCTGGGACCGGGCGATCCGGAACTGGTGACGGTCAAGACCGCCCGGCTGATCGGCGAGGCCGACGTGATCGCGTACCACGCCGCCAGGCACGGGCGCAGCATCGCCCGCTCGATCGCGCTGACGTACATGCGGGAGGGCCAGATCGAGGAGCTCCTGCAGTACCCGTTGACGGTCGAGACCACCGACCATCCGGGTGGGTACCAGGGCGCGCTGGACGACTTTTACGCCGAGTGCGCGGCGCGGCTGGCCGCCCACCTCGACGCGGGCCGGACGGTCGTCGTGCTCAGCGAGGGCGATCCGCTCTTCTACGGCTCTTACATGCACATACACAAGCGGCTGGCCCACCGTTACCCGACGGAGGTGGTGCCCGGCGTGACCTCGGTGAGCGCGGCGGCCGCCGTGCTGGGGCGGCCCCTGGTGGAGCGCGAGGAGGTGCTGACCGTGCTGCCAGGCACGCTCCCGGGCGAGGTGCTGGCCGAGCGGCTGCGCGCGACCGACTCGGCGGCGGTGCTCAAGCTGGGCCGGACCTTCGAGAAGGTGCGCGACGCCTTCGCCGAGGCCGGGCGGCTGGAGGACGCCTGGTACGTGGAGCGCGCCACCATGGGCGCGGAACGGGTCGCGCCGCTCAAGGAGGTGGACCCGGACGGCGTGCCGTACTTCTCCCTGGCCCTGCTGGCCAGCCCGGCCGAGCGTACCTTCGTGCCGAAGGGCGACGCGGAAGCACCCGGAGGTGGCGAGGTGGTCGTGGTGGGGCTGGGTCCCGCCGGGCGGGCCTGGCTGACTCCCGAGGCGCAGGACGCGCTCGCCGTGGCGACCGACATCGTGGGATACGGGCCGTACGTCGACCGGGTGGCCCCCAACCCTCGCCAAGAACGCCACCGCACCGACAACCGGGTCGAGGCCGAACGCGCCCGGCATGCCCTGGAGCTGGCGCGGCAGGGCAGGCGGGTGGCCGTGGTCTCGTCGGGCGATCCCGGGGTGTTCGCCATGGCGAGCGCGGTGCTGGAGGCCTCGGCGGACTACCCGGACGTCCCAGTGCGCGTGGTGCCGGGGCTGACCGCGGCCCAGGCGGTCGCCTCCCGGGTGGGTGCTCCCCTCGGCCACGACTACTGCGTGATCTCCCTGTCCGACCTGCTCAAGCCATGGGAGGTGGTGGCCGCCCGGCTCAGCGCCGCGGCTCGGGCCGACTTGGTGCTGGCGATCTACAACCCCGCCTCGCGCAGCCGTACCTGGCAGGTGGCCGCCGCACGTGACCTGCTCCTGGAGCACCGCCTTCCGGAGACGCCCGTGGTGATCGGGCGGGACGTCGGCGGGGCCGGCGAGTCCGTGACGGTGACGACGCTGGGCGAGCTCGACCCGGATCAGGTGGACATGCGCTGCCTGTTGATCGTCGGGTCGTCCACCACCCGCGCGACCCCGCAGGGCACGGTCTTCACGCCGCGCCGATATCCCTGAGCCAATCGAGCGCGGCCGGGACCGTCTCGACGTGGGTCACGCCTCCCGGCAGGGGCGGACGGTCAACCATGATCACCTTGAGGCCTCGTTCCCCGGCCGCGGCGAGCTTGGCCTTGGTCAGCTCGCCGCCGCTGTCCTTGGTGACCAGGACGGTCAGGCGGTGTTCATCGATGAGGGCGAGCTCGCCCATGAGCGTGTACGGCCCGCGGTCCAGGATGATGTGGACATTTCGCGGAATCGGCGGCTCGGGGGGATCCACCGATCTGGCGAGGAACCAGACGCCGGTCAGGTTCGCGAAGATCGGCAGGCTCCGGCGGCCGGTGGTCAGGAACACCCGGTCACCGACTGCCAGCTCGGCGGCGGCCGCCTCCAGGGAGGGCACCCGGAGCTCGCCCGGCGCCTGCGGCCAGCCGGGCCTGCGGAGCACCAGCAGTGGAATTCCGGTCAGCCGGGCCGCCTCCACCGCGGAAGCGGTCATGCGCGCCGCGAAGGGATGGGTCGCGTCGATCAGCGCATCGGGACGTTCGTTCCGCACCCACGCGGCCAGCCCCTCCGGCCCGCCGAACCCGCCCTCGCGCACCTCTCCGGCCGGCAGCCTCGGGTTGCGCACCCGCCCCGCCAGCGAGGAGGTCACGTGCACGCCCCGCTCGACCAGCTCCGCCGCCAGCGCTCTGGCCTCGGCGGTGCCGCCCAGGATCAGGACCCGTCGCACGATCTGTCCCTGGCCGCGCTGTAGAGATGGCTGTCGGGGAACTCCGACGCGGTCAGCACCCGCCCGACCACGATCACCGCGGTCCGTTTGATCCCGGCCTCGTGCACCTGCCCGGCGATGTCCGCCAGGGTGCCGCGCAGGATGCGCTCGTCGGTCCGGCTGGCGTACGCCACCACCGCCACCGGGCAGTCCGCGCCGTAGACCGGCAGCAACTCCGCCACCACGGAGTCGATCCGCTGGACAGCCAGATGCAGCACCATGGTCGCCCGGCCCGCGCCGAGGGTCGCCAGGTCCTCACCCGGCGGCATCGGCGTGGCACGGGCGGAGGTCCTGGTGAGGATGACGCTCTGGCCGACGCCCGGCACGGTCAGCTCCCGCCGCAGCGAGGCCGCCGCCGCCGCGAACGCCGGGACTCCGGGCACGATCTCGTACGGCACGCCGAGCTCTTCCAGCCTGCGTACCTGTTCGGCGACGGCGCTGAAGATCGACGGATCCCCGGAGTGGAGCCGGGCGACATCCCGGCCGCCGGCGTGTGCCGTCGCGATCTCCGCCACGATCTGGTCCAGCGTGAGGTTGGCCGTGTCCACCAGCCGTGCCCCCGGGGGGCAGGCGTCGAGCAGGTCGCGGGGCACGAGCGAGCCCGCGTACAGGCAGACGGGCGCCGATTCCAGCAGGCGCAGGCCGCGCACGGTGATCAGGTCGGCGGCGCCGGGACCGGCACCGATGAAATAGGCGGTCATCAGATCCCTTCCTCGGCCACGGTCATGCGTCACCTTCCTTGACCACCGTCCACACCGTCACCGGCATCGCGGCCCGCCACCCGGTGAACCCGCCCACCGGGCTGGCCCGCTGCACCGCCAGGCGCACCAGGTCGCCGCCGAGGCGGCCGAACCACTGCGCGACCAGCGCCTCCGACTCCAGGGTGACCGCGTTGGCCACCAGCCGCCCGCCCGGCCGCAGCGCCGCCCAACAGGCCTCGAACAGCCCCGGCACGGTCGCACCGCCACCGACGAAGACCGCGTCCGGCGTGGGCAGCCCGTCGAGAGCCTCGGGCGCACGGCCCACCACGACGGCCAGCCCCGGGACGCCCAAGCTCTCGGCGTTGCGGCCAATCCGCTCGGCGCGGTCAGCACGACTCTCGATCGCCACCGCCCGGCAGGACGGGTGCGTGCGCATCCACTCGATGGCGATGCTGCCCGCGCCCGCGCCGACGTCCCAGAGCAACTGGCCGGGCAGTGGCGCCAGGCGCGACAGGCTCACCGCGCGCACCTCGCGCTTGGTCAGCTGGCCGTCGTGCTCGAACGCCTCGTCGGGCAGGCCCGGCACCCTGGACAGCGGATTGCCGCTCGCCGAGCACTCGATGGCGATGATGCGCAGCGCCGAGTCCGGCTTGGCGGTCGCGGCGCCCAGGTCGGACAGGACCGTGATCCGGCTGCCCGCATATCCGGAAATGTCCAGCAAATCGCTGACGGCGTCCGCCGAAGTCCCCAGAACCAGCACCCGCCGCCCCGGAGCAAGCACGGCGCGCAGCGTCGCCAGCGGGCGCCCCACCGCGCTCACCACTTCGACCTGCTCGACCGGCCAGCCGAGCCGCGCGCACGCCAGCGAGACCGACGACACGTGCGGCAACACCCTGACCCGCTCGGCCCCCAGCAGCCGCACGAGGGTCGAGCCGATGCCGTAGAACAGGGGATCACCGCTGGCCAGCACGCAGACCGCCCGTCCGGCGAGCGAGTCCAGCAGCCCGGGGAGGTTGGGCAGCAGCGGCGACGGCAGCACGACCCGCTCAACGCTCGCCAAGGGCACCAGATCGAGCTGCCTGGCACTTCCGACCAGGACGTCAGCCTGCTCGATCGCCCTGCGCGAGGCCGATACCAGCCCGTCCCAGCCGTCCGCGCCGATGCCCACGACCGTGATCACAAATTCCCCAGCACGCGGGTGATGTGGATCTCCAGCACGACCCGCTCCGGGTTGGGCCGCGGCGGCTTGTACCTCTCGGCGTAACGCTGCTCGGCCTCGGCCACCTGCTCGGGCTCCCGCCGCACCACGGCCGCGCCCTCCAGGGTCGACCAGCGGCGGCCGTCGACCTGACACAGCGCCACCCGCGCCTGCCCCGCCTCGATCAGCCGGGCCTTGCGCGAACCGCCGGAGGTGATCACCCGAGCGATCCCGGCCACCAGGTCCAGCGTCGCACCCACCGGCACCACGTGGGGCGTCCCGTCGGAGCGGACGGTGGTCAGGGTGCACAGGTGTCGTTCCCGCCAAAACTCAGCGAAAGCCTCACCACGGCTGAAAAGGTTCACGGCACATCCTGGCACACTCATCTCCGTGAAGCGGCTACTCGTCATCGGGATCGGCGCGGGCGACCCGGACCATCTGACCCTCCAGGGCGTCAAGGCCATCGCGGCCACCGACGTCTTCTTCCTCCTCGACAAGGGCCAGGAGAAGCAAGACCTGGTACGACTGCGCCACCAGCTCATCGAGGAGCACGGGCGCCGGCCGTACCGGATCGTCGAGGCGCGCGACCCGGAACGGGACCGGACCACCCCGGCTTACGCCGAAGCAGTCGAGGACTGGCGGGAGCTCCGGGCCACGCTCTACCAGCAGATGATCGACGAGGCCCTCGCCGACGGGCAGACCGGGGCGTTCCTGGTCTGGGGCGACCCCGGCGTCTACGACAGCACCCTGGCCATCCTGGAACGCCTGCCGGACTACGAGATCGACGTGATTCCGGGCATCAGCGCCATTGCAGCGCTCACCGCCCGCCATCGCACCAGCCTCACCCGGGTCGCCCGGCCCGTCCACGTCACGACCGGCCGTCGCCTCGTCGAGGAGGGTCCGACGGCGGACGACATGGTGATCATGCTGGACGCGCGGTACGCCTTCGACGGGCTCGACGACTTCGACATCTACTGGGGCGCCTACCTGGGCACGCCGGACGAGATCCTGGTCGCCGGTCCGGTCGCGGAGGTGGGCGAGCGGATCAAGGAGCTGCGCGCCCAAGCCAGGACGCGCAAGGGCTGGATCATGGACACGTACCTGCTGCGACGGCGTTGAGCGCCGCAGGCGCACGGGCAGCCCCGCGAGGCCGGCGTCTCGCGGGGCTGCCGTTGTTCGTTGAGGTCAGCCGCAGGTGCGACTAGTTGCTGCCGCCCTTGCAGTACTGGCGCTCCCAGCGTCCGTTCCGGTAACACCAGTAGCACTTACCTCGCCACTCGCACCTCCGGGCTGTGCCGGAGGCCTGCGTGACCTGCTGGGCCGGCGCGCAGCGGCTTGCGTCGGAGGCCTGCGCGGCGCCGGTGGCGGTGCCGGAGATGACGAGCGTGGACGCCGTCAGCGCGACGGCGAGAAGCAAACGCTTGAACATCAGAGATCACTCCCTGAAGTGAGACCGAATCTCGATGGATGGGATCGGATGATGAGCGTCGATTCCCGGGATACGCCGATACAGCGCTGAACATGATTCAGACTAATCGCAATGACGGGCGGAATCTCCCGGCCAGAAGTAAATCCTCATTTCTGGCGCATCATTACATGCACGTAATTATCCGCGCAGCTCAAGAAATACGGCGGCACGCCGCAGCGAGCCTTCGAGCGCGTATTCGCACCGCCGAGGGAGCCCTGGACAGCGACTTCCCCCGGCCTTTCAATGCGGCGCCATGGGGACGGTAAATTACAGGAAAGGGGATCAGCGGCCGCCGCGGGAGAGGAAATCTCGCTCGGGACCGGGTGGTGCCAGGTCCGCGGCGCGCTGGTAGGCGGTGGCGGCCTCGCTGTGACGGTCGAGGCGCCGGAGCAGGTCGGCGCGGGCGGCGTGGAAGGGGTAGTAGTGGTCGAGGTCGAGCTGGTCGATCAGGGCCAGGGCGATGGCGGGGCCGTGGACTTCGGCGATGGCGATGGCGCGGTTGAGTGCGACGACCGGGGTGGGCGCGAGGGCGTACAGATGGTCGTACAGGGTGATGATCTGTGGCCAGTCGGTCTGGGCGGCGGTGGGGGCGTCGGCGTGCACGGCGTTGATGGCGGCCTGTAGCTGGTAGGGTCCCGGCCGGTCGTGCAGGAGGCAGCGGCGGACGATCGCCTGGCCCTCTGCGATCAGGGAGCGATCCCACTGCCGGCGGTCCTGGTCGCCGAGCAGGATCAGGGAGCCGTCGGGCCGGGTGCGCGCGGCGCGCCGCGATTCGATGAGCAGCAGCAGGGCCAGCAGGCCGGCGACCTCCGCCGCGCCGGGCATGAGCGCGGCGAGGAGGCGGGCCAGCCGGATCGCCTCGGCGCACAGGCCCCGCTCCTCCGGCCCGGACAGGCCGGTGGTGTAGATGAGGTAGATGACGGCCAGCACGGGGGGCAGGCGGCCGGGCAGCTCATGGTCGGCGGGGATCCGGTACGGGATGCGCGCGGCCTTGATCTTGCGTTTGGCGCGGACCAGGCGCTGGGCCATGGCCGGCTCGGCGACCAGGAAGGACCGAGCGACCTCGTCGGTGGACAGGCCGCCGAGCAGTCGCAGCGTGAGCGCCACCTGCGCCTCGGCGGACAGGGCGGGGTGGCAGCAGGTGAAGATCAGCTTGAGCCGGTCGTCGGGCACCGGGTCTTTCTCCTCCGGTTCGCGGTCGGGCGTCAGGAGCGTCACGTCGCCCAGCAGGTGCCTTTCGCGGGTCTGGCGGCGCAGGCGGTCGATCGCGCGGTTGCGGGCGGCGACGGTGATCCAGCCGCCCGGGTTGGGCGGCAGTCCTTCGGCCGGCCACTTGATCAAGGCCAGGGCGAACGCCTCCTGCACCGCGTCCTCGGCGGCGTCGATGTCATCGAAGACGCCGATCAGGCTGGCCAGCGACCGGCCGTATTCCTCGCGGAAGATCCGGCCGATCGCGGCCTGTCCGATGGTCACTCCTGTGAGGTGCCGGCGAACGGACGTACCTCGATCGGCGTGTCGATGGCCGCGGTGACCTTCGAGGCCAAGGCGAGCGCGGCGTCGAGGTCGTCGGCCTGGATGATGTAGAAGCCGCCGAGGTGCTCTTTCGACTCGGTGAAGGGGCCGTCGGTGGTCAGGACCTGGCCATCGCGCACACGCACCACCGTGGCGGTGTCGGCGTCGTGCAGACGGCCGGAGAACACCCACATCCCGGACGACTTCATCTCCTGCTCCACGACGCCGAGCCGCTCGTGGGACTGCCGCATCTCCTCCTCGGTCATCGGCTCACGGACCTGGCTCTCGGAGCTGTGCACGGACAGCATGTAGTGGGGCACGGCGGTGCTCCTCTCGTCAGCGGGGCGGGGTCTGTCCCGCCCCGTTCACCTGACTACGAACGGGCGTGGCCGGAATCGACACCCACGCCCACGCTAGTTTGATGTCGCAGCCGTCTCATCGGTAGGCCAGGCGGCGCAACAGGATCTCCGCGGGACCCCTCTGTACCCGGAACGCCGCATGACCTCGGCGATGACCACCGACACCAGCCACGTCGCCAGGGCCACGCCCGTGGCGCCGGCAAGCCCCAGGTCGTCCTGCAGGTCGAGTCCGTACGGATAGAAGATCCCGACGAACACGAGGGACTGGAAGAGGTACAGGCTCATCGAGCGCTGACCGAGCGCCTGAACGGCAGTGGCCAGACCGTTCGGTCGCCGGGTGATCGGGATCGCGATCAATCCGATGATCGCGGCCATGCCGATCCCGCCGAAGTATCCGGTGAGCGGCTGCGCGAGCGCCGCCACCCACAAGGCGGCGCCCGACGGCTCGGCCCATACCCCGAGCTGGACCAGGCTGACAGGTACGGCGCCGATGACGGACACGGCGGTGGTGACGATCGCGGCGTTGACCAGGAAACGGCGATGCCGTGCGGGCTCGTCCAGCAGCCGCCGCTGCGCCGCCCACACTCCGAAGATCACGCCAGGAACAACCAGGATCACTCCGGCCACCAGGCCGAACGGCCAGGCCTGGAGTCGCTCGGCGAACAACTGCCCTGGGCCCCTCATCCCGGCCGCGACACTACCGGCCGCGATCGGGGAAAGGCCCTGCGACAGCGGATACCACCCACGCGCTGCCCCGCCGCGTCCGCCGATCCAGTAGCTGGACCAGCGAGTAGCCGAACAGGAACGCGAACATCGGCCGGGCGTGGTTGCTGACGAAGAGATTGTGCAAGCCGTTCGTGAGGTCGTTGAGCACGGCAGGGCCGCGGTCGATGTCGACCACGAACAGCGGCGCGTGCGCGAAGGCTATGGCCAGCAGCATGAGACCCCGCGCCAGGTCCGGCGCGGGCACCCGCATGCCCGTATCCAGTGAGCCGTGCGGAGCCGCCGGCGCCAAACCTGACGTATTCATGTTCCAGCCCTCTGGACACAGAACAGGGGTGCACCTAAGTGCACCCCTGTCAACGAATCTCGGTCAGTCGCGCAGACCCGGCACGTCGATGACGATCACCTCGGTGTCGTCGGGCCGGCCCGGGATGCGTCCATCGTTCCCGGGGAAGTTGTTGTCGTTGGCGACCACGACCCGGTCACCGTGCAGCGGCAGCACCGACTCGACCGACTGCAGCGGGAACGAGAACAGCGGCCCGACCCCGTACTCGCCCGGTCGCGCCGGCGTGGAGACGCCCTTCGGGTCGGCGATGCGCAGCAGGTCCACGGCGGTGCGGCGGGGCAGGCCCCCGTCGGGCGCCGCGGCGTCGAGATCGGTGACGACCAGACGCTTGATCCGGGCGCTCGGTCCCATGTCGTTGTCCCGCTCGATCAACAGCAGCCGCCGGTCGTCGAGCACCACCGCGTCGCCCACGACGAGGCCCGGCTCGTCGACCCGGAAGGACCAGGTGCGGCCCGTGTACGCGCCGGCACGCACGTCGAACTCGTAGACCACCCGCCGGCGCTGGTCGGGGTCGCCGGTCTTCGCGCCCTCCAGTATCGGGTACAGGGTCCAGCCGCCCTCGCTCGCGGCCATGGCCTCGAACCCGCGGCTGGCCGGCAGGGTCGGGCTCTCGCCTTGGGCCAGATCGGGCGACTGGGGAGACTTCGTGCCGTCCGGCAGCGGGATCGGCGCCTGCAGGACCTTGCCGGTGCGGTCGGTGCGGACCAGGTACGGCCCGAACTCCTCGCCGATCCACAGATCGCCGCGCGCGTCCCAGGCCAGCGACTCGATGTCCAGGTCGGCCCCGGTCAGCAGCCGCTCGGCGGTGTCCTGGTTGACGATCGGGAACGGCACCTTGCGATCCGGGTCGCGGAAGCTGATGTGGCTCCTGACATCGATCTTGCCGCTGCGGTAGTCCGGCTCGATGACGTACGCGCGCAGCAGGAAGTCGGCCGAGTTGTTCTTCGCCCCGAATCCGTTGTCCGGCATGGCGAGCAGGCGGCCCGCGGAGCGGGCGCCCGGGGTCGCCGGGATCACCGCGGAGAAGCCGGGGATCGGCTGGCCCTGGAACGGCGGGGTGACCCCGTTGACGGTGGTAGGCGGCAGTTGCGTGCCCGACACGGGACCGGGCTGGTAGGCGGTCGCCGACAGCAGCGCGCGGGCGGACAGGCGTGCCTCATCCGGCAGCCGGACGCTCAGCGCGTACATCCGGGTGGTCTGCACCGCGTTGTTGTTGTCGTCGGAGACGAGGTAGAGCGTACGGCGACCACCGGGCAGCGGCCCGCCCAGCGCCATCCCCTCGATGTTGTCCAGCAACGGGTTCGGCTGGGGCTGTTTGGCGCTCGCCCCGGACGGCGGGCAGTCGACGAGGTCGACCAGGAGCTGCTTGCCGAGCCAGGCGCGGGGGTCTGTCAGGGTGGCGAGCGACTCGACGCCGGAGACGTCCGGCACGCCGGTGGCGGAGACCCGGTACAGCCGCACGGTGTTGCCGACCCCGGCGGTGAAGCCGCGCTCCAGGGCGATCAGTTGGTCGTCGCCGAGCGCCACCAGTTCGACGAGCCCGAGGCCGGCGTCGGTGCGGTAGGCGTACTGCGCGGCAGGGGTGTAGGCGTTGCCGGGTTTGCCGTCGTAGCGCAGGATCCGCTGCAGGCCCCGGCCGGCGGCGTCGCGGCCGTCGGTGGACAGCGGCCCTTCCATGCCGGCGTACAGCACGCGGCCGTCGGGCGTGCCGGCCAGGGCCTCGAAGGTCTGGTTGACCTGCGCCTGACCGGCCGGGGCGACCCGGAATCTGGACGGCACGTCGAAGGAGGCGACCTCCCGGCCGTCGGACAGCCGGAACCGCCGGATCGACGGCTCCGTCTCGGAGCTCGCCAGCACGGTGCCGCCGCCCCGCTCGGCCACGAGCCCCTCGCCGTCGAAGTCGGCGCCGGTGTACGGGGCGCCGTCCGGCCGCCGCAGTGTGGTCATGCCGCGTACCTCGGCCGAGAGTTTCCGCTGGCCGGAGGTGAGGGCAAGATCGTAGAGGCGGGCGGGGGTGGTGCCGATGTTGTCCACGAGCGCCAGGGCCCGCGACGGGCGGGTCAGCGCCAGGGCGGACAGCCCGGCGACGGCCGTGCCCTGGAACGTGGTCTTGTCCAGGCCGTCGGTGAAGCCGAGCAGGGACACGTCGGCCGAACAATGGGCGCCTGCGGAATGGCTCGAGGCCGCCGCGCCTGCTGGGGGAACGGCCATGCTGAGCATCGCTATGGCCGCTGCGGCCGCGATGGCCGGCGCGGGCCGCCGTGTGCTGCGCACAAGTGCCTCCGGGAGGGTCGTCGTGCGGGTGACGCCCACCCGCACGCGCTGATCGAAGTACCCGCAGCTCGCCAGAGCAGAACCGGACACAGAACGCATCGTGAACGGAAGTTGTATCTGTGCCGATCAGGCACCATGTCCGCCTGCTTGCAGGACGCGTCCGATGAGTCGACGCGGCAGGCGGGATCTATCAGGGTGGACGGCCGCGCCGCGGCCCGCACCAGGAGAGACCCATGAATCCCCATACCGCCGTCGAGTCCTACTACCACGCGTGGCAGCACCGAGCAGGAGAGATGAGCGACGTTCCGCTCGCCGACTCCTTCTCCTTCACCGGACCCGTCGCCTCCTTCACCGACAGCGCGAGCTATCGCGCCATGGCTCGCCAGGCAGGCGCCGCAGTACGCGACTTTCGAGTACGCCACCAGTTCACCGACGGAGACCTGGTCTGCTCCATCATCGACTGGGAGATGGACCCGCTGCCCGGCACGCTGACCGCCGCCGAGCTGCTGCGCGTACACGACGGCCGGATCGTCTCCGGCGAGCTGATCTACGACGCCGAAGACCTGCGGCGCGTGATGTCGGGGCCGCCCGCCGTCACGGGCTTGCTGGAGCGCAGCCACGCCCTGGTCGGCCACCTGCTGGGCCAGATCGGCGAGCAGGGCTGGGCGGCGGCGAGCCCGTGCGAGAAATGGACCGTCCGGCAGACGGCCAACCACCTCGCAGGCGGCCTGCTGCTGCTCGCCCGTGTCGCCGAACGCGACCAGGTGGATCCGGCCGAGTTCGACTCCCAACGCCAAGCCGACACCGATCACCTCGGGGCCGATCCGGCAGCCGCCTTCGCCGCGGTCGCCGACCGCTCGATGGCCGCCTTCACCGCGCCCGGCGCGCTGGAACGCGAGTACGCGTTCATGGGCGACACGGTGCCCGGCGCGGCGCTGGCCTCGATCAGCCTCATGGAATCGCTGGTCCACGGCTGGGACATCGCCACCGGCGCCCACCTGCCTTACCGCGCGGACGACGACGCTGTGCAAGCGGTGTGGGAGCTCGCCACTACCAGCCCGATCGTGACCGAGCACCGCAGCGGCGGCCCGTTCGCCGACCCGCTGCCCGTCCTGCCCACGGCCCCACTGGCCGTTCGGCTCCTCGCCCACCTGGGCCGGCACGCCCAGCTCTGACGTTCAGTCCCGCCCAGTCCCCCGCCCAGGAAATTGAGTAGGGCATACTCAGGGATTTCCGGCGAGGCCGTGCGACGTTGTCGGCATGCTCGCCTTACGCGCTCGCCGGCTCTTCGACGGCCGGGACATGCACCATGACCGCGTGGTGCTCGTCGAGAACGGGCGCGTCGCCGACGTCACCGGCGACGCGCCCGCCACGATCGACCTGGGTGACGTCACGCTGCTGCCCGGGCTGATCGACTGCCACGTCCACCTGGCCTTCGACGCCGG
The DNA here is from genome assembly GCF_052245915.1 of Nonomuraea sp. 10N515B. Taxonomy (NCBI): domain Bacteria; kingdom Bacillati; phylum Actinomycetota; class Actinomycetes; order Streptosporangiales; family Streptosporangiaceae; genus Nonomuraea; species Nonomuraea sp. 10N515B. Next base: position 25,230 of record NZ_JBQQBQ010000031.1, read on the forward strand.
CCTCGATGTCCTGGGGACGCTGGAGCACCCGGGTCTCGCCGACCGGATGCGGGCGGCGGCGCGGCAGCACCTGGCGGCCGGGGTGACCACGGTGCGCGACCTGGGCGACCGCGACTATCTGGCGTTGGGACTCGGGCTGGGTCTCGACGGGCCGGAGATCCTTTCAGCCGGGCCGCCGATCACCACGCCCCAGGGGCACTGCTGGTTCCTGGGCGGCGAGGCGGCCGGCGAACAAGGGGTGCGCGAGGCCGTGCGGGAGCGGGCGGCGCGCGGCGTACACGTCATCAAGATGATGGTGACGGGCGGCGAGATGACCGCCGGCACCCACTCGCATCTGCTGCAGTACGGCCCCGCCGAGCTGAAGGCGGCGGCCGACGAGGCGCACGCGCACGGCCTGCCGATCACCGGGCACGCCCATTGCGCGGAGGGGGTCGCGCACGCGCTGGAGGCCGGGTTCGACTCGATCGAGCACTGCGGGTTCTTCACCGAGGACTCCTTCGAGGTGGATTACGGGCTGATCGCCCAGCTGGCCGCCGCGGACATCGTCGTGTCCCTCACGGCCGGGATAGTGCCGAGCCCGACGCCGCCGCCACCGCGCATCCAGCAGCGCATGGCGGGCATGGCGGAGGCGCTGCGTGCCTTCTACGCCGCCGGGGTGGACTTCGTCATCGGGACGGACGCCGGGATCGGGCCGCCCAAACCGCACGGGTTGCTGCCGTACGGGGCGGAGATGCTGGTCGAGCAGGGGTACGCCGCCATCGACGTGTTGCGGTCGATCACATCGGTCGCGGCGCGCGCCTGCCGGGTGGACGAGCGCAAGGGCATGATCGCGCCCGGGTTCGACGCCGACCTGCTGGCCGTGGCAGGCGACCCGCTGGCCGACATCACCGCGCTGCGGCGTCCGCAGGCGGTCTATCGGATGGGGCGTCTCGCCACCCGCGCCGCGCAGTGAGCCGCGTGTGCACAGTGTGCGCCCTGCTCGGCCGCCGCCCTACCGACAAATCTGCCGGCAAGTGAAGTTGATTTGCCCTTTGTGTGCGGGAACGACCATGACACCGTCGAAAGCGACCGAGACCGCACCCCTCAGGAGGAGCCTTGTGCGCCTTCCACATCATCGACCTGCGCGCCACGCAGATCCTGGACTCGCGCGGCCACCCCACTCTGTCGGTCACGCTGACCCTGGCGGGCGGCGCGACCGGCTGGGCCGGTGTCCCCTCCGGCGCTTCCGTCGGCTCCCAGGAGGCGGTCCAGCTCCGCGACGGCGACATGAGCCGGTACGGCGGCTCGGGCGTGACCCGGGCGGCGGCCCGCGTCACCGGCTCGATCTTCCACCGCCTCAAAGGCCGGCCGTGGCATTCGCTGGCCGACGTCGACCAGGCCCTGATCGAGCTGGACGGCACCGACGCCAAGAGCAGGCTCGGCGGCAACGCCACCGTGGGCGTGTCGATGGCCACCGCGCGGGCCGTGGCCGCCTCCCAGGGGCAGCAGCTGTGGGAGTTCCTCACCCCGTCCACGGTGCGGCCGCGGCTGCCGGTGCCGCACTTCAACCTGGTCAGCGGCGGCCTGCATGCCTCCAATCAGCTCGACTTCCAGGAATTCATGATTGCCCCGATCGGCGCGCCTTCCATGGCCGAGGCCGTACGGGCCGGGGCGGAGATCTACGCCGTCCTGCACGGGAACCTGGCCGCGGCCGGGCAGCCGACCGGGCAGGGTGACGACGGCGGTTTCGCGCCCGACTTCAGGCATCCGCGTGAGGTGCTGGCCGCACTGGTGGAGGCCATCGACGGCGCCGGCTACAAGCCCGCCCGCGATCAGGTGGCCATCGCGCTGGACCCGGCCGCCTCCCGGTTCCGCCGCGGCGACGGCGCGTACCAGGTGGCGGGCGAACGCCTGTCCAGTCTCGAGCTGATCGAGCTCTACGCGCAGCTGGCCGCCGACTACCCGATCTGGAGCATCGAGGACGGCCTGGCCGAGGACGACACCGAGGGCTGGCGCCAGCTGACCGACCGGCTCGGCGAGCGGCTGCAACTGGTCGGCGACGACGTGTTCGTCACCAGCCCCGCCGTCATCGAGCAGGGCATCGCCGCGGGGATCGCCAACGCCGCGCTCATCAAGGTCGACCAGGTCGGCACCGTCACCGAGACGTTGCAGGCCATGGAGGTGTGCCGCAAGCACGAGTACGCGCGGATGGTCTCGCACCGCGCCGGCGAGACCGTGGACGACTTCATCGCCGAGCTGGCGGTGGCCAGCGGGTGCGGTCAGTTCAAGTCGGGCGCGCCGGCGCGCGGCGAACGGGTGATCAAGTACAACAAGCTCATGCACATCGCCGCCCAGCGGCCGGATCTGCCGTACGGGCTGGCCGAACCGGGTGGCCGATGAGAGCTCACCGGCCACCCGCGCAGATCAGCCCGCGGCGGCCTTCTCCAGGGCCTGGACGTCGATCTTCTGCATGCCCAGCATGGCCTGCATGGCACGCTGCGCCCTGGCCGGATCCGGGTCGCTCAGCAGCTCGCTGAGGCGGCGCGGGATGATCTGCCAGGACAGGCCCCACCTGTCCTTCAGCCAGCCGCACTGCGACTCCTCGCCGCCGTCGGTGAGCTTGGCCCACAGCTCGTCGACCTCGTCCTGCGACTCGCAGTCGACGTACAGCGAGACGGACTCGTTGAACGTGAACTGCGGGCCGCCGTTCAGCGCGATGAACCGCTGGCCGGCCAGCTCGAACGTGACGATCATCGCCGTCCCCGCCGGGCCCGGCGCGCCCTCGGGGTAACGCTGGACCTCGAGGATGCGGGAGTCGGCGAAGAGCGAGGTGTAGAACTGCGCGGCCTCCTCGGCCTGATTGTCGAACCAGAGGTACGTGGTGATCTTCTGCATGACGCGATCCCTTCCACTGCCGTGAATCTGCTCTCTTATCAATCGCGTCGAACGTGTCCCCGCCGGTTCGACACGGCCGCGGGGAATTCTTTTTACGGCGTGGGCGCGAGCTAAGCCTTCTTCACCGTCAGCAGGGCGTGGTACGCGGGCTTGGGCGCCAGGTTCTCATCGAGCAGGCAGGCCGCACCCTCGCCGTCGAACCAGCCGGGGACCCACGAGTGCCGGTCGGTGAAGCCCCAGACGGTGAACTCGCGGCAGACCTTGACGCTGAGGCAGTCGGTCAGCGCCCGGCGGTAGTAGTCGGCCTGGGTGGCCAGCTTCTCGGGCGTCACCGGCAGCACCATGCGCACGTCCAGCTCGGTGACCGCGATCTCCAGGCCCAGATCGGCGAAGCGCTTCATGACGTTCGCCCAGTCGCCTGGGTAGTCATACTGGATGCCGAGGTGGCCCTGGAAGCCGACGCCGTGGATCGGCACGCCCTGCGCCTGGAGGTCCTTGACGATCGACAGTGTGGTCTCGATCTTGGGGGCGTTCCATTCCAGGTTGTAGTCGTTGATGTAGAGCTTGGCGTGCGGGTCCGCGCGGTGGGCCCAGCGGAAGACGTCGGCGATGTAGCCGGGGCCGAGGTGGGTGAGCCAGATGCTCTGCCGCATCGTGCCGTCGTCGTTGACCACCTCGTTGACCACGTCCCAGGCCCTGATCTTGCCCTTGTAGCGGCGTACCTGGGTGGTGATGTGGTCGCGCAGGATGTCCCTGAGCTCGGCGGCGTCGATGGTGCCGTTCTCGACGCCGGTGGTCAGCCAGGCCGGCAGCTGGTTGTGCCAGACCAGGGTGTGACCGCGGACCTTCTGGTTGTTGCGGCGGGCGTTGTCGACCAGGGCGTCGGCGTCGCCCCAGGTGAAGACGCCCCGTTCCGGCTCGACCGACTCCCACTTCATCGCGTTCTCCGCGGTGACGTGGGAGAACTCGCGGTTCAACACCTTGCGGTAGTCGTCTTCACTGCGCAGGGCGGCGATGTCGACGGCGCTGCCGATTCTGATGCCGTTCCGGTACGCGAGCTCACGCAGGTCACGCGGCGTACGGTGCTCGGCGTGGGCGGGGAATGGAACGGCGGCGACGAGCGCCAGGGCGATGATCAGGGACTTCACCGAAGACCTCCGAAAGTTTCGGGGGCGTAACGATATGTTTCGCCGTGGCCGGGAACTTAGGCACTCCAGAGCCCGTCGTCAAGGGCTTGAACCTCCCGTGACGGGAGGTCCTACGGTCGGAGGCGTGAGCAGACGCGACGACGACGAGCGCCGGTGGACCATCGGGGAGCTGGCCAAGGCCACCGGGGTCACGATCAGGACGCTTTACCACTACGAAGAGATCGGCCTGGTCGGAGCCGGTGAGCGGACGGCGGCGGGCCACCGCCGCTACACCGAGGCGGACCTGCGGCGGCTCTACCGCGTGCGGGCGCTGCGCGGGCTCGGCCTGTCACTGGACGAGATCGCCGACGTGCTCAAGGAGCCGTCGGACGACCTGACGGCGCTGCGCGGCCTGCTCGGCGCGCAGCTCGCCGAGATCGAGCTGCAGGCCGCCCGGCTGGTGCAGCTGAAGGACCAGATCGGCGGGCTGATCCAGGTGCTGGACGAGTCGGTGATGCCCGAGGCCGAGCAGTTCATGGCCACGCTGGAGACGATCTCGGTGTACGAGGCGTACGTCAACCGCGAGCTCCGCGACCACCTGGCGCGGCGACGGGCCGATCTCGGCGAGGACCGCATGAAGGATCTCAGGGCCGAGTGGCTGGAGCTGCTCAGGGAGACCCTCGGCCACCTGCGGGCCGGCAGACCCGTCGGCGATCCGGCGGTGCAGGAGCTGAGCGTCAGGTGGGAGTCCTTGGCGAGCGGGCTGCAGAGCGGCGACCAGCAGGTCGACGAGCGGCTCAGCGCGGCGGGCATGGCTCTGTGGAGTGACAACAGCGCCGCGATCAGCGAGGGCATCGCCATGCAGATCGACTGGCTGGAGGCCAGTGACCTCCCGGCGGTCATCGACTACCTCCAGCGCGCCAAGACCTTCAGGTCAGGAGAGTGACTTCGTCGTGCGCGAGCTCGGCCTCTACTCGTTGCGGACGGCGTCGTACCTGGTCGTGACGTTCATCAGCGGGAGCGCCGCCGCTCGATCAGCCCGGCCACCACCCCGACCGTCAGGCTGCACCCGGCAAGGAGGACCACGAACCAGGTCGTCAGCCGGGCGAGCGTGGTCAACTCGGCCCACAACCGCGACTCCTGCAGCACGGTGTCGCGCTGGGTGTTGAGTATCGCGCGGGGCAGGAGGAGCGCGGCCTGCGTACGGACGCGCTCCTCCGCCGCGAGGGTGCCGTCAGTCAGCACATAGAGGGCACGGATCGGGAGACCCGCCGCGCCCGGGACGGACTCGTGGATGGCCCCGGACATCACGCCGATGGTGGCGTCCCGTCCCATGCCGCGGGCCCGCACGGACTCCGGGAGTGGACAGGAGGCGACCACGATCCGGGTCAGCTCGGCACAGGACACGACCGAACTCCAGTCATCCGGATGGACCCGGATCGCCACCGTCCGCGCGCCCATCAGCGGCGCGAGCCTGGTGACCGGCTGGTTGCCGACGTAGATCTCGACCACGCCGGCCGCAGGCCACCGTAGAACGCGGCCCCCGGCGCGCTGCTCGCGGCGCTCGGAGGGACTTCCACCAGCCACGGCACACCGGCCACGATGGCGAGCATGCCGGCGATTCCGGCGCCCGGCAGCGCCATCCGTCAGGCGGTGGGCGGTGGGCGGCCGCCTACGGGAGGCACGGCCGCCGATGCCCAGCGGCGTGATCCGGATCCCGAGAATCGACGTCATCGCGGCGCCCACCGCCAGCAGCGGCACGCCTGCCAGCACCACGATCAGCCAGGCAGGCGCCACCGTGAGGTCGGAGTCGAAGAAGCGGGCCCCGCCGTGGGTCAGGTGCCCCGCCACCACGGGCCGGAGCGCCGTGTAGCCGAGGAGGCCGAGCATCGCCCCGGCGACCGCGCCGACCCCGGTCTCGGTGGCGGCCGTGACCGTGAGCTGCGTTCTGGTGGCGCCGGCCAGCCGCATCACGGCGAAGCGTTGCTCGCGGCGCACGGCGGCGATCCTCGTGACCATGACGATGTAGACGGCGACGGGCACGAGCAGCAGGACCGCCACGATCCCGATCAGCAGCCGCGCCGCCAGGGTGAAGGCGTAGTCGCCGGACAGGCCCGTCTGGATCCCGAGCACCCGCTGCGCGCCGGTGAGCTCGCCCAACCGCTCCGGGGTGTAGCCGACGGGAGCCGGTCGAGTCCGGGAGGAACCGGCGGGCACGCACCGAGTGCCGCGACGTGCACCCGGTGCAGCGGCTCACCCGCGAAGTGGTCGCTGACGGCCAGCCACAACATCGAGTCCGGCGCGGTGGCCGGGGTGGACGCCGACGCCGAGCGCGGTCAGCGCCAGCCGGGCCCATCCCGTACGGCCGCCGGCGACGGCCAGTCTCATCCCGATCAGCACGGCGTTCATCGGGCACCCACCGGCTGGACGACGAGGCCGTCGCGGACGATCGCCGTGCGGTCGGCGAAGGCGGCCACCCGCGGCTCGTGGGTCACGACCACCATGGAGGCGTCCTCCGCGCGGACCGTGTCGACGAGGAGCTCCATCACCTGGTCGGCGGCGACGGAGTCGAGCGCGCCGGTCGATCCGCACGTCGCGGAAGAGCACCTCGCCCGCGTCCGGCCGCAGCACGCCGGCCAGGCAGTGCAGCAGCGGGGACTTGCCCGACCCGCTGGGCCCCATGACGGCCAGCACCTCGCCGTCGGCCAGGGTCAGCGCAGCGCCACGCAGCGCCGGCGTCCGACCGAAGCTCTTGTGCAGGTCACGACCGCTTAGGACCGTCATCGCGGACCTCCTCCGCCAGGGTGGGCAGCCGGCCCGCCGCGTGCTCGATCCAGCGCAGATCCGCCTCGACGTGGAAGAGCTGGTAGTCGGCCAGCAGGGCGTCCTGCGCCGACTCCGCCTCGCGCCGCGCGGCGGTCAGCGTGCGCATCACGGCAAGGTGCCGCGTGCGCTGCGCGTCCAGGAACTCCTCGGCGGGCCGGCCCGACATCAGCGCCAGCGTCACCTTCGTGAACAGCACCGCCTGGAGCTGGAGCTGGGGCTGGGGATCCTCCGGTTCGGCGAGCCAGCGGTCCAAGTCGGTCACTCCCTCCGGGGTGATGGCGTACCGCTTGCGCTCCGGCCCGGCGCCCGGCTCCACGCCGACGATCTCGACCAGCCCGTCGCGGACGAGTTGGGCCAGGGTGCGGTAGACCTGCCCGAACCGGATCGGCTTGGCCGCGCGAACTGGTTGCTGACACGGGCGCCCGCAAGGAGTTCACTGGCGGAAAAGGAAGCCCCAGCGGGGCCATCGGGGGCACCCATACGGGTCCGGCCCCTGCGGCTGGACCGATTCGTAGGGAATACGAGGTCGAGCACATGAAGAAGATCCACCCCAAGGTCGAGGAAGCGGTCGACACCCTTCACCTCACCCCGATCGCGAGGCGGCGGCTGCTCACCGGCGCCGGGCTCGCCAGCGCCTCGGCCGCGGCCGCCGCGCTGCTGACGGCCTGCACGTCCGACCAGAGCCGGCCGGCCACGACCGGCGGCGGCGCGGCCGCCCCAGGAGACTTCCCCGCCACGCCCAAGTGGAAGTTCGTGCTGGTCTGCCACGTCACGACGAACCCGTTCTTCACCCCCACCCAGTACGGCGCCCAGGACGCGTGCGCGCTGCTCGGTACCGAGTTCCAGTGGACGGGCTCGAAGGACTCGATCGTGGCCGAGATGGTCAACGCGTGCAACGCCGCCATCTCCGCCAAGGCGGACGGGTTAGCGGTGGCCGTGGTGGACAAGGCGGCCTTCCGCGAGCCGGTCAACCGGGCGCTCGACGCGGGCATCCCGGTGGTGTCGTACAACGCCGACGGCGCCCGCGACGACAAGGGGACGGCGCGGCTGGCGTACATCGGGCAGGGGCTCTACGAGTCCGGGTACGCCCTCGGCCAGCGGGCGCTGCAGCAGGTCGACTCCGGTGAGGTCGTGGGCTTCATCGCCACGCCGGGCGCGCTGAACATCCAGCCCAGGATCGACGGCGCCGCGCAGGCGATCAAGGACTCGGGCAAGTCCATCACCTTTCAGTCGGTCGGGACGAACGCCGACGTCACCAAGGGACTGTCCATCATCGACGCCTACGCCCAGGGGCACCAGAACCTGGCGGGCATGCTGGCCGTGGACGCCGGCTCCACGCAGTCGATCGGGCAGGTGGTCAAGAAGTACAACATGCGCTCGAAAGGGCTCAAGGTGGCCGGCGGCTTCGACCTGGTGCCCGAGACACTGGCCGCGATCAAGAGCGGCGACCTGGACTACACGATCGACCAGCAGCCCTACCTGCAGGGCTTCCTGCCGGTGCTCTACCTCTACCTCTACAAGCTGTCGGGCGGGCTGCTGTTCCCCTCCGAGACGAACACGGGACTGCTGTTCGTGACGAAGGACAACGTGGGGCCGTACCAGACGACCAAGACCCGCTTCGAGGGCTCCGACACGGCGCAGAAGCTCGTGTCCCGCACCGGCCCCATTCCCCATGCGTAGCCTGCGGGAGGCGTTCCTGAAGCACCGGGAGGCCGGCGTCCTGGTGGTCGCGATCGCCCTGGGGCTGTACTTCGTGTCGGCCACGGACGTGTTCCTGACCCCGGACAACCTGGTCAACATCACCCAGGCCGCCGCGCCGGCCGCCATCGTGGTGTGCGGGACCGTGTTGCTGCTGGTCAGCGGGGAGATCGACCTGTCGGTCGGGGTGGTGGCGGCGCTGGCGCCGTTCATGATGCACTACGCGATCGACTTCTGGAGCTTCCCGGCGATCCCGGCGATCCTGCTGGCGCTGCTGACGGGGACGGCCATCGGGTTCGTGAACGGGTTCGTCACCGTGGTGCTGCGGGTGCCGTCGTTCGTGACCACGCTGGGCACGTTCTACGCGGTGACCGGGATCGTGCTCACCACGTCGCACGCCTATCCCGCCGAGATCCCCGAGCCGGTCGACGGGACGATCGGCTCGTGGCTCGGGGCCGCGCCGTGGGCGCATCTCTGGTGGGCTCTGGGGATCGTGGCCTTTCTGCATGTGGTGCTGACGCGTACCCGGTGGGGGTTGCACACGATCGCCGCCGGGGGCAATCCGCTGGGAGCCATGGAGGCAGGGGTGCGCACCGGCAGGGTCAAGATGGGAAATTTCATGATCGGCGGAAGTCTGGGGGCGTTCGCCGGTCTGATCGAGGCGTTCCGGATCCACACGATCGACCCCAACATCGGCGGCGGCACCGGGCTCATGTTCACCGCCGTGTCGGCGGCGGTGATCGGCGGCACGGCGCTGGCGGGCGGCTCGGGGACGATCGTGGGCGGCGCGCTCGGCGCGCTCGTGCTGGCGGTGCTGCAGAACGGGATGAACCTCATCGGCATCTCCGCCAACCCGTACTTCCTCATCCTGGGCGCCGCGATCCTGCTCTCGATGATCGCCAACGTCACGCTGACCCGGCTGCGAAGGGCGGGACGGACATGACCGAAGTCCTGCGCGCCGAATCGCTCTCCAAGCGGTTCGGCGCGGTCACGGCCCTGCGGGACGTCAGCCTGACCCTGGCCAGGGGCGAGGTGCTCGGGCTCATCGGCGACAACGGCGCGGGCAAGTCCACACTGGTCAAGCTCCTGTGCGGGTTCCACCAGCCGGACTCGGGCCGCATCCTGCTCGACGGCGCGGAGGTGACGCTCAAGTCGGTGCAGCAGGCCCGCTCCCTGGGCATCGACATCGTCTACCAGGACCTCGCGCTGATCAACGAGCTCAGCGTCTACCACAACATGTTCCTCGGCCGCGAGCACGTCGGGTTCGCCCGGCTGCTGAGCAACCGGCGCATGCGCAGGCTGGCCGCCGAGCACCTCGAAACGATGGGGGTACGCATCCCGTCGGTCGACGTCGAGGTCGCCAAGTTGTCCGGCGGCCAGCGCCAGGCCATCGCCGTGGCCCGCTCGGTCTACTCGCGCTCGCGGATCCTGCTGCTCGACGAGCCGCTGGCCGCGATGGGGGCCAAGGAGGGCGCGCTGATCCTCGACCTGGTCAGCGACCTGAAGGCGCGGGGCGAGGTGTCCATCGTGATCATCGCGCACAACTACGCGCAGATCCTGGAGGTGTGCGACCGGGTCAACCTGCTCCAGCACGGAACGATCACGTTCGACAAGCCCACCGCGGAGACCTCGCTGCAGGAGCTCACCGAGCTGGTGGTGGAGGAATACCGGAGATCACGGGAAAGGCCCGGCGAGCGGCCTAAGGGCTGAGCCGCACCGTGACCGTGATCGGGGCGCCCTCCCGCTCGGCAAGCCCATGGAAGTTCATGGTGGAGCCGTGCAGGAGGGCGTTCCCGCTGAGTAACCCGGCCACCGGCCGGTCCCAGGTCACGGTCAGTTCGTCCAGGTCACACCGGGGGTCCGCCACGGTGAGTGTGGCCGTGCCGTCGCCGTGCTCGCGGGCCAGGACCGCGCACGGGCCGGAGGCGGTCAGGTCGCCGGCGGCTCCGGCATTCCAGAAGTTCGCCGCCGTGAGCCTCAGCGACGGGACGTGGACGGCCTGCAGCCGGGCGGAGTTGGCCATGACGCGCAACCAGCCGGGGTCGGCGGCCCTGGCGCGCGTCTCCGCCCGGCTCGCGCCCGGCAGCAGCGTGTAGACGTAGCCGGCCGAGCGGGGATCCACGCCGTGGTCCAGCCAGAGCGTCACGTAGTCGTGGGTCCCCCGGCGTTCCCGCAGCGTGTGCAGCGATCCCGGCACCAAGTAGCCGCCGTGACCCTCGAGGTGGGCCCAGCCCGGCTCGACGGCGAGCGAGGCGCCGGTCCTTCGGTTGTCGACGATCGTCTCGACCCGGACCCCGTCCGCGCAGGTGATGCCCGCGCCCAGGCAGACGACGGCGTCGTCGAGGAAGAACCACGACTTGAACGCCTCCATCGTGCTCTCCAGCCCGCTGAGGTGCTGGCCGACGGCCGCATAGACGCCGTCCGTGGCCCCGCCGACCCACCGCCATGGCGTGCGCGTGTCTCCCCATCCCGCACCCGCGCCATCCGGCAGCCGCCGCGTGGAGACGGTCGTGCCCGGCAGGCGGTAGGGGTCCACGGTGGGCCAGAAGGAGTCGGAGTACTGGTCGCCGTGCCCGTCCGCCCACCAGTAGAGCATTCCTGAGCCGGTGTGCCAGCCGCGCAGGTTCTCGCCGTTGCCGTGCTCGTAATGGCCGATCCGGTGCGAGGCCATGCTGAGCGCCGCGCACCAGCCTGGCCGGCGGTGCACGGCCCTGGCGCTCATCGGCAGCAGCCGGTGCCCGACCGGCTCGGGCGCGGCCGGAACCGCGTCGTCCGCCATGATCGCCGCCAGGCGGGCGTGGAAGGTGGGCTCGCGGTGCTCCAGCATCGGCCGGTACGTGTTCCGCACCGCCCATCCCTTGACCATGGCGTGCCAGCGGGCTCGGTAGGCGACCGGGGCCACCTCGCCGAGCAGCAGGATCGCGGCGGCTATCTCGCGGCCCTTCTCGTGGTCGCCGAAGGGCCGTCGGCCGACACCGCGCCCGCGTACCAGGTCCATGCAGGCCCCGTCGCGCACGAACGGCGCGAACGACCGCTCAACCGCGTCGAACACGATCTCGTGCCTCACCTCCCACGGCGAGCCGCGCAGCACCGCGAAGATCATGGCCAGCCCCGACAGCAGCGTCACCCCGTAGGCGCCCTGATAGGGGACGTACGTGTGCTGGATGAAGGACCCGTCCCGGTAGAACCCGTCGCCTTCGCTGACGTACCGGAACACCGGCGTCAGCGCCGAGACCGCCAGATCCGCCTTGCCCGGGTCGGACCTGAGCATGGCCCGCAACAACATCACCAGGCACAGGTCCACGCGGTTGGCGCCGGTGCTGTTGCCGCCGTAGCGGGCGAGGCGGCTGTCGGGGACGAAGTGGTCCACGGCGTCCCGCAGGGCCATGCTTCGCCCTTCGTCGAGGCCGACCAGCACGGCGGCGTCCAGCAGCGCCCTGGGCACGCCGATCTGCCAGTGCCACCAGTTGCCCACGGGGTCGGCGCCGGCCGCGTACACCTGCCGCCTGTAGTGGTCGATCCCTGCGGCGACGGCCGCGGCCAGGCCCGGGTCGCCGGTCAGGCCGGTGCCTTCCAGCACGTAGGCGTGCGCCATCGTCCGCAACCGCCGCGGCGTCGCCATGAACGACGGGAAGGCCTGGTCCGGCCAGAGCGAGGTGCGGGACGGGGCCATGGCGTCGCGGTGGCGGGCGGCCGCTCTGCCCAGCCCGGCCAGCCATGTCCGGTACGGCTCCGCGGCCGGGTCGTAGCCGGAGCCCGCGCTGACCTCGCGCCACCGGCGGCGTAACCGCACGAACGAGTCGTCGGGCGTGTGCGCGGCCTCCGCCTGGGCCAGCGCCCCGATGATCCCGGCCGCGGCCACGCCGCCGAGCCGCAGAATGGATCGTCTGGAGAGCACGCCCCGATTATCGCGTCGGCAGCAGGGCCCCGGCTCGCTTGATCGTCCTGATGATCGGCGCGGTCTCGAGGTGCCTGATCGCGGGCAGCGCGCCCAGGCTCTCGGTGAGGTAGCGGTAGAACGCCGCGTCGTCGCGGCACACGACGCTGGCCATCAGGTTGTTGGGGCCCGTGGTCGCGCCCGCGTACGCCACCTCCGGATGCCTGGCGAGGGCCCGCCCGGTCGCGTCCAGCTCGGCCGGCGGCACCGACATCCACAGCTGCGCCTCCACCTGGTAGTCCAGCAGCGTGGGCAGCACGTCCATGTCGAAGAACAACGCGCCGGCCGCGCACAGGTGCTCCATGCGGCGTCTGACCGTCGACTCCGACCAGCCGGTCACGGCCGCCAGGTCGGCATGGCCCGCCCTGCCGTCCTGCGACAGCGCCTCGAACAACGCCTCGTCCCCGGGGCCGAGCACGACCGGCTCGCCGTCACCCCGCCTGGTGTAGACCCGCCCTGCGGCCAGGTGCTCCACCTGGTCGGAGGTGAGCGCGGCCAGGCCGGTCCAGCCGATCCTCCCGCCGACGAACATGTGCAGGGTCCGGTGCGCGGTCACCGACAACACCCGGTTCGTCCTGGCGAGCTTGTTGAGCAGCAGCGACTCGCGCTCGCTCGCCGTGCGCTGGAGCGCGCCGCAGGAGATCTCCGTGCCGCCGGACAGCAGGTGCACCCAGAAGGTGTCGGATCGCCGTGCGAGTGCCTGGGCGATCGAGACGGCGGCGTCGGGGGTGCAGCGCAGCCTGATCGACCACGACTCGTAGCCGAGGCGCCGCCCGTCCACGACGCCGACGACACGCAACATGCCGGTGGAGCGCAGCCGCCGGTAGCGGCGCGCCACCCGCTGGTCGGACACGCCGAGCACCTCGCCGATACGGCTGAACGAGGCCCGCCCGTCCACCTGCAGGGCATGCATCAACCCGCGGTCGACATCGTCCAGCGTGATGTTTTCCACCAACACAGGCTATCCGGTACGGAAAAGCGCCATATGGAGCAACCTTCCCAGCGAATACCCGCACCTGACCCGACCGTGGTCGTCATGACGCAGACAACACAGACCACGGAGACGACCACGAGCTGGCAGCCGTTGGCGGCCGCCTGTCTGGGCGCTTTCATGCTGCTCGTGGACGTGACCATCGTCATGGTCGCCCTGCCCCCGATCGCCTCCGACCTCCACATGTCGTTCACCGGTGCGCAGTGGTTGCTGGACGGCTATGCGCTCGCGCTGGCGGCGCTGCTGCTGGCCGCCGGGTCCTTCGCCGACCACGCGGGACGACGCAAGGTCTACCTGGTGGCGCTGGCCGTGTTCGCGCTGGCCTCGCTCGCCTGCGGGCTCGCGCCCAGTGGCGGCCTGCTGCTGGCGGCCCGCGTAGTCCAGGGCGCGGGCGGGGCGGCCATGATGGCCACCACGCTCGCCCTCATCAGCTCCACGTACCACGGCAGGCAGCGTGGCATCGCCTTCGGCGTGTGGGGCGGTGTCAACGGGGCCGCCGCCGCCCTCGCACCCGTGCTCGGCGGCCTGCTCACCGAGCACCTGCACTGGCGGGCGATCTTTCTCGTCAACCTGCCCATCAGCCTGGTCGCGGCCTGGCTCACGCTGCGGGCCGTCAGCGAGTCGCGCCTGCCCGGCGGCGGGCGGCTCGACTGGGCGGGGATGGTGACGTTCACGGTGGCGGCGGGCGCGCTCACGTACGGGCTGATCGAGGCCGGGGAGCACGGATGGACGGCGGTGCGGACGCTGGCGCCGCTGGGCGTGGCCATCGTGGCGCTGGTGGCGTTCCTCGTCGCCGAGACGCGTAGCGACCGGCCCATGCTGGACCTGCGGTTGTTCGCCGATCGTTCGTTCAGCGGGATCCTGGCCGGGGCCGGCCTGCTCATGCCGGCCGCGTTCGCATGCCTGGCCTTCACCTCACTCTGGTTGCAGCAAGACCTCGGGCTCGGGCCCGTGGCGGCGGGCGTGGCGCTGTCCCCGATGGCCGTGACGTCCCTGGTGGTCTCGATCGGCGGCGCACGACTGTTCCCGGGGCTGTCGCCGCGTGCCGCCGTCGGCGGTGGGCTGCTGCTGATCGGGGCGGGCGCGTTCCTGCAGGGCACGCTGGGTCCGGACACCGGCTGGACCGCGCTGGCGCCTGGACTGGTGGTGACGGGGGTCGGCGTGGGCCTGGCCGTGCCGTCGCTCAGCTCCGCCGCCATGGCGTTCGCCCCGCCGCCGCGCGCGGGCATGGCGGCCGGCGCCGTGAACACGGTCAGGCAGCTCGGGTACGCGCTCGGCATCGCCGTCCTCGGCCTGCTGTACCGGGCCGACGCGGCGGCGTACGTGGCGCTGAATGACGTCTACCGGGCGAGCGCGATCATCGGCCTGGTGGCCGGCCTCCTCGTCCTGGCCGCCGTCCGCGCCACGCGCCGCCCTGATCACCGCTGACCCCGCTTGACCACCGCGCCCGGCCTGGGCGCGGGGCCGTTCACGTCCCGGGTCTGATCGGCACCACGTTGGCCTGGAGGCCGTCGCGGGGCAGGGCGAACCAGGTGGCCTTGCCGACCAGGTCCGGGTGGGTGGCGTAACGCTGGGGGTGACAGCCGTAGAAGCCGTCGGAGAGCCGGGCGATGATACGCAGGCCGCGGCCGTGCTCGGCGCTCAGGTCGTCAGGCGCCGGGGCGGGGAGGATCGGGCTGCTGTCCACGACGACGCACATGATCTCTTTGGCGTCCACGTGAAGCATCAGTTCGTAGGGGGCGTCGCCGTACATGAAGGCATTTGTCACCAATTCACTCACCATGAGCACAGCGTCATCGATGACATCAGGGGAAAGGGCAAGGGACAATAATTCCGTACGAATGATCGCTCGTGCGTGACCGACCGTCCGGGCGTCCTCGCGCAGCGGCCATACGTACTGCATCCTGCTCTGGGGAGCGGACCGCAGCGTGGTCATGGCTTCTCTTTCCGGTGCGGGGCAGCGAATGCGCGTCTGGTTCAACAAGAGTGCCTGCCTCTCGGTTGCCGTACGCGGCTGTCGAAACTTGTACGCACGAGAAAGCCGTTTGGGTCGAATCTTCAGCAAGAAAATCGCCATTCTTTTTGAGCGGCCCCGAGCCGAGGCGTCATGAAGGACCGCCGATGCCCGCGCCCATCTCCTCGATGACCTCGTCCACCCTGTTCGCCAGCTCCACGTCCAGCGCGGTCACGGCGTCCGCGGACGTCGTGCGTACCACGATCTCCAGCCCGTCGGCCGCGTCCTCGAGATGCGGCGCCCGGCCGTAGGTGAGCTTGAGCTTCTCCAGGGCGTGGCGGATGGCACGCAGGTTCTCCTCGGGCAGGGAGACGACCCGGCGTAGCGCGTGCCGGTCGCCGCTCCACTGCGGCAGCGCGCGCAGCGCGGACCTGATCTCCTCCGCGGTCAGCGGCGCGCTGTGGCCCTTGGGCCCGGTGATGCCGCCGCCGCTCTCCGGTGGCCGGAACAGGCCGCGCACCTGCTCCGGAATGTGCAACCTGGCCACCAGCTCCGGGTCCTGCTCGGCCACCGCGGCGAGCACGGCCTGCGCCCTGAGCCTGGCCTGCTCGGGCGGGCGGCGGCCGAGCAGGGCGGCCTGGCGGACGAAGCCCTCCTCGGTGCCGTCGTTACGCGGATGATCCAGCGGAAAGTCGTCGGTGAGCTCGGGCGGCAGCGCCTCGATGAGCTGTTGCCGGTCTTCGTCCTCCAGCGTGCGCGCCAGCGTGGTCAGCGTGGCTTCGGCCGCGGCTCTGGCCGGGCCCGCGTCAAGCCCCGTCATGCGGCCGATGGCAGCGAGAAGCTCACGATATTCCATGATTTCCCCCAATTACTGCTGCTCAGGCGTTCCGTGCCCAGCTTTGGGCCTGCGACACCTCCAGCAGGGACCACAGCCCCGACGGGGTCAGCGGCACGTCGGTGATCTTGTCGGCGATCTCGGGGAGCGCGGCGGCGACCGCGTTGGCGATGGCGGCGGGCGGGCCGATCGTGCCGGCCTCGCCGACGCCCTTCATGCCGCCCGGCGTGATCGGCGAGGGCGTCTCCAGCATCACCACCTGGATGTCCGGGATCTCCCTTGTGGTCGGCAGGAGGTAGTCGATGATCGGCTGGCCGTTCTCGGTGTAGACGATCTCCTCGGTCAGCGCCTCCCCGATGCCCTGGGCCACCCCGCCGTGGATCTGGCCCTCCACCACCGCCGGGTTGACCAGCACGCCGGCGTCGTTGACCACCCAGTAGCGCTCCACCTCCACCGCCCCGGTCTCCGGGTCGACGGCCACGGCCGCCGCGTGCGCCCCGTACGCGTAGGTGTAGGCGGCCGGGTCGTAGCTGGCCCGCTCCTCAAGCCCAGGCGTGACCCCCTCCGGCAGGTCCCACCCGCGCCACGCGGACGTGGCCAGGTCGCGCAGCGTCACGGCCGCCTGCGGATCGCCCTTCACGCGTACGGCTCCATCGGCGATCTCCAGGTCCGCGGGCGCCGCCTCCAGCCGGTGCGCGGCGATGGCCACGAGCTTGTCACGCAGCCGGTCGGCGGCCTGGGTGACCGCCGCACCGCCGACGGTCAGCGCCCGGCTGGCGATCGATCCGATCCCCGAGTACGGCGTCGAAGCCGTGTCCCCCATGACCACCCGCACGCGTTCGATGGGCACCCCCGTCCGGTCGGCGGCCAGCTGGGCCAGCGCCGTCTCGATGCCCTGCCCGATCGGCACCACCCCGGACGTCACGACCACGGACCCGTCCTGCTCCATGCGCAGGACCGCCGTCTCGTAGCCGCCGGCCAGGACACCCGTGGCCTTGAGCTCCATTGACGGACCCATGCCGGTGGTCTCCACGTGGCAGGAGTACCCGATCCCCCGCCTGCGCCCGTCATCCTTCTCGGGCAGCATGGCCAGGTGGTGGAGCGTCCGCAGGGCACGGGGATAGTCGCCCGAGTCGTAGGGCACGTGGACGCGCGTCGTGTACGGCAGCTCGCCGGGCTCGATCATGTTACGCAGCCGCAGCTCGATCCGGTCGATCCCCAGCCGGCGAGCCGCCTCGTCGATCAGCCGCTCCCTGGTCAGAGTGCCCTCGGGCTGGCCGAAGCCCCGGTAGGAGCCGGTCGGCGTGGTGGTGGTGACGACGCCGCGCACCCGCACCGCGACCCGGTCGAACCGGTACGGCCCCGGCAGCAACGTGGCCGTCACCGCGGCGGTCGAGACGCCCACGTTCGACGGGTGGGCGCCGATGTCGCCGAGCACGTCCACCTGCAGGGCCACGAACCGACCCGCGCCGTCGAGCGCCAGCCGCCCCCGGTGCACGGCGGCCCGCGCGGGGAGCGTGGCCAGCAGGCGGTCGCCGGGCGACTCCATCCAGGACACGGGGCGGCCCAGGCGGATGGCGGCCAGGCAGATGAGCACCTCGTCGGGGTAGACGTGCTCCTTGCCACCGAACCCGCCGCCGATGTCGCCGCCGATCACCCGTACCCGGTCGTGGGTCAGCCCGAGCGCGTCCGCCAGCTGCTCGCGGGCGTGGTGCGGCGACTGGGTGGAGGTGTGGACGGTCAGCTCGTCGCCGGCGTAGGAGGCCACCACGCCGCGCGGCTCCATCGGGTGCGGCGAGACCCGGCCCATCCGGAACGTCATCTCCACCACGTGCTCGGCCGCCGCGCAGTCGGCGTCGCCGAGCGTGAAGTCGGTGAGCACGTTCGTGCCCCAGTCGGGGTAGAGCAGCGGGGCGTCGCCCTCCAGTGCCCGCTCCATGTCTGCCACGGCAGGCAGCTCGTCGAGCTCCAGCTCGACGAGGTCGGCGGCGTCCCTGGCGGCCTCGGGCGTGCGGGCGACGACGAGGACGAGCGGCTGGCCGACGTACCTGATCGCCGCGTCCAGCACCGGGTACTCCGTGATCGGCTGGCCGGGCGCCACGCTGACGCAGGGCAGACGCATGCCGGCGGCGTCGGCCGGGACGATCACGTCGAGCACGCCGTCGGCCGCCGCGGCCGCCTTGATGTCACAGCTGAGCAGCCGGCCGTGGGCGATGGGGCTGCGGACGATGTACGCGTGCGCGGCGTCCGGCAGGCGGATGTTGCCGACGTACCTGCCGCGGCCGGTCAGCAGCCTGGCGTCTTCCCTGCGCGGCGTCCTGGCGCCGACATACGCGTCTCCCATGGTCCTGATTGTGAGCGCCGTCCGCTGGACGGTCCATACGGATCACACGGTGCGAGTGATCGAGTCGACCCGGCGGATACGCCCGTCGGGGGCATACCGGGCGAACAGGTAGATCTCCACCGTGATCGTCTTGCCTTGGCGCATGACCGCGTCCATCGTGTAGCGCGCCGCGGCCACGTCCTCGCCCACGAGGCTTTCGTGCACCTCGATCCGCAGGCTCGCCGCGTTCTTGCGGGCCGGCTTCACGTGGTCGATCAGGCGCTGACGGTCGAGGAGGATGCCGTCGTTCCAGTACTCGATCTCGGGCACGTAGTAGCGGTCGATGATGGCGGCGGCGTCCTCGTTCCCCAAGCCCAGTTCGTGAGGCAGCTCGGTCAGGAAGGCGTGGAAACGCTCCGCCAGGTCGATGGGCATGCTGATCCCTCTCATACGACTTCGAAACTCGCCATCATCGCCATGTCCTCGTGCTCGAGGTTGTGGCAGTGCAGCACGTAGCGCCCCCGATAACCGGTGAACCGGGTGACGATCTCGACGGTCTGCGCGTCACGCAGCTCGACGGTGTCCTTCCACTCCGGCGGCCCGGCCGGCCGCTCGCCGTTGACCGACACCACCTGGAAGTGGTCGAGGTGCAGGTGCACCGGGTGCGCCACGTCGCTGGTCAGCCGCCAGATCTCGACGTCGCCGAGCTTGGGCCTGGCCTCCATGCGCTTCGGGTCGAACGGCTGGCCATTGATCAGCCAGCCGGTGCCACCGTGCATGCTGCCGCTGCTGAACTCGAAGTCCCGCGTCACCGTGGCCTTGCCCGGGTCGAGCGCCTCGACGGTGGACAGCCGCTGCGGCACGGCCGAGTGGTCGGCCTCGTCGCGGTCCACCGCAAACCGCATCACCCGCGCCTGCGCGCCCTCCCCCGCCAGGTTCCGCAGCTCGACGTACTGGCCGAGCTTGTAGGCGGAGAAGTCGACGACCACGTCCGCACGCTCTCCCGGGGACAGGCGGAGCTGCCGCACCGTACGCGGGGCGCTGAGCAGGCCGCCGTCGCTGCCGATCTGGATCATCGGGCCGCCGGTGGCCAGCTCGTACGCCCGCGCGTTGGACCCGTTGCACAACCGCAGCCGGTAACGAGCCCTGGCCACGCGCAGCTCCGGCCACGGCGCCCCGTTCACCAGGATCACGTCGCCGAGCACGCCGCCCATGTACCCCTCCTGAACCCCCGGCCGGTCACTCAGCGCCGGGTAGAGCAGGGTGCCGTCGGCGGCGAACGACCGGTCACTGATCAGCAGCGGCAGGTCGCGTTCCCCGGCGGGCAGCGGCAGCGCCTCCTCCTCGGCGTCGCGCACCAGGAACATGCCGGCCAGCCCGCGCCAGACCTGCGGCCCGGTGTAGTCCATGCGATGATCGTGGTACCAGAGCGTGGCCGCCCGCTGTTCCAGCGGAAACACGTACTCGCGCGCGGCCCCGGGCGCCACCAGGTCCGTCGGGAAGCCGTCGGACTCGGGCGGCGTGTGGCCGCCGTGCAGGTGCAGGACGGTCGGCGCGCCGAGCTGGTTGATCAGCTTCACGACGGTCTTGCGACCGCTGCGTGCCTCGATGGTCGGCCCAGGAAACTTCCCGCTATATCCCCATATCTGGGTACGCAGGCCGGGCAGCACCTCCACGTCGGCCGCCTGCTCGGTCAGCTCGTAGAAGTCGGCCCCACCGGCGCTGCGCACGGGCTTGGCGACCTCGGGGACCGGCAGCGGCACCGCGTACGGCTTCGGCAGCGGCGCCGCGCTGGCCAGCAGCTGCGGCTGCGGGGTGCCGGCGAGCAGTGAGCAGCCCGGCACGGCGGCCACCGCCACCGCGCCGAGGCCGAGCAGGCGCAAGGCGTCACGTCTGGTCGGGTTCATGCCGGACCGGGCCTGGCGAGCACCCTGCTGAGCTGCATGACGCCGCCGCCGAACAGCAGTACGCCGAGCGGCAGGTGGAGGGTCTTGATCCCCAGCTCACCCAGGATCGCCGCCACGATCGTGAACACCAGGAGCAATGCGGCCGTGACGATGAACCTCGCGGGCCCGCCGCCCGGCCGCCACACCAGGATCGCCATGACCAGGTGCAGGAGGCCGATGACGACCAGGGCGATCCCGGAGGTCATGTGCAGGGCCCGGCCACCGGGAGACGACAGCAACATTCCGGCCGTCACCGCCTGGAACAGCAGCGCGGCGACGTGCAGGACCACGGCGGCGCGCAGCGCCTGCATGGTCCAGGAAGGGGCGGCGACGTGCTGGTGTACGGTCATGATCGTTCTCCTGTGGATGCTCGGATCGTGTCCATATCCGCACATGGTGGTATTCCGGCCGGTCAGCGGTCGTCGTGCGAGGGGATGCTTCTGCCCGTACGACCTCCGGATCACGATCTACGGGACTACTTCGCCGGGAGTAGTGACGGAATACGCCCGTCAAGGGAGGATCATCGCGGGAAAAGACCCTAATCTGCAGGAATGAGCTATCTGGACCGATGGCCGCCGCTTGCCAGGGACGGCGCGCTCGCCGCGGTGGTCGCCGCCGTGCTGTCGGTCACCGTGGCAGGCACGCCGGGCACGGGACCGCTCGACCTCGCGGCCGTCCTCACCGCGTCGCTCTCGCTCGTCGCCTGGCGCCGGGCCCCTCTGGTGCCGTTGCTCGTCACCACGCCCTGCATGCTGGTGTACGCGGTGCACGCCCAGCCGGGCCCGTCGGCCGCCTTCCCGGTGCTGGTAGCGGTGTTCGCCGCGGTCAGGGCCGGCCATCGACTGCCCGCGGCGCTGGCGGGTGTGGTGTTCCTGGGTGCCGACCTGGCCGTGAGGCTGCCGGGCGCCGACGGGTCCGGCCGAAATCTCCAGACCACCTCCCTGCTGGTCGGCTGGTTCCTCGCGGCCGGCGTGACGGCGACGGTGACCCGGCACCGGCAGGCGTACCTGGAGCAGGCCGAACAGCGCGCCGCCGAGGCCGAGCGCACCCGCGAGGAGATGGCCAGGCGCCGCGCCGGCGAGGAGCGGCTGCGCATCGCCAGGGAACTGCACGACTCGCTCACCCACAGCATCTCGATCATCAAGGTCCAGGCCGGGGTGGCCGTCCACCTGGCACGCAAGCGCGGCGAGGACGTGCCCGCGGCGCTGCTGGCGATCCAGGAGGCCAGCAGCGATGCCATGCGGGAACTACGCGCCACGCTGGAGGTGCTGCGCGACCCCAGCGGCTCCGCCGACGCCGAGGTGCACTCCAGCGGGCTCGATCGGCTCGATGATCTGGTGGAGCGAGCCCGTTCGACAGGCCTGGCGGCCACGGTGACGATCTCCGGCGCGCGCCGCGAGCTGCCTGCCGAGGTCGACCGGGCCGCGTACCGGATCGTTCAGGAGGCCCTCACCAACGTCTCCAGGCACGCGGGCGGAGCCACGGCGGCGGTCCGCGTGGACTACGCGGGCGAGGAGCTGATCGTGCAGGTGGACGACGACGGGACGGCCACCAGCGACGCGCCGCCCGTGCCCGGCGTGGGCCTGCTCGGCATGCGTGAGCGCGTCACGGCCCTCGGCGGCCGGCTGCGTGCCGAGCCACGCCCGGAAGGGGGCTTCACCGTACGCGCCGAGCTTCCTCTCAAGGAGCCGTTGCCGGAAACGTCGCGGTCGAAAGCGACGCTTCCGTTGGAAGGGACATCGTGATCCGCGTCCTCATCGTGGACGACCAGGCGCTCATCCGCGGCAGCTTCCGCGCCCTGCTGGAGTCCGAGGACGACATCGAGGTGGTGGCCGAGGCCCCGAACGGTGAGCAGGCCATCGCGCTCGCCCTGGAGCACCTGCCCGACGTGGCCCTCCTCGACATCCAGATGCCGGTGATGGACGGCATCGAGGCGACCCGGCGGATCGCCGCCGACGAGCGGCTGAGCGGCGTCCACGTCGTGATCCTCACCAACTTCGGTCTCGACGAGTACGTCTTCAACGCGCTGCGCGCCGGGGCCTGCGGCTTCCTGGTCAAGGACACCGAGCCCGCCGACCTGCTGCAAGGGGTCCGGGTCGCGGCCCGCGGCGACGCGCTGCTCTCCCCCGCGATCACCCGCCGCCTGATCGGCGAATACGTCGCCCGCCGCCCCGAGCCCGCGCCCGCGGGCCTGGACGTGCTCACCAACCGCGAGCGCGAGGTCACCGCACTGGTGGCCCGCGGCCTGTCCAACGATGAGATCGCCGCCCACATGGTGATCAGCCCCACCACCGCGAAGACGCATGTCAGCCGGGCGATGACCAAGCTGCGGGCGCGCGATCGGGCACAACTCGTCGTGTTCGCCTATGAATCCGGGCTTGTCACCCCGAGGCGTGGTGGAATAGATCGGGATCACTAGGAGGGGGCGCGTCGTGGGCATCGTTTCGCGGGGCTTCAGCGGAAGGCGCAGAGAGGGCGGCGACCGGCTGCCGCCCGGCCAATACCTGGTCGAGGACTTCCCGGTGTTGTCGGCCGGGCCGACGCCGCGGGTCCCGCTCGACCGGTGGGAGTTCGCCATCGACACGGAGGCCGAGCAGACCCACCGCTGGTCGTGGCAGGAGTTCATGGCCCTGCCCACGCAGACGCCGACGGTCGACATCCACTGCGTCACCAAGTGGACCAAACTCGGCACCAGCTGGGAGGGCGTCTCCCTCGACGTGTTCTTCGAGGACGTCGAGACCACCGCCGAATACGCGCTGGTCTACTCCTACGGCGGCTACACCACCAACCTGCCCCTCGAAGACCTGCTCGACGGCAAGGCGTGGATCGTGCACCGCTTCGACGGCGAGGAGCTGGCGCCACAGCACGGCGGCCCGGCCCGGCTGATCGTGCCGCACCTGTACTTCTGGAAGTCCGCCAAGTGGGTACGCGGCATCCGGCTGCTCAACGAGGACTGGCCCGGCTTCTGGGAGACCGCCGGCTACCACAACTACGGCGACCCGTGGCGCGAGCAGCGCTACGAGGGCGACTAGGTGCGCCGCCGCCTGACCTGGCAGGCCGCCCGCCTGCACGAGGTCCGCGACGAGACCGCCACCGCCCGCTCACTGGTGTTCGACGTGCCCGGCTGGCCAGGACACGTGGCGGGGCAGCACGTGGACGTGCGGCTGACGGCCGAGGACGGCTACACCACGCAACGCAGCTATTCGCTGGCCGCCCCCGCCGACGGCGACCGCATCGAGCTGACCGTGGAAGCCGTGCCCGACGGCGAGGTCTCGCCCTACCTGACCGAGGTGATCGAGCCCGGCGACCAGGTCGAGATCCGCGGTCCGGTGGGCGGCTGGTTCGTCTGGCGGCCCGAGAACGAGGCTCCGGTGATGCTGGTCGGCGGCGGGTCCGGGGTCGTGCCATTGATGGCGATGATCCGGGCGCGCCGGCAGGCGGGCAGCCGCGTGCCGTTCCGCCTCCTCTACTCGCTCCGCGACCAGGACCGCCGCTACTACGCCGCCGAGTTGCGCCGGCCAGAGCCCGGCCTGGACATCACCTACGTCTACACCAGGGCCGCCCCGCCCGGCGCGGCCCGTCCGGCCGGGCGGATCACGCTGGCCGACCTGGCCGAGGGCGGCTGGCCGGCCGACTTCGCGCCGGACTGCTACGTGTGCGGATCGACCGGCTTCGTGGAAGCGGCCGCCGACCTGCTGCTGACGCTCGGGCACGCGCCTGAGCGGATCAGAACCGAACGATTCGGCCCGACCGGAGACTGACATGACTCACTTGGATGGCAATGCCCTGGGCGGGCCGCTCGGCGAGATCTTCGCCGTGGACGTCACCACCGCCACCGGCCGCTGCGCGAGTTGCGGACTG
Organism: Nonomuraea sp. 10N515B; assembly: GCF_052245915.1. Classification (NCBI taxonomy): domain Bacteria; kingdom Bacillati; phylum Actinomycetota; class Actinomycetes; order Streptosporangiales; family Streptosporangiaceae; genus Nonomuraea; species Nonomuraea sp. 10N515B. The sequence continues at coordinate 49,602 of NZ_JBQQBQ010000031.1, forward strand.
ACGGGTCCCCTCGCCGCGCTCCACGTGTACGGCCCCGAGCCCGGCCTGGTCGCCCGCTGCCCGGGCTGCGAAGAGGTGGTGCTGAGGCTGGTACGCGGCCCCGGCACGGCGTGGCTGGACCTGCGCGGCGCCGTGTCACTCCGCATGACCGTGCCTGACTGAGTACACTCAGGCACGTTCCACGGCCGAGATCAGTTACGGCGAGGCTCTTGGCCAGGGGCGGCGGCCCTTCGGCCCTGTCCCATGGGGAGTCACGTGAGCGGCGGGCTTGTCGACGCGCCACCCTCCGATCCTGGCGCGCCGCCACGACGCCGCAAGCGGCCCTGGCTGCGCTGGGTGGTCGCGGTCGCGGTGACCGTCGTCCTCCTGGTCGCGGGCGTCGCGGTGGGCATCCTCGTCAAGCTCAACGGCAACATCAAGCACGAAGACGTCACCGCCGAGGATCTCGGCGCGACCCGCCCGCCCAAGGTCGCGGGCACCGCGATGAACATCCTGGTCGTCGGCTCCGACCAGCGCACCGGCAAGAACGCCAAATACGGCAGCCACATCACGGGCGAGCGCACCGACACGATCATGCTGGTGCACGTCTCGTCGCAGCGCGACAACGCGATGGTGATCAGCTTCCCGCGCGACTCGCTGGTCCAGTTGCCGGCCTGCCGGGCCGCCGGCGGCCACCCCGGGCAGCGGCCGCACCTCGGCATGATCAACGAGTCGTTCAACTACGGCGGCATCGCCTGCACCTGGAAGACGATCGAGACCCTGACCCACATCCACATCGACCACTTCGTCAAAGTGGACTTCACCGGCTTCAAGAGCATGGTGAACGCCGTGGGCGGCGTGGAGGTCTGCCTGCCGCAGCGTGTGGACGACACGAAGGCGCTGCTGCACCTGCCCGCCGGGCGGCAGACGCTCAACGGCGAGCAGGCGCTGGGCTACGTACGCGCCCGTTACAGCCTGGGCGACGGCTCCGACATCGGGCGGATCCAGCGGCAGCAGATGTTCATCGCCTCGATGGTCAAGAAGGCGATGAGCGGCGAGACGCTCACCGACCCGGCCAAGCTCCTGGCCGTCCTCGACGCCGCCACGAAGGCGGTGACCACCGACCGCGGCCTGTCCGCGGGCGTCATGAAGGACCTGGCCACCAGCCTTCAGGGCCTGGACGCCGGGAAGATCCGCTTCATCACCACGCCGTGGCACTACTCACTCAGCCAGCCCGGCCGGGTCGAGTGGGTGCAGCCGCAGGCGGAGCGGCTCTTCCGGATCGTGGCCAGGGACCAGAGCGTCGAAGGCGTCAAGGGCGGCCAGGCCAAGGTGAGCCGTTCCAAGATCCAGATCGAGCTCCGCAACGGCACCTGGCGCAGCGGGCTGGGCACCCAGGTGGCGGCCTCGCTGGAGCAGCGCGGCTACCACATTACGAAGATCGGGGACTCGGCCCGCAAGCCGCAGCAGAAGACCACGATCCTGTACGGGCCGAACGGCGAGACCCGCGTGCCCACACTCACGAACGACCTCCTCGGCCCCGCCGCCCTCAGGCGGGTCGCCGCCGCGAACACGAGCCGGCTGGTGCTCGTGATCGGCGACGACTGGAAGGGCCTGAAACCGCTGCGCGCCGACGACACCGAGTCGATCAAGGGCTTCGACGCCACCCACGACTCCTGCGCCGCCTGACGGCGTCCCCTACGTCCCCCTATACAGTCACCTTTCGTGTTGTACGGCAGAGTTGCGGAAGTCGCCGCCATCGAGGCCCTGCTCGCGTCGGCCCGCGCCGGCGAGGGACGCGCCCTGGCGCTCCGCGGCGAGGCGGGGATCGGCAAGTCCGCCCTCCTGGACCTGGCCGCCTCTCTTGCCGCGCACCAGCGGGGTCATGGGGATGCCGGCCCGATGCGGGTGTTGCGGGCCAGCGGGATCGAGTCGGAGTCCGACCTGGCCTTCGCCGCGCTGCACCAGCTGCTGCATCCGGTGACCGGATTGCTGGACGAGCTCCCTGGGCCGCAGCGCGACGCGCTCTCCGGTGCGCTGGGTCTGGCCGCCGCTCCTGCCGGGGACCGATTCCTGGTGTCGGCGGGCGTGCTGTCGCTCCTGGCCGAGGCCGCGGCGCCGGGCGGGCTGCTGTGCCTGGTCGACGACGTGCAGTGGTTCGATCGAGCCTCGGCGGACGCGCTGCTGTTCGCGGCCAGGCGGCTGCGGACCGAGGGCGTCGCGATGCTCCTGGCCGTACGCGGGGACGCCGTGCTGAAGGGCGTTCCCGAGTTGCGGGTCGGCGGGCTGGACGAGGAGAGCTCCGGGCGGCTCCTCGCCGCCGCCGTCACCGTCGCGCCCGAGGTCAGGACCAGGCTGGCGGCCCTGACCGGTGGCAACCCGCTCGTGCTCCGCGAGATCGCCGCGTCGCTGTCGCCTGAGCAGCTCGCCGGGCGTGCGCCGTTGCCGGACCCGCTGCCGGGCGGGGAGCAGCTGTTCGGCGAGCAGGTGGCCAGGCTGTCCACGCCGGCCCGCCGCCTCCTGCTGCTGGCGTCCGTGGAGAGCGAGCTCGCCATGGTCCTGCGTGCCGCCACCCACCTCGCCGACTCCTGGCCGGACAGCCCCGGCGAGCCGGGAGCCGACGGGGTGCTGCACGAGGTGGAGATGGCTGGGTTGGTGACGGTGTCCGATGGAATGATCAGGTTCCGGCATCCGCTCATCAGGTCGGCCGTGTATGCCGCCGCCACCTCCGTACAGCTCCGCGCCGCGCACGCCGCCCTGGCCGCGCTGGTGGCCGACGACCGGCGCGCCCTGCACCTGGCCGCCGCGACGGTCGGCAGGGACGAGAATGTCGCCGCCGAGCTGGCGGCATCCGCCGAGCGGGCACGGGCCAGGGGCGGGTACGGCGACGCCGCGACGGCCCTCGCCCGATCGGCCGAGCTCACCCCCGACCCGCTCCTGAGGGCGGAACGCCTCAAGGACGCCGCCACCGCCGCCTGGCTCGGCGGCCGCCCCGGACAGGCCCAAACCCACCTCGCCGAGGCCCGCGAACTCGCCGAAAGCCATGGGCCCGTGGAGCACGGCCGGCTGCTGGAGGAGCTCGCGCAGTTGCGCGGACGCTTCGAGCTGAACTCCGGCGACGCCGCGGAGGCGGTGCGGATCCTGGCGTCGGGCGCGAGCATCGCCATGCTGGCCGACGCCAGCGAGGCCGCGAGTTACGTGGGCGACGTACAGGCCATCGTGGAGCTGGGACGGCGGGCCCGGGCACATCCGACCGGCTTCCTGCGGGACGTGGTGACCGGGATCGGCGCCATGCTGGAGGACGGCACCGGCGCGGAGCTCTTGCGCGGCGCGCTGGCCCGGGCCGGCGAGCTGACCGGGGCGGCGGAGCTGCTGTGGGCGTCGGCGGCGGCCAGCTACCTCGGAGAGGCCGACGTGTCCGCGGAGCTCGTCGAGCGGGCCGGGCGAGCCGCCAGGGTGTCGGGGATGGTCGGGCAACTGCCGGTCGTGCTGGAGTTCGTCTCGACGGGCGAGCGGTTCAAGGGCAGGCTCGCCGAGAGCGCGGCCATCGCCGAGGAGGGCCTGGAGCTGGCACGCGAGGCGGGGTACACCAATTCCGTCGCCGCCCACCTGGCGAACCTGGCCGTGGTGTCGGCCTTGCGGGGCGAGGAGGAGCAGTGCCGCCGCCAGGCCGAGGAGGCGCTGGCCATCGCGATCCCGCACCGCATCGGCCTGCGCGCGGGCGTGGCCGCGTACGCGCTGGCGATGCTGGACCTGGGCCTGGGCCGGTACGCGGCGGCGCACGCCCGGTTCACGGCGATCACCACGGCCGGCCCTGGAGCCGGTCACCCGACGGTGGTCTGGCGCTCGACGCCCGACCGGGTGGAAGCCGCCGTGGCGGCCGGCGAGCACGAGGCGGCCCGAGAGGCGCTGGCCGCGTATGAGAGATGGGCGGCGCACGCCACCACGGACGAGTCGCTGGCGCTGCTGGCCCGCTGCCGTGCCCTGCTCGGCGGCGAGAGCGGCCTGTTCGAGGAGGCCCTGCACCGCCACGGTGAGCCGTTCGAGCAGGCGCGCACCGCGCTGCTCTACGGCGAGCACCTGCGCCGCGCACAGCAGCCCGGTCAGGCGCGGCACCACCTTCGCGCGGCGTGGGAGACGTTCGAGCGGCTGGGCGCGGCACCGTGGGCCCGGCGGGCGCAGGGCGAGCTGCGAGCGGCGGGCGAGGCCGCGGGCCGGCCGGAGAGCGACGCCGCGGCCGCGCTGACCCCGCAGGAGCTGCGGATCGCCCGGCTGGTAGCGGAGGGGGCCTCCAGCAAGGAGGTCGCGGCCAGGCTGTTCCTCAGCCCCCGCACCGTCGAGTACCACCTCTACAAGATCTATCCCAAGCTCGGGATCACGACCCGTACTGAACTCGCCCGCCTGCTGTGAAGGCCAGTAGAACTACTGAAGGCCTCCGTAATCGTCCGGGGCAAGCTTGAGCCATGCAAACGAACATGATCAACATTGACGGCGTGGAACTCTGGACCGAAGAGTTCGGGGACGCCACGCACCCGCCGATCCTGCTGGTGATGGGGTCGATGACGCAGGGGATCCTGTGGCCGGACGAGTTCGTCGGGCGGCTGGCCGCGGCCGGGCGCCGGGTCATCAGGTACGACCACCGCGACACCGGCAAGTCGGCCACCTTCGACTTCGAGCAGCAGCCGTACACGTGGCTGGACATCAGGGACGACGTGCTCCGTGTGATGGACGCCTACGGGCTGGACAGCGCGCACCTCGTCTGCCACTCGGCGGGCGGGCTGCTCGGCCAGCTGATCGCCGTCGAGCAACCGGAACGGGTGCGCACGCTCACCGTGATCGGCTCCTCGCCGCTGGGCGGGCGCGAGGGCGAGGTGCTCCTGCGGGCGCTCACCGGGCAGCCGCAGCCCGAGGGCAGCCTGCCGCCGCCCAGGCCGGAGTTCGTGGAGTACTTCACCAAAATGATCACTGCGCCACCGCCTGCGGACCGGCGCGAGCAAGTGGAGCGCATGATCGAGGAGGCACGGGTGCTGCACGGCACCGCGCTGCCGTTCGACGAGGACGCGGAGCGGCGCCTGCAGGAGCGGGTGCTGGAGCGGGCCCGCGACCTGTCGGCCGTGGTCAACCACCGCCTGGCGCACGCGGCCAACCCGGACATCGAGCCGGCGGACGCACTGGGCAAGGTGCAGGCGCCGACCCTGGTCATCGAGGGCACGCACGAGCCGGTCAAGCCCGGCCACAGCGCGATCATCGCCGAGCGGATCCCGGGCGCGGAGCTGCTGATGATCGACGGCATGGGGCACATGCTGGCGCCCCAGGCGTATGAGGAGCTGGCCACGGCCATCGTCCGGCACACGGAACGTTAGGCGATGAAGCCCGAGAGGGCGGCGAGCGCGTCCACGACCTGGCGGGCGTCGGGCGTGCTCGCCGGGTCGAGCAGCCACTGCAGCATCAGCCCGTCCGTGATCGCCACCACCACCGACACCAGCACCTCGGGCGAGACCGGCGGCTCGACGCCGAGCTGTGCCGCCGCCCTCCTGATCATGTCGGCGCCTGCCTGCCGCGTCCGGGCGTAGGCCTCGGCCAGCTTTTCCCGCAGCACGGGCTCGCGCAACGCCGCCGGGTAGCCCTCGACGCACAGGACGAGCTGCGGCCGCATCTCCTCGAACACGTCGACCAGTGCGGCCATGGCCCGCTCCAGCATCTCTCTGGGGCTGCTCAGCTCCGTGCCGAACAACGACCGCTCGACGTATGCGGTCCACTGGTCGAAGACGCCGGCTATGGCCTCGTTGAGCAGCGCGTCCTTGCCGCCGAAGTGGTAGCCGATGGAGGCCAGGTTGGTGCCGGAGGCGGCGACCAGGTCTCGCGCGGTGGTGCGGGCATAGCCCTTCTCCTGCAGGCAGGCCACCGCGCCCGCCAGCAACTTCTCCCGGTATCCACCGGCCTCTGTTCGCGCCACGCGATCCATGCTACAGATATATACGAGCGTCTATGACGTACGTATATATCTATGAGGAGGTTCGAGATGCTCCCTCCGGGACCAAAGCTGCCGTCGCTGGTGCAGACCGCGTGGTTCATGCGGGACTCGCCCGGCCTGATGGAGAGCCTGCACCGCAGGTACGGGCCCATCTTCACGGTGCGCTACGCGGGCTTCCCGCCGGAGGTCTACGTGACCACCGCGGAGCTCGCCGCGCAGGTCTACCAGACCGACCAGGGCGGCGGGCGCGCCGGTGAGGCGCGGCGCGACTTCCTGGAGCACATGGTCGGCGCGCACTCGGTGCTCACGCTGGACGGCGACGACTGGTGGCGGCACCGCAAACTGCTCAACCCGCCGCTGCGGGCCAAGCAGGTCGCCGGCTACCACGACGAGATCACCGCGATCGCGGCGGAGAAGATCGCGACCTGGCCGCTGGGCAGGCCGTTCGCGCTCCGCGAGCGAATACAGGACATCACGCTGGAGATCATCATCAGACTGATCTTCGGCATCCGGGACGCCGGGCGGGTCCGCAGGCTCCGGGCACTGCTCCCTGAGCTGATCGAGACCGGCGGGTCCATGCAGCTCCTCGCCCTGCCCGAGCGGCTGCGCGGCCTGGCGGCGCGGGTGCCGTTCCTGGCGTCCGGGCGGTTCGTCCGGCTCAGGGCCGAGGTGGACACGATCCTGTTCGACGAGATCCGCCGCCGCCGCGCGACGCCGGGCGGTACGGATGTGCTCGGCAGGTTGCTCGAGACCGAGCTGGGCGACCAGGAGATCCGCGACGAGCTGGTCACCATGCTGATCGCCGGCCACGAGACCACCGCGACCGGCCTGGCCTGGGCCTTCGAGCGGCTCCTGCGCATGCCCGACATCATGGGGAAGCTGCCGGACGACGAGCCCTACCTCGACGCGGTGGTCAAGGAGGTGCTACGCGTCCGGCCCGTCGTCTATGAGGCGCCACGCCTGCTCGACGTCCCGCTCCGGCTGGGCGAATATGAGATCCCGGCCGGCTGGTACGCCGGGCCGTACATCCCGCTCGTGCACCGTGACCCCGAAGCGTTCCCCTCTCCCGAGGAGTTCCGCCCGGAACGCTTCATGGACGGGCACCAGAACAGGGCCTGGATGCCCTTCGGCGGCGGCCGGCGCTTCTGCGTCGGCGCGCAGCTCGCGCTTTTGGAGATGCGGGTCATCATTCGCGAGGTGCTGAACCGCCTGGAGCTCTCGGCGCCCGATCAGGCGCCGGAGGCCAGGCGGCTGAAGAACGTCACCCTCGCACCCGCGAAGCTGACCCGCGTCATTGCGCGCGCTCGGACTCCTGCTCGGATGCCGTAGACGAGTGGCTCTCCTCGTGCCGCGTGTCGGCACCGAGCTCCTCGCGGAGCCGGTCGTAGTCGATGTTGTGGTTGGTGTACTTCAGCTGGCGAGCGACCTTCGTCTGCTTCGCCTTGGCTCTTCCTCGGCCCATGGCTACTCCCTAGTCCCCGCTGCCATGCTATCCAACAACATGGTGACTTGAAGAATTATGCAACTCCGCTGGATTAGTCTGGGCTATATGCACGTGGAGGTCTATCAGGCCAAGGCCGACTTCTTCCGAACGCTCGGCCACCCCGCTCGCATCAGAGTGTTGGAGCTACTCCAGGAAGGGCCGCTACCCGTCAGGGACCTACTGGCCCAGATCGACATCGAGCCGTCGAGCCTCTCCCAGCAGCTCGCAGTCCTGCGCAGGGCCGGCATCGTGAGCGCGATCCGCGAGGGCAGCACCGTGGTCTACACACTGGCCACACCGGAGCTGGCGGATCTGCTCGGCACCGCCCGCCGCATCCTCACCGACATGCTCGCCGACCAAGGGGAGCTGCTCGCGGAGTTGCGCGCGGAGGTCACCTAGCGAACGGACACCAGGCCGCAGTCGGAAGGGCAGATCTATTAGGCTCTCGTCCATGGTCTCCGAGCTGTTCGATCCGAAGGCATGGCAGGTGGTCGAGGGATTCGACTTCACCGACATCACCTACCACCGTGCGGTGGACCAGGGCACGGTGCGGATCGCCTTCAACCGCCCCGACGTGCGCAACGCCTTCCGCCCGCAGACCGTCGACGAGCTCTACCGCGCGCTCGACCACGCCCGGCAGACCACGGATGTCGGCTGCGTGCTGCTCACCGGCAACGGCCCGTCACCGAAGGACGGAGGCTGGGCGTTCTGCTCGGGCGGCGACCAGCGCATCAGGGGCAAGGACGGCTATCAGTACGCCGACGGCTCGGCCTCGACCGGTCGCCTGCACATCCTGGAGGTGCAGCGCCTGATCCGCTTCATGCCCAAGGTGGTGATCTGCGTGGTGCCGGGCTGGGCGGCGGGCGGCGGCCACAGCCTCCACGTCGTGGCGGACCTCACGCTGGCCAGCGAGGAGCACGCCCGCTTCAAGCAGACCGACGCCGACGTGGCCAGTTTCGACGGCGGTTTCGGCTCGGCCTATCTGGCGCGCCAGGTCGGGCAGAAGTTCGCCCGCGAGATCTTCTTCCTCGGCGACACCTACACCGCGGCCGACGCCCACCGCATGGGCATGGTCAACGCCGTGGTGCCGCACGCGGAGCTGGAGAGCACGGCCCTGGAGTGGGCCCGCAAGATCAACGGCAAGTCGCCCACGGCACAGCGCATGCTGAAGTTCGCCTTCAACATGATCGACGACGGCCTGGTGGGGCAGCAGGTGTTCGCGGGCGAGGCGACCCGGCTGGCGTACATGACGGACGAGGCGGCCGAGGGGCGCGACTCGTTCCTGGAGAAGCGCGCCCCCGACTGGTCGCCCTTCCCTTGGCACTACTGATGCGGATCACGGTCCCACCGGCCCTGACCGCGTCCCACATCAAGTACGACGGTGAGACCGGTCGTGCCTGGTCCGCCGGGCTCCCCGCGCTGGCCGAGCGCTACCTGGAGGAATGGGAGCTGCGGCTCGACGGCGAGCCCGGGCACGGCGTGGTGTCGCTGGTGCTGCCGGTGCTCCGCACGGACGGCACCAAGGCCGCTCTGAAGCTGCAGCCGGTCACCGACGAGAACGCCACCGAGGCGATGGGACTGCGGGCGTGGGACGGGGACGGGTCGGTGCGGCTGCTCGCTTCCGACCCCGGCACCGGCACCCTGCTGCTGGAACGGCTGCACGCCGACCGCCCTCTGTCGGCCCTGTCCGACGACATCGAGGCGCTGACGATCCTGACCGAGCTGCTCGCCCGGCTCGTCGCCCACCCCGCGCCCGAGGGCATGCGCCGCCTCGGCGACATCGCGCAGGCGATGCTCGACGACGTGGACGAGGCGCTCACGAAGCTGCCCCGTGACCGAGACCGCCGCTGGTTGCGCTGGTGCGCCGACGCGGTCGCCGAGCTCGTCTCCGAGCCCGGCGACCGGCTGCTGCACTGGGACCTGCACTACGACAACGTGCTGGCGGCCGACCGGGAGCCGTGGCTGTCCATCGACCCCAAGCCGCTGGCCGGCGACCCGGGGTTCGACCTCGCGCCCGCCCTGTGGAACCGGTGGGACGACGTGGTCGCCACCGGCGACGTGACCCGGGCGGTGCTGCGCCGCTTCGACCTGATGGTGGACGGGCTCGGCCTCGATCCTCAGCGGGCGGCCGGCTGGACGCTCGGCCGGATGCTGCAGAACGCCCTGTGGGACGTCGAGGACGGCGAGCGCGAGCTCAACGAGATCGGCCTCGCCGTCGCCGAGGCCGTACGCGTCAGGTCGTGATGACAACCTTCCCCTGGCCGTGGCCGGTCTCGATCTCCCGGTGCGCGTCCGCGGCCTCCTCCAGCCGGTACGCCCGCCGCACCGGGAACCTGAACCGGCCCTCGGCGTACAAGGCGGCGTAGCGCCCGAGCCGCTCGGCCGAACGCTCGCCCCGAACGAGCTTGACTCCTAGCTCGGCCGCCTTGCCGTGCTCGACCAGGGTGACGATCCGCCCGCGGTCGGGCACCAGCTCCAACGAGACCTCCAAGGCATGGCCTCCGGCCCCGTCCAGGGCGGCGTCGATCCCGCCCGGCGCGAGCGCCCGCACCCGGTCGGCCAGGCCCTCCCCGTAGCGGACCGGGATGGCGCCGAGGTCGCGCAGGTAGTCGTGGTTCACCTCGCGGGCGGTGCCGATCACGCGTACGCCCCGCATCCTGGCGATCTGCACGGCGGCCGTCCCCACGGACCCGGCCGCGCCGTGCACGAGCAGCGTCTCTCCCTCCTTGACGCCGAGCCCGTCCAGGGCCAGCTCGGCCGTCTGCACGCCCGCAGTGAGCCCGCCGGCCACCTCCCACGGCACCCCTGCGGGCTTGGGCGCCACGTTCGCCCCGTTCACCACGATGTACTCGGCGTAGGCGTACAGCGCCGAGAACCCCAGCACCTCGTCCCCGGCCGACACCCCGGTCACGCCTTCGCCCACCTGGTCGACCACACCCGCGAACTCGTTGCCCGGAATGCGCGGGTAAGGGACCTCGTCCAGGTAAGGCGGCAACCAGCCCGCCCGTACAGCCGCGTCGAACGGCTGCACACCGGCCGCGCGCACCCGCACGCGTACCTGCCCCGGACCCGCCTGGGGCGCCGGGAGCTCCATCACCTTCAGTACCTCGGGACCACCGGGCTCGGCGAAGGCCGCCGCCCTCATCACTTCGCTCATGCGCCCCAGCCTGCTTCCTCAACCATGCTTGAGGTCAAGTGCTCAGACCGTTCGGGAACTTTTACCTTTACTCGCTCTTTATCTCGATATAGTCCGACACGGACATCACACGGGGGATGGGCACCGAGGCGGGATGGGCGAGTTCTTAAGCACCGCGCTGAGCTTTCCGACGGTCATTTTCAGTTTTCTGCTCGTGGTGGTCGCCGCTTATTGGCTGGTCGTCATCACCGGCCTCTTCGAGCTGGACGACGACGCCGCCTGGCTGGGCCTCGGGGGAGTCCCGGCCGGCGTCACGCTCTCGCTGCTGATCGCCCTGGCCTGGCTGCTGTGCCTGATCGGCAGCCAGTTCGCCACCGGCGGCCTGCTGATCGCCGTCCCCTTCGCCGCCGCGGGCGGAGCCTGGCTCGCCACCCGTGGCCTGGTGGTTCCGCTGCGCAGGCTCTTCCCCGACGGGGACAAGCACTCGCGCGGCGACTTCGTCGGCCAGATGTGCGTCATCCGCACCGGCTCGGCCACACACGACTTCGGCCAGGCCGAGGTCACCGCCGCCGACGGCTCGTCCGCGGTCGTGCAGGTGCGCACGACCGGGCAGGACCGCCTCAGCCGCGGCGACAAAGCACTCATCTTCGAATACGACGCAGACGGCGAATTCTTCTGGGTCATGCCCTACGAAAGCGAGCTCTGATGGACGTCATCTCAACCGGCTTCGGCGTTTTCCTCGCCGTCATCCTGATCATCGTGATCGGCCTCCTAGTCCTCATCGCCCGCCTTTTCCGCAAGGTCGAACAGGGCAAGGCGCTGATCGTGTCGAAGGTCAACAAGGTCGACGTGACGTTCACCGGCGCCGTGGTGCTGCCCGTCGTCCACAAGGCCGAGATCATGGACATCTCGGTGAAGACCATCGAGATCGAGCGCACCGGCCGCGAGGGCCTGATCTGCCGGGACAACATCAGGGCCGACATCAAGATCACGTTCTTCGTCCGCGTGAACAAGACCGCCGAGGACGTCATCAAGGTCGCCCAGGCCATCGGCACCGCCAGGGCCAGTGACGAGGGCACGCTGCAGGCGCTGTTCAACGCCAAGTTCTCCGAGGCGCTCAAGACCGCCGGCAAGCACCTCGACTTCGTCGACCTCTACACCAAGCGCGACGAGTTCCGCGACGAGATCGTCCGGCTCATCGGCACCGACCTCAACGGCTACAGCCTGGAGGACGCCGCCATCGACTACTTGGAGCAGACCGCGCTACTCCAGCTCGACAAGAACAACATCCTCGACGCGCAGGGCATCCGCAAGATCGTCGAGCTGACGGCCATCGAGCACGTCCGGACGAACGAGTTCCAGCGCCACGAGGAAAAAGAGATCACCCGGCAGAACGTGGACGCCCGCGAGGCCATCCTCGAGCTGCAGCGCCGCCAGGCCGACGCCGAGATGAAGCAGAAGCGCGAGATCGAGACCGTCAAGGCCCGCGAGGAGGCGGAGGTCGCCCGCGTGCAGGCCGAGGAGCGGCTGCGTGCCCAGACCGCGCACATCAAGACCGACGAGCAGCTCGGCGTCCAGAACGAGAACCGGGCCCGCGAGATCGCCGTCGCCGAGAAGAACCGCGAGCGCGTCATCGCCATCGAGAGCGAGCGCATCGAGAAGGACCGCGTCCTGGAGGTCATCGCCCGCGAGCGCGAGACCGAGCTGTCACGCATCGCCAAGGACAAGGAAGTCGAGACCGAGAAGCGGGCGATCGCCGAGGTCATCCGCGAGCGCATCGCGGTCGACAAGACCGTGGCCGAGCAGGAGGAGTCCATCAAGCGGCTGCGCGTGGTCGAGGAGGCCGAGCGCACCCGCCAGCAGGTCATCATCGCCGCCGAGGCCGAGGCCCAGGAGAACCTGGTCAAGGACATCAAGGCGGCCGAGGCCGCCGAGGCCGCCTCGAAGTTCAAGGCCCGCGAGGAGCTCGTGCTCGCCGAGGCCCGGCAGCAGGCCGCCGAGCTGGAGACCCGGGCCAAGATCCGGCTGGCCGAGGGCGTCCAGGCCGAGTCCGCCGCGGCCGGCCTGGCGCAGGTCCAGGTCAAGGAGCGCGACGCCGAGGCCATCGAGAAGGTCGGCCGCGCCGAGGCCTCGGCGCTGAAGGAGAAGCTCACCGCCGAGGCCGAGGGCGCCAAGGCCATGGCGGTGGTCGAGGGCGCACGGCTCAAGGCGCAGGCCGAGGGCGAGCAGGCGATGGCGCTGGCCGCGGCGGCCGCGGTGGGCGAGAAGCTCAAGGCCGAGGCCGAGGGTCTCACCGAGAAGGCGGCCGCGATCGCGGCGCTGGACGACGCCGGCAGGGGCCACGAGGAGTACCGCCTGCGCCTGGAGGCCGACAAGGAGATCCGGCTCAAGCACATCGACGTGTCGCGGCAGGTGGCCGAGTCGCAGGCGAGCGTGCTGGCCGCCGGGCTCGCCAAGGCCAACATCGACATCGTCGGCGGCGACACGATGTTCTTCGACAAGGTGGTCGGCTCGATCACTGCGGGCAAGGTGGTCGACGGTTTCGTGGACCACTCGCAGGTCGCCGGGGCGCTCGTCGGGCCGTACGTCAACGGGCAGGCCAGCCTGGCGGCCGACCTCGCGAACGTGATCGGCGGCGTCCGTACCGAGGACATCAAGAACCTGACCGTGTCCGCCCTGCTCATGAGGCTCATCCAGGACGGCGGCCCGCAGTCGTCGGCGCTCGGCGAGCTGCTCGAGACGGCTCGCCGCCTCGGCGTGGCCGACTCGCCGGTCGCCGCGCTGGCCGGGGCGAAATGAGCACGATCGCTGAAGCTCGGTTGGAGGCGGGAACCTACGAGGTCCTCAGGAACCGCCTCCAGGCCCAGGCCAAGAGCCTCGCGGCGGCGGCCGAGGCGCTCAACGGGGAGCGGCTGAAGGTCTTCGGCGGCGCGGAGCTGCGCCTGCTGGGCACGGAGCGGATCCGCACCGAGAACAACTGCGTCCCCAGGGACATCGTCTCCCTGGGCGATGTGATGTTGTTCGGCTACAACGTCTTCATCGGGCTCAAGCCCGAGACGGCGGTGTCCGACGTGTTCGCGGTGCACCGATTCTCCAGGGACGGCGACGCCTTCAGGTTCGACGCCGACAAGCTGGAGACGCTGGACGACCCGGCGTTCAAGAAGGACTTCGCCGAGCTCTACCGCTACTACAAGGAGACCAGGCTCCAGCAGCTCAGGCGGGTGGAGGGCAAGCTGCTCGCGGTGTTCCAGACCGGTCCGGCCGACCTGCGGGTGCTGCGCTGGACGGTCGGGAACGACGGGATCCCGAAATATCTGGATAGCCGGGGTGAGCGGGACCATGTCTTCCCGGCGTCGCACGACTTCGAGTGGACCGTCACCACCCGCGACGACCACGTGCTCGGCCGCCACCCCCACGTCTCGATCCAAGGGGAGGTGTTCGTCGAGACCGTCGGCGGCGACCTCACCATCAAGATCGAGGACAATACGGAGTCCGGCGCCGGCATCTACGCCGAGCCGGTCACCGAGGCACTGCAGAGCCTGGCCGACGCCGACATCGAGTACGCCAGGGTGGGGCCGCTGATCCTCATGCGGATCCGGCCGTACAAGGAGCCCGAGTGGCGGCACCTGGTCTTCAACACCCGCACCAAGGCCGTGATCAGGCTGGACGGCATCGGCCAGGCCTGCCAGCGCCTCCCCGAGGACCAGGGCCTGATCTTCCCTGGCGGCTACTACCTGACGACCGGGGTCAGCAAGACGTTCGACACGGACGTGACGGACCTGGAGTTCGAGCGGGTGGTCCGCTCGCCCAACGGCGAGGACGTGCTGTACGTCTTCCACTCCCGAGGCGACGGGCGCTCGCTGTTGCTGCCGTACAACGTGATCAGGAAGGAGGTGGCCAACCCCATCGTCTGCCACGGGTACTCGCTGTTCGACGATGGCACGATGGTGGTCTTCCGCGCCACCTCCGAGGAGCCCACCCGGGTCCACCCGATGCAGGTCTGGCAGACCCCGTACGTCTCCGACACCTACGCCGCCGCCCAGCCGGCCGGGACCGGCCCGCTGGAGCGCATCGGCAACGCCGAGCTGGTGCGCGGCATCTCCGACTGCCTGTCGGTCACCCGCATGGTCGAGGAGATGGCGCCGTCGGCCGGCACGTTCGAGGGCTTGATCGCCGCCTGCACGCGGGCCTTCGACTCCTACCACTGGCTCGGCGAGCACGGCCTGCGCGGGCCGCTCGCCGACGTCCGCGCCACCGCCGAGCAGGTCCTGGACGAGTACGAGAACGTCGAGCACCTCACACGCCTGGCCGCCGACACGCTCGCCAAGGCCACGGAGGAGACCACCCAGCTGGTACGTCAGGCGCGAGCCGACAGCCCGGTCACCGCCGACGCCTGGGTGACCATGCTGGCCACGCTCCGCCGCGCCCAGGGCCGCCTGGTGACGCTGCGCGAGGTCCGCTACATCGACCTCGCCGCGCTGGACACGCTGTCCACCTCCGTGACCGAGGAGGTGGCCGCGACCGGCCGCCGGGCGGTCGCGTTCCTCTCCGGGCAGGACGCGTTCACCTCCTACCACGCGGCCGTCGAGCAGCTCGCCGCCGACGCCGCCGCCATCGCCACGGTCGCCGAGGCCGCGCCCGTCGCCGAGCGGCTGGCGGAGCAGGCGGAAGGCCTGGAGGTGGTCACGGAGGTCGTCGGCTCGCTGGACATCGCCGACGCCACCGTGCGCACCTCCATCCTGGGCCGGATCGCGGAGGTCCTCGGCGGCGTGAACCGGGCCCGCGCCCTGCTCGACGGGCGACGGCGCGAGCTGCTCGGCACGGAGGGCCGGGCCGCGTTCGCCGCCGAGTTCGCCCTGCTCGGGCAGGCCATCACCGGCGCGCTCGCGGTGGCCGACACCCCCGGGAAGTGCGACGAGCAGCTCGGGCGGCTCATGCTCCAGCTGGAGAACCTGGAGTCCCGCTTCGGCGAGTTCGACGACTTCGCCGCGCAGCTGTCGGCCAAGCGGGACGACGTCTACGAGGCGTTCTCGGCCCGCAAGCAGACGCAGCTGGACGAGCTGGCCCGGCGCGCGGACCGGCTCTTCGCCTCGGCCGAGCGCGTCCTCGGCAGCATCACCCGCCGGCTCGGCTCGCTGGGCTCGCTGGACGAGGTCAACACGTATTTCGCGACCGACCCGATGGTGGCCAAGGTCCGCTCGGCCGCCGGGGAGCTGCGGTCACTCGGGGACGCCGTACGGGCCGAGGAGCTGGACGGCCGGGTCAAGTCGGCGCAGCAGGAGGCGGCGCGAGCCCTCCGGGACCGACTGGACCTCTTCTCCGACGGCGGCGAGACCCTGCGGCTCGGCCACCACCGCTTCGCCGTCAACACCCAGCCCATCGACCTGACGCTGGTGCCGCACGACAACGCCATGTACTTCGCGATCACGGGCACCGACTACCGCTCCCCCGTCCCGCCCTCCTTCGAGCACACCCGGCCCTTCTGGGACCAGCTCCTGGTGTCGGAGACGCCCGACGTCTACCGTGCCGAGCACCTGGCCGCCTCGCTCCTGGACTCCGTCACGCCGGGCGCACCCCTGGCCGACCTGGTGCGTCAGGCGGCCGAGTCCCGATATGACGAGGGATACGAGCGCGGGGTCCACGACCACGACGCCACGGCCATCCTCGACACGCTGGTGCGGCTGCGGGAAGGGGCCGGGCTGCTGCGGTATCCGGCTGAGGTGCGAGCCATGGCCCAGCTGTTCTGGGCCTTCGGGGCGGACGAGGTTTCACGTAAAACATTCACCACCCGGGCCGTGTCGCTGGTCCGTGCGCGCACGGTCTTCGGCATCACCCCCACCCTGGGCTCCCTCGCCACCGAGCTCGGGACGTTGATCGCCGACTTCGTGGCGGGCCTCCACACAGCTGCACCGAGCCCGGCCGGCGCCGCGGTGGCGGGTGAGTATCTTGTCGAGGAGCTGGCCGGCAGCCCCGTGGGCTTTGTGACCAGCAAGGCGGCGCGCGACCTCCTCGACGGTTTCCGCCACGCCCTCGGCCCGGTCAAGTTGCGCGAGTTCGAGGAGGACCTCAAAGCACTTGCCCTCCCCGAACGCCTGCAACTGGCTCACGCCTGGCTGAGCGCCTACCACGAGGGGCCGGAGACCGCCGAGGCCATCGCCGTCCAGCTGTGCGGCGAGCTCCCCCGCCACGACTCCAGCGCCGCCACCGCCGAGACCGTGGACGGTCTCCTGGGCACTCATCCCCGGATCAAGGACCGCAAACTCCACATCCAGCTGGACGAGATCCTCACCAGGACCCGCCAGTTCCGACAGGACCGCGTCCCCGCCTACCGCGCCTACCAGCGCAGCAGGAGCGAACTGGTCGAGGCGGAAAGAAACCGCCTGCGCCTGGACGAGTACAAGCCCAAGGTCATGAGCGCCTTCGTCCGCAACCGCCTGCTCGACGAGGTGTACCTGCCGCTGATCGGCGACAACCTGGCCAAGCAACTGGGCGCGGCCGGGGCAGGCAAACGCACCGACCAGATGGGCCTCCTGCTGCTCATCTCACCCCCCGGCTACGGCAAGACGACCTTGATGGAGTACGTGGCCAGCCGCCTCGGCCTGGTCTTCGTCAAGGTGAACGGCCCGGCGCTGGGCCACGAGGTGACCTCGCTCGACCCGGCGGACGCCCCCGACGCGACGGCGAGGCAGGAGGTGGAGAAGATCTCGTTCGCCCTCGAAACGGGCAACAACACCCTGCTCTACCTGGACGACATCCAGCACACCTCCCCCGAGCTCCTGCAGAAGTTCATCTCGCTCTGCGACGCCCAGCGCCGCATCGAGGGTGTGTGGAACGGCCGCACCCGCACCTACGACCTGCGTGGAAAGCGGTTCGCGGTGTGCATGGCGGGCAACCCGTACACCGAGTCCGGCCGGCGCTTCCGCATTCCCGACATGCTCGCCAACCGGGCCGACGTGTGGAACCTGGGCGACGTCCTGTCGGGCAAGGACGAGCTGTTCGCGCTGAGCTACGTGGATAACGCCCTCACCTCCAACCCGGTGCTGGCCCCGCTGTCGGGCCGCGACCGCGCGGATGTGGAGCTGCTCGTCCGCCTCGCGAAGGGTGACGCGACGGTCCAGCCGGACCAGCTCAAGCACCCGTACACGAAGCCGGAGCTGGACCAGATCCTCAGTGTCCTGGCGAAGCTGGTCCGCGTGCAGGAGGTCGTGCTGGCCAACAACCAGGCGTACATCGCCTCGGCCGCCCAGTCCGACGCGGCCCGCACCGAGCCGCCGTACCGGCTGCAGGGCTCGTACCGGAACATGAACAAGCTGGCCGAGCGCATCGTGCCCGCGATGAACGACGCCGAGCTGGAAGCGGTGATCGACGACCACTACGTCGGCGAGGCGCAGACGCTGACCACGGACGCCGAGGCCAACCTGCTGAAGCTGGCTGAGTTGCGCGGCCGCCTGACCCCTGACCAGGCCGAGCGCTGGGCGGAGATCAAGCGGGCCTACCTCAGGTCCAAGGCGCTCGGCGGCGCGGACGACGACCCGATGGCCCGGGCGGTGGGCGCGATCGGCCTGCTCGCCGACCGGGTGGGCGAGGTCGGCACGGCCATCAGGGACGTCGACCGCTAATCACCGTCGACCAGCCCTGCGGTGGCCTCGCGTTGCAGGGCGGTCGACCGGGTGACGTAGTCGAGGATGACTTCGAGCTGGTCGTCCGTGTAGCGGTCGTACAGCTCGGCGAGCGCGGCCACGAAAGGCTCGAACAGCTCGCCGAAGCCGGCCAGCCGCTCATGGTTGATCTCGACGATGACCCGGCGCCGATCCTTGGTGTCGCGGATCCGCCGCACCAGCCACTTGCCCTCCAGCCGGTCGATCAGGCCGCTGACCGACGCCGGCGCCAGCCCGGTGTGCTGCGCGATCTCGCCCGCCGTCATCGGGCCGAGGCGTTGCAACAGGTCGAGGGTCTTCTCCTCGGTCATGCCGAGGCCCATGCGCTCGCCCATCGCGGTGTGGTACATCACGGCGGCGTTGCTGCTGTCCCGCCCCGCCATGGCGAGCTCCTCGAACAATTTCTTTCGGTGCTCCGAAATACCTCTCGACACGGGCCCCGCCTTCGTCATATATTTCGTTCGACCGAACGAAAGGTTATCATAATGAAGGCTTTGGTCATAGGTTGTGGCATCGCAGGCCCGGTCACCGCCATGGCGCTGCGCGAGGTGGGCATCGACGCGGAGATCTTCGAGGCGTACGGGCAGGGCGCGGAGAACGTGGGCTCCTTCCTCAACATCGCCTCGAACGGCCTGGCCGCCCTGCGGGTGCTGGGCGCGCACCGCCAGGTGCTGAAAACGGCCATCCCCACCCCGCGCATGGTCATGTGGAGCGGCTCGGGCAAGCGGCTCGGCGAGGTGGCCAACGGCCTGCGGCTCGACGACGGCACCGTGAGCCACACCGTCCAGCGTTCCGACCTCTACCGCGCCATCCGCGACGAGGCCGAGCAGCGCGGCATCCGCATCACCTACGGCAAGCGCCTGAGCTCGTACGACGACCGTGGCGACGAGGTCACGGCCAGGTTCGAGGACGGCTCGGAGGCCACCGGCGACCTGCTCATCGCCTGCGACGGCGTGCACTCGCGCACCCGCGCGATCCTCGACCCGCAGGCCCCGGCACCCCGCTACAGCGGCCTGTACAGCCTCGGCGGGATCGTGAAGGACGGCGGCCTCGACGGCGAGCCGGGCGTGTACAACATGGTGTTCGGCAAGCGGGCGTTCTTCGGCTATTCGGTGGCCGAGTCCGGGGAGACCTGGTGGTTCGCGAACCTGCCCAGGCGTCTTGGCGATGTCCCCGAGAGCTGGCGGGCGGAGCTGGTCAAGGCGTTCGAGGACGACGCGAACGCCTCCGCCGAGCTCATCGGGCGCAGCGAGGTCGAGCTGGGCCTGCCGATCCACGACCTGCCGCCGGTGCCCGTCTGGCACCGCGGCCGGGTCCTGCTCCTCGGGGACGCCGCCCACGCCACCTCGCCCAGCGCGGGCCAGGGCGCCTCGCTGGCCATCGAGGACGCGATCGTCCTGGCCAGGTGCCTGCGCGACAGCCGGGATCACCGCGAGGCGTTCGAGCGCTACGAGGCCGAGCGGCGGCCTCGGGTGGAACAGGTCGTGGCGTACTCCAGGAGGATCAGCAACAGCAAGGCCGCGGGCCCGGTCGCCCGGGTCTTCCGCGACCTGATGCTGCCGATCTTCCTCAAGAAGAGCGCGAGCCAGGAATCACTCGCCTGGATGTACCGCTACCAGGCGAGCCTGTGACACCGCCGCAGCGCCGGCGGGCACCAGTGGCAACCGCACGTCCGGGGTCGGGATCAGGCCCTGGGCGTGCAGCACGCCCTTGATCACGGTCGGGTTGGGCTCGGCGAAGAGCGCCGCCGACAGCCGGGCCAGCCGGTGCCCGAGCGCCCGCGCCCGGCCCGCGTCCCCCGCCTGCCAGGCGCCGGCCAGCTCGACGAAGTCCCTGGTACGCAGCTGCGCCGAGGCCAGGATCCCACCCGAAGCGCCAAGGGCGAGCAGCGGCGAGATGAACGCGTCGTCGCCGCCGACCACCTCGAACCCGTCGGGCAGGTCCCCCAGCAGGTCGACCGCATCCTGATCGATCCCGCCCGCCGCGTACTTCACGCCGGCGACCATCGGATGCGTCCCCAGCCGGCGCAGCGTCGCGGCGCTCACGGCCTGCCCGGTCCGGTAGGGGATGTGGTAGATCACCAGCGGCACCGGCGTCTCCTCGGCCAGCGCCTCGAAGTACGCGACGACGCCGCGTTCGCCGGGCCGCAGGAAGTAGGGGACGGTCACCAGGGCGGCCCCGACCCCCTCGGGCAGGCTGCGCAACGCCCGCGCCGTCGATCGCACGTCGTTTCCCGTCACCCCGACCGTCAGCAGCGCCTGCCGCTGCCGGCAGACCCGTACGCACACCTCGATCACCCGGGTCCGCTCCTCGGGGTCGAGCGCGGCCACCTCACCGGTGGTGCCCAGCGCGACCAGCCCGGCCGCGCCGTCGTCGAGCACTTGGTGGGCGAGCTTCTCGATCGCGTCTACAGCCACCTCACCCGCCGCGTTGAACGGGGTGACCAGCGGCACATGGATTCCTCTCAACATGCTTTGAGCCTGACCCGGCACAACCCGTTAGGTCCAGTTCGGATTCCTAAGTTCAAGCGTAAGCTCAGCTTATGCTCGACCCGCGTAAGCTCCTCCTGCTCCGCGAACTGGCCAGGCGCGGCACGATCGCCGCGGTCGCGGAGGCGGTCACCTTTACGCCGTCGGCCGTCTCCCAGCAGCTCAGCGCGCTGGAGCGGGAGGCCGGCGTGCCGCTGCTCGAACGCACAGGACGCACTGTGACGCTGACCCCGGCGGGCCACCTGCTCGTCGAGCACGCGCAGGCAGTGCTCGAACAGCTCGAGCGTGCCTCGGCCGCACTCGCCGCCGTGCGTGGCGGGCCATCGGGTCCGCTGCGGATCGGCGCGTTCCCGACGGCGGCCCGCGTGCTCCTGCCCGGCGCCCTCGCCGCCCTCAGGGCTGCGCACCCCGGACTGGAGCCGATGGTCTCCGAGATCGACCCCGCCGACGTCTCGGCCGCGCTGCGGGCGGGGGAGCTGGACGTGGCGCTCGTGCACGACTACGACTTCGTCCCGCCGGTCACCGACGCCGCCATCGAGACCGAACCGCTGTTCAGCGAGCCGATGTACCTGACCGACCGAGCCTCGATCGCCGACGCCCGCGACGACTCGTGGATCATGAACAAGCCCGGCACCCTCTGCCACACCATGGCGATCAGGGCATGCCAGGCGGCCGGCTTCGAGCCGCGCGTCAGGCACCACATCGACGACTTCGACACCATCCTCGCCTTCGCGGCGGCGGGACAGGGGGTGGCGCTCGTGCCACGCCTGGCCGCGACCTCGCCCCCGCCTGGGGTCACGCTCACCCGCCTGCCGCTGAGCCGCCGCACGCTGGCGGCCTTCAGGAAGGGGTACGGCGAGCACCCCGCGATCAGAGCGGCGGTGGCCGCTCTCCGCCAGTCAGCCCTCTGACGAGCCGCGCGGCCACAGGCCGGATCCTGCTCATTCCGTGAGCACGGCCCTGAGCACGGCCCTGGAGCTGGCCGGGTCACCGTCGTACTCGCCCGCCGTCACGGCCACGACCAGCTCTTCCCCGGGGAGGACGAGCAGCTCCTGCCCGCCGTTCCCGATGCCCTTGACGTGGGGACGGTCGCCGGTGACCAGATACCACTGGTAGCCGTACTCGAACCCCTCGGCGATGTTCACCCGCGGCCGGAGCATCTCCTGGAGCCATTCGCCCGGGACGATGCCGCGGCCGCCGTCGAGCACGAGCTGCCCGATGGCGGCCAGGTCGACCGGCCGCAGCCGTATCCCGGCCGCAGCCGACACCACCCCGTGCATCCCCTTGGACCAGTCGAAGTCGGCGATCCCTAGCGGCCGGAAGAGCGCCGTGGCGGCGTAGTCCTCCAAGGGCTGCCCCGTCCCGCGCGCGATGATCCCACCGAGCAGCGCGGTCGCGCCCCCGCAATAGTGCCAGAACTTTCCCGCCTCCTCGACGACCGGCCGCTCCAGAACATAGCGGTAGCGGTCGGAGGCGAACTCCATCGCGATCTCGCTGTTGGCCGTGCTCGTGTAGGGGGCGTCCTCGTTCCATTCGAGTCCGAGCGTCATGGTGATCGCATGATCGACGGTGAGATGAGCCTTCTCCGGATCCTCCACTAAATCCCGATATTCCGGAAACTGCGCCACCAACCCCGCCCCCGGCTCCGGTACCAGCCCATCGCCCAGCGCGATGCCGTACAGCAGCGCCACGATGCTCTTGGAGACCGACCGCATGTCGTGCAACGTGTCTCGATCGAACACGACATGCCCCAGTGAATCACCCAGCCGGTAATCGACCCCCGCCCCGTAACGCTCGAGAACGACCTCCCCACCCCGCATCACCACGAGCCCGTGGAAGCCAGGCGCCGCACCCGCCTGCAGCACCTCATCAACTCGCTCCGCCATCTCCACGATGTTCCTCCTCGAAGTACGTACATCTGGCATACCGCCTCACACAGTGTCAGGCTCAAGCCGCCAAAGGAGTCCGGCCTCCCTCGCTACCAGGTCTGGAACCCCGAAGACCTCCTCGCCGTATGGGGCTAGTCCGGCGAGCTGAGCTCGGTCAGCGCTCGTTTCCAGTCCAACCCGGACAGCACACGCACGCCGTCCGCCCGCAGTTCCTCAACGCTGCGCCGGTACGGGATCCGGGCGGCCAGGGCGCTGTTGACGACGGGCACCACGACGACCGGGATGCCGAGGCCGGGCGCCTCGGCCAGGACACCCAGCGCGTACGTGTCCGCGATGCCCTGGGCGAACTTGTTGATCGTGTTGTACGTGGCCGGAGCCACGATGATGGCGTCGGCCCGGGGCGGCTTGGGCTCGGACGGCTTGCGGTAGCGGCTGCGGACCGGGCGGCCGGTCTGCCGCTCCAGTGCCGGCACGTCGATGAAGTCGAGCGCCGAAGGCGTGGCGACGATCTGGACGATCCAGCCCTCCTCCTGCGCCATGGCGACGAGGCGGCCGACCTCCGCGGCCGGCTCTGCCGCGCAAACGATGACGTACAGCTCCTTGCCCCGCGATTCGGCCACGATGGCCAGCGTACTGAGAGGGCCCTCGCCGGGGGCCGAGGTCATGCGGCCCGCGTCACCCCAGCGGTCGTCAGCGGACCCGCGATGCCGCCCCCCGCCGAGGCCACGAACAGCACCGCCGACCAGCATGCGGTCAACGTGACCGCAGTGAGCGCGCCCTCGTTGAACAGCCAGGCGGTGCCGAGCAGCAGCGGGCAGCGTCTAATTGCCGAGCAACGCTCGGGGT
Organism: Nonomuraea sp. 10N515B; assembly: GCF_052245915.1. NCBI lineage: Bacteria > Bacillati > Actinomycetota > Actinomycetes > Streptosporangiales > Streptosporangiaceae > Nonomuraea > Nonomuraea sp. 10N515B. The sequence continues at coordinate 73,056 of NZ_JBQQBQ010000031.1, forward strand.
CCGGCGATGGATGTCCTCGCTGCGCTGCGGATCCATCGCCGGAAGTTGCCCATCGCGATGACCGCGAAGTAGTAGCCGGTGTTCGTGTCGATCTTGTAGAACGTGGACAGGATCTGCGCGTACCCGAACGTGATCGCGTTGTAGAGGAACGCCTGCCGATGAAGAGGGAGAAACCGAGCACGGTCCGTTTGGGGTAGAGCGCGAACATCGTGTGCGCGATCCTGATGAACCCGATCGACTTGTATGCCGCCGGACCAGCAGGATCGCCAGCCCCAGCACCACACCGAGCCCGAACGCGACCCGCCAGCCGATGTTCACGGGCAGGTCGTTCAGCAGCGACACGGTCAGCAGCGCGCCACCCGCCGCGCCGAGCCAGTAGCTGCCGTTGATGATGAACCTGAACAGGAAGAACCACCACGCGCTGAACGAGAACGCCTTGGTGCTCATCGTGCCGGTTTCCACGTCGCTCATGGAGAGCCATGGATACCCAGCGGACCGGCGGCAAACGTTCTCTCAGGAAGGTTTGCGAGCTTCGAGAATGTCCGTGCGGAACCACGGGCCGCCGTGCCAGAAGCGCCAGCCGGCGTCGCGGTGACGGACGTCCACGACGCCGAGCCCGCGTAACGCGGTCTCGTACGCGGGCGTGTGCCGGGAGTCGGCGATCAGCATCAGCCCGCCGGGCCGCAACACGCGGTGCGCCTCACGGATGACCCGCTCGCGTCCCTCCGCGTCGTGGATCTTGTGGATGGCCAGGCTGGACACGACCACGTCGAAGGCGTCGTCGCCGAACGGCAGGTCGCGCAGGTCGCCCGTGACCAGTTCGACGCGGTCCTCGAGGCCTTCGGCCACGGCGTTCGACCTGGTCGCCGACTGCCCGTTGGCGGACTGGCCCCGTCCACTGGAGCCCGGCCACAGATCGACACCCGTCGCCCGGCCGGTGTCCAGTCGCTCGGCCGCCAGGAGCAGCACCGCGCCCCGCCCGCAGCCGAGATCGAGCAGCCGCTCATCGCCGCCCAGCCGCTGGAGCTCCTCGGCCCAGACGGCGAACTTGCCGCGCCGCGTCGTGTAGAGGTAACTGACCGCACTGGCCACGGTGTAGAGCCCGCCGAACAGGAACGCGACGCCCGCCGCCAGGATGTCCACGGCGAACGAGATCACGGCCAGGGCGACCAGCACGATCGCGCCGAAAAGCAAACCCACTATGGCCCACGGAGCGTCCAACCCATAGCTACCGTGTCGTTTACGCACATTCACGTTATATCTCAAGGAGGTCTTGACGGTGACTTGACCGACACCTTCCCCTTCGCACCGTCAATCACGCACATCCCATTCCTAGGGTTGCGTGGATAGCCACGTAATGGGGGTTTGACCAGGCATGACGGAGAAAGAGCGCGGTATCGGCCTGGGGGCGAGCATCGCGCTGACACTGGCGTCGGCGGTGCTGTGGGGGGTGGCGCATCTGGCCGTCGAGCGCCGCAAGGCCGGCCTGGCGCTCATGGCGGCTCATGTCGTGATGCTGGCCGGGATCCTCACCGTGTTCACCGCGTTCAGCACGAACCTCCTGTCGCTCGCCGTCCAGCCCCGCTGGCTCGCCTGGCTCACCGTGGGCCTGGTGGCGATCGCCCTGGCCTGGACCGGTGTGATCGTCTGGTCCTTCGTGCTGGTGCGCCCGCCGCGCCCGGACAAGATCGGGCGTTTCCTGACCACCGTGCTGACCATCGCGCTCTGCGCGCTCGTGCTGGCGCCCACCGTCTACGCCGCCCGGGTGGCCTACCTCTCGCGCGACGTCGTGACCAGCCTGTTCACCGCCACGGGCGCCTCCCCCGTCATGGCCGACGACCCGTGGAACGGCGCGCAGCGCGTCAACTTCCTGCTTCTCGGCGCGGACTCGGCGCCGAGCAGGCCCGGCGTGCGTACCGACAGCATGACCGTGGCCAGCGTCAACGTCGAGACCGGCGCGACCACCCTGTTCGGCCTGCCACGCAACCTCCAGCGGGTGCGGTTCCTCCGCGGCCCGGCCAGGGACCGCTTTCCCTGGGGCTTCACCGGCAGCGGCACCGACACTCCCGGCCTGCTCAACGAGGTCTTCCAGTACGCCGAGGACAATCCGGACATGGTGTCCCGCGCGGGACGCGGCAAGCCGGGACCGACCCTGCTCAAGCAGACGATCGGCGACATCCTCGGCATCCCCGTGAACTACTACGCCATGATCGACATGAAGGGCTTCGCGGAGATCGTCGACGCCATGGGCGGCGTGCAGGTCACGATCAAGGACCCCATCGTGTACGGCCGCCACCGCGAGGGCCTCATCCCCGCCGGCACCCGCAAGCTCTCCGGCGAGCAGGCGTTGTGGTTCGGCCGCTCACGGACCGACAGCGACGACTACGTCCGCATGGGCCGCCAGAAGTGCCTGCTCAACGCCGTGGCCAAGCAGGCCGACCCGATGACCGTGCTCAACAGCTTCGAGAGCCTGGCCGCCGCCACCAAGCGCGCCATCTCCACCGACATTCCCCAGGACCTGCTTCCGGCCATCGTGGACCTGGCTCAGAAGGTGAAGGGCACCAGGATGCGCAGCCTCAACTTCGTGCCGCCGCTGATCAACACCGCCTACCCCGACTGGTCCTTCATCCGGCGCAAGGTCTCCGAGGCTCTGGACGACCGCGGCTCAGCCAAGGCGGCCACCTCGGCCCGGACCCCCGAGTCACACACGGACGACCCAGTCAATTTGGACGCCACCTGCGGCTAGACCGTCTCGTCCAGGTTGTCCGCGTAGTACGCGATGGCTCGCTGGTAACCGCCGGTCTTGTCCGACTCGGCGACGACCTTGAGCAGCGTCGAGACCGCCTCGCCGGACCGTCCGGCGTTGTGCAGCGCCATCGCCATGAACGTGCGCAACGCCGGATCCCCGGGAAACTCCGCCAGCCCGCGCTCGAACGCCTCCAGCGCCTCCTCGACCCGCCCGAGCACCCGTAACGTGCTCCCGTACCCCGTGTGGGCTCCGAGCCGGTCCTCGTCGCTCAGCCCTTCGCCCGCCAGCGCCCGCTCGTAGTGCGGCACCGCCTCGGCCTCCAGCCCGAGCGAGTCGTGCACCCACGCGGTCTGATAGGCCACGTCGACGTCGTCGGGATGCCGCCGCGCCAATTCAAGCAACAATTGCCGGGCTTCGTCCTTTTTGCCCTCTTCTCGCAGCCGCGCCGCCTGCGCCAATTCCTCGTTATGCATGATCCGAGTGTGGCATGATGGTGCCTGACCAATTCGGAAACGATTTTCATCCTCACTATGGAGTTCCCGTGAGAGTGGCCTTCGTCGGCAAGGGCGGCAGCGGCAAGACCACGATGTCGGCCCTGTTCGCACGGCACGTGGCGAGCCAGGGCGACCCGGTGGTCGCCATGGACGCCGACATCAACCAGCACCTGGCCCTGGTCCTCGGCCTCGACCGGCAGCCCGAGCCGCTCGGCGCCCATCTCACCCAGATCAAGGACCGCCTCCGCGGCGCCAACCCCCGCATTTCCTCTGCCGCGGCCATGGTCAAGACCACCCCGCCGGGGCGCGGGTCCACGTTGCTGAGCTTCAAGGACCTGGCCGCGGACCCCTACGGCCTCACCACGCCCGAGGGCCTGCGCCTGCTGGCCACCGGCCCGTTCACCGAGGAAGACCTCGGCGTGGCCTGCTACCACTCCAAGGTCGGCGCGGTGGAGCTGCTGCTCAACCACCTGGTCGACGGCCCGGGCGAATACGTCGTGGTGGACATGACGGCGGGGGCCGACTCCTTCGCCTCGGGCCTGTTCACCCGCTTCGACCTGACGTTCCTCGTCGCTGAGCCCACGCTGCAGGGCGTAGGCGTCTACCGGCAATATCGCGACTACGCCGCCAAGCACGACGTCGCGCTCGCCGTCATCGGCAACAAGGTCCACGACCGGTCCGACGTCGACTTCCTGCGCGAGCACGTGGGCGACGACCTGCTCACCTGGATGGAGCACTCGGCCGCCGTGCGCTCCATGGAGCAGGGCCGCCACTTCACGCTCGATGACCTGGAGCCGGTCAACGCCGACGCGCTGTCCCTGCTCCGCAAGACCCTCGACGAGCAGGAGAAGGACTGGGAGCGCTTCGGCCGGCAGACCGTCGAGTTCCACCTGCGCAACGCCCGCGCATGGGCCAACGAGCGGACCGGGACCGACCTCGCCGAGCAGGTGGACCCGGACTTCGTCTACGGCCCCTGATCACACGACTGTGCCCGTCAGGCATCTGGAGATTTCCCCCCGCTCACCTAGCGTCAGTTCAGACCCTTTCGAGAGGAGACAGCATGTCGCTGACCGTTCCGAACGATCTGCTCGACCAGGCCAAAGCCGGTGACGTCGACGACGCGGCATTTCTCGCCTGCGTACGCGACTCACTTCCCTACGCATGGTCGCTGATCAGCGAGCTGGTCAAGCAGCGTGAGCACACCGGGGCCGAGTTCGCCGACAACCACGTGCCACCGCCGTCCGAGGAGGCCCGCGGCGAGCTCCTGCGCTGCCTGGCGAGCGACTCGATGCGCGGCGCGCTGGAGCGTCACTTCGGGGTAAGGCTGGCCTTCCAGAACTGCCATCGGGTCGCGGTCTTCGACCCGGCGGCGGCCAAGGCCCTGGCCGACTTCGTCACCCCGCGAGCCCAGATCCTCAACCAGAAACCGGAGCTCGTGGACTGCTGAGCTCTTCCGGCGAGCCGGCCTGGCCGGCTCGCCGGACCATCGGCAGCACCTCGTGCCCGAGCCGGCGCACGTTCTCCAGCGTGCGCCGGTGCTCTCCGAGGCCCTCGACCATCAGGATGACGTGCTCGATCCCGGTGTCCGCCACGGTACGCAGGATGGCCTCGGCACAGTGCTCGGCCGATCCGACCGGGTGGATGCGGGTCAGCAGGTCCACGTAGGCGCCGACGTCGCGCGAGGGCGGTGGCCGGCCGTCCACCGGCGTGTATCCCGCCAGCCCCGGCCCCAGCCACTTCGGCATCGACTCTTTGAGCTCGCGCACCGCCTGCGCCGTGGAGTCGGCCACGTAGCCGACGGCCGCCGCGATGTGCCCGCCGGCGCTTCCGTGGCGCGCCACCATGGACGCCTTCTCCGCGTCGCCGATGTGCATGCCCAGCAACATCGGCAGCCCGCGCTCGGCCGCCATGGCCACGGTCGGCTCCGAGGTGCACGCGACCACCGGTCTTATGCGGGCCTCCGGCACCATCCGCACCTCACGGAAGCGGAAGAACTCGCCGTCGGCGGCGACCCGATCCCGGGAAAGCGCGTCGAGCAAGAGGTCGAGGGACTCCCCGAACCCCCGCTCGAACCGCTCGAGACCGGTCCCGAACACCTCCAGATCCACCCACGGCCCGCCCCTGCCGACGCCGAGGGTGAACCGCCCGCCCGACAGGTGGTGCAGCATGGCCGCCTGCTCGGCCAGCGCCACGGGATGGTGTGTGGACAACACGCTCACGGCGGTGCCGAGCCCGATCCGCGTCGTCCGGCCGGCGGCGACGGCCGCCAGCGTGATCGCGGACGGGCAGACGCCGTAGGACATGAAGTGGTGCTCGGCGATCCACGCGTCGTCGAATCCCGCCTCCTCGGCCGCCGCGATCAGCTCCACGGTGTCGGCCAGCACCCGCCCGGCCTCCTGGCCGGGGAACTGCGCCGCGATGAGAAAGACCCCGATGCGCACCCACCCGATGATGCCAGGCCCGTCAGCTGAACAGCGTGACCTGGCCCTCGCAGGCGATCGGGTCCCGGTGGAGCTTCAGGTGCCGCCACTGCGGAAGATCGTCCAGGTAGGACCACGAGAGCCGGTGATGCGGGGTGGGCCCCAGCCGGGCCAGGGCCTCCTGGTGGACCGGTGAGGGGTAGCCGGCGTTGTCGGCGAAGGCATATTCCTCGTGCCCGATCGTGCCCATGTAGGCGTCCCGCCGGACCTTGGCCAGGACGGACGCGGCGGCGACCGAGACGCTGGCCGCGTCCCCCTTGACCTCCAGGCGCACCGGCCAGGGGGCGCCGATGTAGTCGTGCTTGCCGTCCAGGATCACCGCGTCCGGGCGGACGGGAAGCGCCTCCAGGGCGCGCCTGGCGGCCCGGCGCAGGGCCTCCGTCATGCCGAGCGTGTCGATCTCCGTGTGCGTGGCCTCGCCGTACCCGATGCCGGCCGCCCACGCGGCCAGCTCGGTCGCCAGCGGCCCGCGTCTGGCGGCGGTGAGCTGCTTGGAGTCCGTCAGTCCCGGTGGCGGCTCGGACAGGTCGGTGACGACCGCGCACACCGTGACAGGACCGGCCCAGGCGCCCCGGCCCACCTCGTCGACGCCCGCGACCGTGCGGACGCTCGGCTGGGAGAGCAGCAACTGCTCGATCTCGTACGTCGGCGCCATGACAGCAGACGCTACCGCCAGTGGCGTTCTCCCCGGGTGCCGAAACCTAGTCGTCGTCGGTCCTGTGCCGATCCGCCAGCCGCAACGGCTCCAGGTCGGCGGCGATGTACCGGGCGGCCACGTGGATCGCCCGCAGCGTGACCGACACCGAGGGCCGGTGCACGCTGGAGCCCCGGGCCACGGCGTGCACATCGCGCCCGACCGGATTGCCGGGGAAATGGCGCACGGCGAGCCCGCGTATCCCTGCCGACAGCGCGAGCGCGGGCACGGCGGCGATGCCGATGCCCTTGGCGACGAGCGAGAGTATCGTCCCCAGTCCCTCGAACTCCCACGGCGTCGGCCGGGTGCCGCCCACGTCCACCAGCAGCCGGTCCACCGCCAGCCGCGACGGCTCACCGTCAGGCGTGGCCATCCACGGCTCGTCCCGCAGCTCGCGCAGATCGAGCGGCACGTCGGGATCGGCCAGGCGATGTTTACGCGGCACCACCAGCACCAGGGGATCGCGCAGCAGCGGGAAGACGCGCAGGCTCTCGCTGTCGCGGACGCGCCCGTACCAGTCGTCGACCAGCGCGATGTCCACCTCCCCCGACTGCACCTCCCGCATGCCCCGCCCTGACCTGCTCTGCCTCAGCCGCAGCGTCAGATCGGTGTGCCGGCGCAGCGTGCGCGCCAGCGCGGGCGCGAAGGCCACCGCCGCCGTGGGGAACCCGGTGAGCACGACCCGCCCCGCCGGGGTGCCCGCGTGCGCCGACAGGTCGGACTCGGCCTCCTCGACCATGGACAGGATCCGCTCGGCGTGCGCGACCAGCCGGCGGCCCGCGTCGGTGAGCTCGGCGCTGCGCGCGGTGCGGTCGATCAGGGCCGTGCCGGTCTCCCGTTCGAGCGCCACGAGTTGTTGCGAAACCGCCGATGGGCTGTAGCCGAGCGACGCGGCGGTCGCGGCGATGCTGCCCCGGCGGGCGAATTCGCAGATCAGCACCAAACGTCGCAATTCGAGCATCGGACTTCCTTATGCCTACCCACTAAAAGCCTCGCTTGTGGTGATGCCTTCATCCAACCACCCTGGGAACGTGACAACTATGAGCGTGACCCTCTCCGCCACTCTGGCGGCAAATGAGGACATCGAGCGAAGACGACGCGCCGGGGAACGTGTGCTGCACTTGGCCTTCGGTGAGGCGGGGCTGCCCGTCCACCCGGCGCTGCGCGACAAGCTGGCCGCCGCATCAGAACGCAACGGCTACGGGCCGGTCGCGGGGGCGCCCGAGTTGCGGGCCGCGGCAGCGGGCTACTGGGAACGACGGGGGCTCATCACCGACCCCGGGCTGGTCGTCTGCGGACCGGGCAGCAAGTCGCTGCTGTACGGCCTGCTCCTGGCGATCGGCGGAGACATCGTCCTGCCCATGCCCAGCTGGGTCAGCTACGCCGCACAGGCCGACCTCGTGGGCTCGCGCCCCATCCTGGTGCCCGCACCACCAGGAGAGGGCGGAGTTCCGGACCCCGATCTCGTGGCCGCCGAAGTGCATCTGGCCAGGGCCCAGGGCAGGACCGTGAGATCCGTGCTGGTCACGCTGCCCGACAACCCGACGGGACGGCTGGCCACGCCGCAGAGCATCCGCCGCCTGGTGGACCTCGCCCGAGAGCTCGACTTGATGATCATCTCGGACGAGATCTACCGGGACCTGATGCACGACCCGGCCCTGCCGTACACCTCGCCTGCCGATCTCGCGCCCGAGCGCACGATCATCACCACCGGGCTGAGCAAGAGCCTGGCGCTGGGCGGCTGGCGGATCGGCGTGGCCAGGCTGCCCGCGGGCGCACACGCGCTGCACAGGCAACTGCTGGCGGTGGCCAGCGAGATCTGGTCGGCGCCCGCCGCACCCGTCCAAGAGGCCGCGGCCTACGCCTTCGACGAGCCCGCGGAGCTGACCCGGCGCATCGCGCTCAGCCGCCGGCTGCACAGCACGATGGCGCGGGCTGTTTATGAGAGGTTCACCGAGATCGGCGCCGCCGCGCCGGTGCCGCAGGGCGGTTTCTACCTCTATCCCGATCTGAGCCACCTGCGACTCGGCGGCTCCGCCCAGATCACCAAGATCCTGCTGGAGGAGCACGGCATCGGCGTCCTGCCCGGCCACGCGTTCGGCGACGACCCGGCCGCGGCCAGGATGCGGGTGGCGGTCAGCCTCCTCTACGGCGAGACGACCGAACAACGCATGGCCGCTCTGACCAGCCAAGACCCGCTCCAGCTGCCGTGGATCGCGGACAGCCTCGACCATCTGTCGACGGGTCTGAAGGAGCTCGCACTGGTACGGCACTGACCGCTGCCCGGATGTCATGTCACGGTTAGGCGAATCTTTCCCCAAGAACAGGTTTACCATCCCTCAAAAAGGGGGCTCTGACCTGCAGAAACACCCTGTCTGCAGAAACCTGCAAAAGATCTTCCTAACTGCATGGTTACGTGCACGGTGCGCACCCTCCATCATGTGCACATGCCCGCTCTTGTCACCCTGTCTGGGCGCTCCGTGCGCCTGGAACCTCTCAGCCTCGCGGCGGTCGATGACCTTGTCGCGGCGGCGGGTGAAGACCGTTCCACATACGCCTTCACTCGTGTCCCGAATGGCCGGGACGAGATGGTCTCCTACGTGGAGGCCGCTATGGCTGAGCAGGCGGAGGGCCGCACGTTGCCCTTCGCCATCCGGTGGCTGAACACCGACCGTGTGGTCGGTGCCACCCGTCTCATGCACCTGGAGTATTGGCAGGGCCCCATGCCCTGGCCTCCGGGTGCACGCGGTGCGGTGGGCGATGTCCCGTCCGTGGCCGACATCGGTTACACCTGGCTGGGCGCCTGCGCCCAGGGCACGGGGGTCAACCGGGAGAGCAAGTTCCTCATGCTCTCGCTCGCCTTCGAGACATGGAACGTCCACCGCATCACCCTGAAAGCAGACGTACGCAACACCAGGTCCCGGGCCGCCATCGAGGCCCTCGGCGCACACTTCGACGGGGTGCGGCGAGCGGATAGCCGAGGCGCCGACAACACGGTCCGAGATACCGCGTTCTACTCGATCCTGAACTCCGAATGGCCGCTCGTGCGGGAGCGCCTGGCCATGCGGCTGGGACTGGTCGAGGCAGCCTGAGAACCCGTCCACCACGGCCCCGCCCCAGTTTCCTGGGCGGGGCCGGTATTTTTTCCTGCCTGGCTTCGCTCTGCATGACACGCCCCCGCGGTGAGTCATGCCCTAGCCGACACCCATCAGCATCCGGGGGCATGCTCAACACCTAATTAAAGGCGGATCAACAGCTCAGTTAACGATCAACCTGGATCTAGGTGACAGGCAAGGATAGACCTATCATTTGGTAATAAATCGTTCCATTGGCTTGGAGACAGACGGCATGGCTGGTCAGAGCGTTGAGGGCGGGCTGCGGTTCGCCGTGCTCGGTCCTGTCCGCGCGTGGCGTGATGGCCAGGAACTCGACCTGGGCACCCCGCTGCAGCGTTCCATTCTCGGCATGCTGCTCCTACGGGAAGGCCGCGCGGTCACACCCAACGAGATGATCGACGCGGTCTGGGGGGAGGACGCCCCGCCCCGCGCCCTGGGAGCACTGCGCACCTACGTCTCCAGGCTGCGTACGGTGCTCGAGCCGGAACGACCAGCCCGCTCCCGTCCGGAGCTGCTGACCTCCATAGGCCGGGGCTACGCGCTGCGCCTGCCCGAGGGCGGGCTGGACCTGACCAGGTTCGAGCGCGGCATCGCCGCCTCCGAGACCGCGCGTAAGGGCGGCCGGCTCCGCGAGGCCGCCGAGGGGCTGCGGGCCGCGCTCGCGTTGTTCGAGGGCGAGCCGCTGGCCGGCGCCGTGGGACCGTACGCCGAGCACCAGCGCGACCGGCTGATCGAGCGGCGCATCAGCGTGGTCGAGACGCTCATGGACGTGGACCTGGAGCTGGGCAACCACGCGAAGATCGTCTCCGAGCTGATCGCGCTGACCGCGGACCACCCGCTGCGCGAGCGGCTGCGTGCCCAGCTCATGCTGGCCCTCTACCGGTGCGGGCGGCAGGGCGACGCGCTCAACGTCTTCACCGAGACCCGCGAGGCACTGATCGACGAGCTCGGCATCGAGCCGGGGCCCGAGCTCGCCGCGCTGCACCAGCGCATCCTGGCCGCCGACCCGGCGCTCGCCGCCGCGCCCCTCGCCGCCGAGGCGCACGCCGATGAGCCCGCCGGAGAGGAGGAGCCGCCGCACTCGCACGAGCTGCCCCGGCCTGCCCAGTTGCCCGCCGCCGTCAACGACTTCACGGGCCGCAAGGAGCTGGCCGGACGCCTGCGCTCGCTGCTGTCGGTCCAGCCGTCCTCGGCCGAGGGCGTGCCGGTCGCGGCGATCTCCGGCATCGGCGGCGTCGGCAAGACCACGCTGGCCGTGCACGTGGCGCACGCGGCGGACGACCTGTTCCCCGACGGCCAGCTCTATGCCGACCTGCAGGGCTACACCGACGAGGCGACCGCGCCCGAGTCGGCGCTCGGCGGGTTCCTGCGCGCGCTCGGCATCCCGCCGGACGTGATCCCCGACGGGCTCGCCGAGCGGTCGGCGCTGTTCCGGTCGATCCTGGCCGACCGCCGCATCCTCGTGCTGCTGGACAACGCCCGCGACGCCCGGCAGGTCGCCCCGCTGCTGCCGGGCTCGCCCGGATGCGCGGCCATCGTGACCAGCCGGGGCAAGCTGGCCGACCTGCCGTCGGCCAGGCTCATCGACCTGGACGTGTTGGAGCCGGACGAGGCGTTGTCGCTGTTCGCGGCGGTGGCCGGGCCCGAGCGGGTGGCGGCCGAGCACGGCGCGGCCATGGACGTGGTGGCCGCGTGCGGCTTCTTGCCGCTGGCGGTGCGGATCGTGGCCGCCAGGCTGGCCGCGCGCCCGTCGTGGACGGTGGCCTCGCTGGTGCCCAGGCTGGCCGACGAGCAGCGCCGCCTGGATGAGATGCGGGTGGGCAACCTGGCCGTGGAGGCCACCTTCGCGCTCGGCTACGGGCAGCTGGACTCCGCCCAGGCGCGGGCGTTCCGGCTGCTGTCGCTGCCCAGCGGACCCGGCATCTCCGCCGGTGCCGCGGCGGCCGTGTTGGGGATGAGCGCGTTCGAGGCCGAGGAGGTGCTGGAGTCGCTCGTGGACGCGAGCCTGCTGGAGGCGCCCGCGCCCGGCCGCTACCGCTTCCACGACCTGCTCAAGCTGTTCGCCCGCCGCGAGCTGGCCAAGAGCGAGCGGCCGCAGGCCCGTGCCCTGGCGCTGCGCCGGCTGCTCGGCTTCTACCTGGCCTCGGCCCAGTCCGCGCATCGGCTGGCCTACGAGGGCAGCATGATCCCGGCCAATCTGGTGGTGGTCGGCAGCGGGCGGGTATTCGGCTCCGCCGACGAGGCGGTGGCGTGGCTGATCTCCGAGGGCGACTCGTTGTTCGCGGCCATCAACCAGGCCGCCGCGGCGGCGCGTACCGGAGAGCAGCTGCTGCCCGCCGCCGACCTGCTGGTCGCGATGGAGCCGCTGCTCGAGTCCGGCACCCACACGCGCGAGTTCGACCAGGGCACCCGCGCCGTGCTGGCCGGCGCGCAGAACATCGGCGATCAGGCGAGCGAGCTGCGCGCCCGCTACGTGCTGGGCAGGGTCCTGTTCGCCGGCAACCGGCTGCGCGAGGCCGAAGAGCAGTTCAGGCGCGTGCACGAGTTGTCGGCCGAGCGCGGCGAGAAGATCGTCATGGGCGAGGTGCTCAACGCCCTGGCCGTCGTCGTCGGCAGGCAGCGCCGCCACACCGAGGCGCTGGCGCTGTTCGACGCGGCGATGGACTTCTACCGCGAGAACGGCGTGCCGGCCGGCGAGGCCCTGGTCCTCAGCTATTCGGCCCGCGACCACCTGGGCCTCGGGCGGCCCGAGGACGCCATCGCGGCCGCGGAGAAGGGCCTGGCCATCTTCACCGAGATCGGCAGCGGCGCCGGCACCGCCAGGGCGCGCTACCACCTCGGCATCGTCCTGTCCCGAGTCGGCCGGCTCACCGAGGCCGTGCACCACCACGCCGAGTGCCTGGCCTTCTTCCGGGCCAGCAAGCAGCGCGTCTGGGAGCAGCGCGTGTGCTCCCGGCTGGCCGAGACGTTCATCGCGGCCGAGCGTCACTCCGACGCCGTACGCCACGCCGAGCAGGCTCTGGTGGTCTCCCGCGAGATCGGCCACCCCTACGGCGAGGCGCTCTCGCTGACTGTGCTGGGCAAGGCGCTGCGCGGCCTCGGCAGCGTGACGAGGAGCTCGGACTGTCTACGGCAGGCCTTCGAGATCTTCTCCAGGCTCGGCGCTCCGGAGGCCGGCGATCTCAAGGTCCTGCTCGACAGCCTCCCCGACCCCGCCGGGAAAGTCGTCGAGTCCTGAGTACAGCTCGTCGTCCAGACGTGTCATCCACACATGGTTGATCAAGGCTGTCCTTAGGGAGTCACGAGGGCGCTCGTGATCGGCATCAAGCGATTCAGCCCGGCCGGTCATCTTCACCACCACGCGTCGCTAGGGGGCCCGGTTATCCGGATGCTCCGCGTGGTGGCTAGCCGCCTCACACAGACGACCGGCCGGACCTGACACGGCCCTCGAACCCCCCAGGTCCGTGTCCTGACTAGAGACTCCACCCGAGGGGTCAACGTCCAATCAACGGCGGATTAAAGCACGAAGTAACCCTCGGCGATGAGGGGCCGGACCGCGTCGGAGTCGGCGATCTCGCCGTCGCCCACCAACTCGGCGATGACGTTGAGCAGCGGGCCGAGCGCCAGCTCGCCGTCGCACACGCCGGCCAGCGCGGCCTCCACGGTGCCGACCTCCCGGCTGCGCCGCAACCCCTGCGTCTGACGCAGCACGATGCGGATCGGGTCCTCCGCGCCCGGCAGCCCGATCCGCTCGTCGAGCAGGCCGTCGACGGTACGCAACCGCGCGGCGTCGAGCCCCTGTGCCCGGTGCGCGGTGGCGATCGAGTCGAGCACGGAGTCCACGTAGTCGCCGACCGGGAGCACCACCTGGTGGGCGAGATGCTCGACGCGGACGACCGGGTCGAGCGTGCCGGAATTGCGCATGGTGATCCAGCCGAAGCCGATGCCCTCGACCTTGTGCTCGTCGAACCAGGCCAGCCAGCGGTCGTAGAGCTCCGCGTAGCGCGCCGTGCCCTGCTCGGCCGCGTCCCTGAGCCACAGCTCGACGTATTCGGCCGGGTCCTGCACGTCCCGTTGGACGACCCAGGCGTCGCAGCCCGTCTCACGCAACCAGCCGCCCACCCGGTCGTGCCAGTCCTCGCCCTCGACGTGCAGCCAGTTGGCCAGGAAGTGGGCCTGGCCGCCGGGATTGAGGTGGCGGGGCGTCCGGCGTACGAGGTCGCGGCAGAAGCCGTCGCCCTCGGCGCCCGACTCGCGATAGGTCAGCATCCGCTCCCGAGCGGGAGCGATGACGAACGGCGGGTTGCTCACGATCAGGTCGAACCCCTCGTCCCCGACCGGCTCGTACATCGAGCCCACCCGCGCCCGGACACCCTCGACGCCGGACAACTCCCAGCTCAGCCTGGCCAGCTCCAGGGCCCGCGGATTGAGATCGGTGGCCACGATCTCCTCCGCCCTCCCGGCCAGGTGCAGCACCTGCACGCCGCAGCCCGTGCCCAGATCGAGCGCGCGCTGGACCGGGCGGCGGGTGACCAGCTGCGCCAGGTTCGCCGAGGCGCCGCCTGCCCCCACGACATGGTCGGGGCGGAGGGTGGGGTCGCCCGGCCGCACCTTACGGTCGGAGACCAGGTAACCGCCGGTCTCCCAGGGCTGGAGGTGGACGTTTGCGCGGATCTGGTCGCCGTCGGCCGTGACCAGCCCGGACTCGAGAACCTCCGGCACCACGTCCGTGGCGGGGACGGGGACGCCCAGCCACCACAACCTGATCAGCGTCGCCAGCGGGTCGCCGTCCGCGGTCGCGCGCAGGGCCGGGACCACCTCCTCGCGGGCCAGGGCCGACGCGGCCATGCTCCCTAGTCGATCGCGTACGCCGTCGATGGTGTAACCGGTCTCCAGGAAATGATGGCGCAGTCGTTCCACAGGTCCATCCTTTCACCGCAGACGCCCACGCATGATCTGATACCGATGCGATGGCCACCAGACTGGCTGCACGTGCCCATGGTCGCGCTCGCACGGGGCTCCGCTGAGTGCCCATACTGTTACTTAAATAGCCAAGCAATCTGCAAGCGGGGAACAAGTGGGGCGCGGTATCTCTATGGATGCCAGCACGTCATCCCGAGGAGTGGACCCCATGCTGATCCCTTGCTTGGCTTGCGAGTCCCGCTTCGGGCCGGACGAATACTTCAGCGCCTGCTCCGACTACAACCGCGGCTTGGACCTGGTCTCGTGGACGTGCCCCCGCTGTGGGAACCGCGACGACCTGCGCGTGTTGCCCGGGGAGCTGGGGTTCGGCTATCCGCACCGCGGCAGGTTCAACGTGCACGACCGGGTCCGCGTGCCGGGCCTGCGCAGGCAGCGCGGCGATCTGCGCCTGGACATCTCACTCGACCGGGCGAGCTGGCGCGTGCCCACACGCATCCGGCAACCGGCTTGACCGGACGGTGGGCTACGCACGCGTGGCCGCGAGCTCGGGGTCCTCTCCGGCCAGCAGCCGGGTGATGTCCGCTACCAAGGCCTCCGCCAGCTCCTCCCTGGTCTCCCCCGTCGCTTCGCTCAGGCGGGGCGTCAGCACCACGTTCGGCAGGCCGATCAGGGGATGTGACGGGTCGAGCCACTCGCCTTCGAAGTGGTCGAGACCCGCACCGCCCACCTGGCCCCGGCGCAGCGCGTCGACCAGTGCCGTCAGGTCGTGCAGCGCGCCACGCGAGGTGTTGAGGTAGATCGCCCCCGGCCGCATCGCGCCGAACTCGGCGTACCCGAACAGGCCCCTGGTCTCGGCGGTGAGCGGCACGTGCAGCGACACCACGTCCGCCTCCGCCAGGAGCGCGGGCAGCGTGTGGGTGGCCTCGGGCTCCTGCGGATCACACGCGATCACCCGCATCCCGAGGCCCTCACAGCGCCAGCGCATCGCCCTGCCGACGCGTCCGAGCCCGACGATGCCGAGCGTCCTGCCGGTGAGCCGGCGGCCGCGATGGCGCTGCGCCGGCGGCACCTTGCTCCGGTAGACGTGCCCGCGGCGCACCTCTCGGTCGGCCGTGACGATGTGCCGGCTGACGGCGAACATCAGCGCCAGCGTCAGCTCGGCGATCGCGTCGGGGTCACGGTCGCGGGCGTGCAACACGCTGACGCCGTATTCGGCGGCCAGGGCCAGGTCGACGCTCGTGGGCGGGCCCATGACGGCCACGACGTCCAACTGCAGGCTGAGCACCGACGCGCGAACCTGGTCCCCGTCGGTGACGAGCACGGTCGCGCCGGTCTCGACGACCAGGTCGGCCAGCTGCTCGTCGGTGAAACCGAGGCTCGGGCGTGCTGGAGTCTCGATCAGATCGGTCACCTCGCCCAGGCGGGCGAGCGCGCGCTCCGGCAAAGCGGGCAATACCAGCGCCCGGGGTCGTCTCACATTTAGGACAATAACACCACAGAGCGTACTCGGATCATCGCTCCCCGCATTGGCCTGGCCGTCCCCGGCAGGTGGGGCGCTCGCTTCGCATGATCTGGGCCGGGTGTCACTCCGGGCGCTGACGGAGGCTGTGCCAGGCGGCCTCGCCCAGGCCCTTGATCTCCTCCTCCGTCGGCGTGTGCGCACCGGCGAACCACAGCCGGCACATCTCCTGCGCGGGCCCCAGCCACAGCACGTAGCACATGGTCGGGTGGACGGGCTGCAGCAGGCCGTTCTTCATGTGCGGGCGCCACCAGTCAGAGACCTGGCGGAAGAACGCCCGCCGCTGCTCGGCCACCTCGGCCCCGCCCGGCTCCTGCTTGCGCGGCGGCCGCTCGCTGATCAGCAGCCGGGCCCGCTCCGGATGCTCTCCCGCCCACCGCATGTGGAAGGCCACGACGGCCTCGATGCCGTCGCGCGCCTCCTGATGGCTGACCAGCTCGGCGAGGAAGGCGTCCTGATAGGCGGTGAGGATCTCGCCGTACAGCACACCGAAGACGTGTTCTTTGCTGGCGAAGTGGTGGTAGAAGCTGCCGACGCTTACGCCGCTCTCCTCGCGGAGGCTGGCCAGCGTCGTGGCCGACACCCCGTCCTGGCTGAAGCGTCGGAGGGCGCCCTCGATGATGCGGGTCCGGCCGTCGCGTCCGTTCTTGACACTCTTCACACTGTCAATGGTGTGGCACCAGAACCTTGTTCCGCAAATAAGGCGGCTTGATCGATCATAGCGGTAACCTCAACCGACCCGGAAGTGACCTTCATCTCGGCCTCCGGCCACAGCCGGCGGATGAGCCTGAGCACTCGCCGGTTCTCCCCCATCACGTCCATGCCTACGGTCCTCGCACCCCGTACGGCGGCCCTGAGCAGCAGCGTCTGGATCAGCCGCGGCCCGAGCCCGAGCCCCTGCCACTGGTCGGTCACCACCACCGCGATCTCCACGTCGGCGCATTCGCCCTTGTAGCTCATGGCGTGGCCGACGATCTCACCCCCGTCGATCGTCGCCACGAGCGCGTCCCTGCGCTCGTCCACCGCGATCAGCTTGCGCACGAGACCGGCGGCCGGCGTGGTGATGCCGGTGAAGAACCGCAGCGTCTGGGTGTGCAGCGACAACCCGGTCAGGAAGCGTCTGATCCGTTCCTCGTCGTCTGGACGAGCCGGCCGGATCTGAGTTCCATGCATAGACCCAGCCTGCCCCGCAAGGCCTGAGTCTGTCAATTGAACTCAGGTATAATGCAAAGATGAACGTTTCCTTCCGGGTGAACAACTGCTCGATCGAGCGCACCCTGGACATCGTCGGGGAGAAGTGGACCTTCCTGGTGCTGCGCGAGGCGTTCAGCGGCGTGCGAAGGTTCGCCGACATGCAGGCGATCACCGGAGCACCCCGCCAGGTGCTCAGCGCGCGCCTGGCCCACCTGGTCGACGAGGGCCTGCTCCGCAAGGAGCCCTACCGCGAGCCCGGACAGCGGCAGCGCGACGAATACCGGCTCACCGAGAAAGGCCGCGATCTCTATCCGCTGCTGGTCGCGCTCATGCACTGGGGCGACAAATATCTGGCCGACGAGGAGGGCCCGCCCGTGCTCCTCACACACCGCGGCTGCGGCGCCCCCATCGAGCAGCATTTCCGCTGCGCCGAGGGCCATGAGGTCGCCGGGCCACGCGAGGTGACCTCCCTGCCCGGGCCCGGCGCGGAACTCCAGAGCGAGCTTGGGGCGGAGAGCGCCTGAGGCGCGTTAAAGGGCACAGGTGGCGGTGCCTACCCTTGAAAGCGTGTACCGGTTCCTTCTGACGCCCCGATGGCTGGCGCTGCACCTGGTGGTGCTGCTGGTCATTCCCGCCTTCGTGTTCCTCGGGCGGTGGCAGTTCGGGCGTTTCGAGGAGCGGTCGGCCAACAGCGAGCGGGTCACCGCCAACATCGAGGCCGCGCCGGTGCCGCTGGAGCGGTTGGCGACACCGGGGCAGCCGGTCAAGGAGAGCGACCGGTTCAGGTCCGTGACCGCCGCCGGCACCTACGACCCGTCCCACGCCCTCGTCGTACGCCGCCGCCCTCAGGAGGGCCGCAACGGCTTTTACGTCCTGACCCCGCTCGTCACCGGCAACGGCACGGCCGTCCTCGTGAACAGAGGCTGGGTCCAGGCGGGCGCCACCGCCGACACCCCGCCCGACGTGCCCCCTCCGCCCACCGGTCAGGTGACTGTCACCGGGCGGCTACGGCTCAGCGAGACCGAGGAGTCCAGCGGGATCCGCGATCTGCCCGGACTGCCGACCGGCCAGATGCTGCTGATCAACGCCGGCAAGATCGGGCAGGGGCTGCCGTACCGGCTGGTGGACGGATACGTGGAAATGACAGCCCAGCAGCCCGCGACCTCCCCGGCGCCCGCACCGGTGCCCGAGCCCGACGTGGGCTCCGGAGGCGGCCTGAACCTGGCGTACGGGGTCCAGTGGTGGTTGTTCATCGCGATCGCGATCGGCGGATGGATCCTGCTCATCCGGCGAGAGCTCGCCGAGCGCCAGGCCAAGGAGCGCGCCGGCGAGGCGTCACCGGCCCAGGAGGCGGGAACGCCTGCCCCGTAAGGTGGTGCGGGTGATCCGCCACATTGAATTCAGCAATCTCTGCAATTTCCGTGACGTGGGTGGATATGCCACCAATGACGGCCGCACCGTCCAGTGGCAGCGGCTTTATCGTGCCGACTCCCTCGGCTGGCTGGCCGGGGACGACCTCACGGCCTTCCGCGCGCTGCGCGTGCGTACCGTCATCGACCTGCGGCACGCGTTCGAGGCCGAAAAGGCCGGGCGGGTGCCCGAGACCGAGGGGCAGAGCTACCACAACCTGCCCATCGAGGGCCGCCGCTGGGAGAGCGCCGTTTACAGCGAGGAGGTCGGCGTCGCCCGCTACCTGGCCGATCGTTACCTCGAGATGACCGAGGACCGCGTTGAGAACCTCAGAACGGCCCTGGAGACGATCGCGAATTCGGACAACGCGCCCGTGGTGATTCATTGTGCGGCGGGCAAGGACCGCACCGGCGTGCTGGCTGCGCTGGTCCTGTCGCTGGCCGGCGTGGGCGAGGACGACATCGTGGCGGACTACGCGCTCACCGGCCTCGCCACCGAGCGTTTCATCGCCGACTGGCGCAGGCGGCATCCCGGCACGCCCCTGTGGCCGGGATTCGGGCTGGCGCCCGCCGAGACCATGCGCTTGTTCCTGGCCGACCTGGCGAGCCGGCACGGCTCCGTGGAGGCGTACGTCACCCAGGTCCTCCAGGTCTCCCCCGCCACGATCGGCGACCTACGCGACCATCTCCTGACTGAAAGCACCTCGGAGGGGTAGCGGGTGGCCGGGGTTCGCATGAGCAGCACCCTCATTCAGCGGACCCCTCAACGCCCGGGATCGCCCGCAATCCCCCTCCCGGCGGTCCCGGGCGCCGGCGACTCGGATATCCAACGGATACGTCGCAGCTTGTTCGACGTTATCCCCTCGTCGTACGGTTACCTGCGTGACTACGCCGCTGCTTCCCGACCCTGACCCGAGGCGGCGCGACTATGTGATCATCTCCGCCGACGATCACCTGATCGAGCCTCCCGACCTCTTCGAAGGCCGGCTGCCGGAGAAATATGCCGAGGTCGCGCCCAAGGTCGTGGAGACCGAGGCGGGTCACCAGGTCTGGCGCTACGGCGGGGCCACCTACCCGTGCGCCGGCATCGACGTCGGCGCCGGGCTGCCCCGCGAGCAGTGGACGCTGGACCCGGTGCGGTTCGAGCACATGCGTCCGGGCTGCCACGACATCGAGGCCCGCATCAAGGACATGGACGTGGCGGGCATCTGGGCGGCACTGTGCTTCCCCGGCATGCTGGCCGGGCAGTCGGGCATGCCGTTCGCCAGGACCCGCGACCAGGAGCTCGGCCTGGCCCTCGTCAGGGCGTGGAACGACTGGCACATCGACGTCTGGGCGGGCACCTTCCCGGAGCGGATCATCGGCCTGCAACTGCCGTGGCTGCCGGATCCCGACGTGGCGGCCAAGGAGATCAGGGCCAACGCGGCGCGGGGTTTCAAGGCCGTCGTCTTCCCCGAGTTCCCGACCCGTCTGCGGTTGCCGTCCATCCACACCGGCCACTGGGACCCGTTCTTCGCCGCCTGCGAGGAGACCGGCACCGTCGTGTGCCTGCACACCGGCGACTCGTCCTGGTCTCCCGTGCCCTCGCCGGACACGCCCATCGAGGCGATCACCACGCTGATGCCCACCAGCGCCATGTTCGCCTGCGCCGACTGGCTCTGGTCGGGCGTGCCGCTACGTTTCCCCTCCCTGCGCATCCTCATCGTGGAGGGCGGTGTGGGCTGGTTGCCGATGCTGGCCGAGCGCGCCGACTACGCCCTGGACCACCCGGTGGCCGGCGAGGCGTCCTGGGACGGCGGGCTCAAGCCCAGCGAGGTGCTGCGCCGCAACTTCTTCTTCGGCACGCTCGACGACCACGCGCTGTCGGGGGTGCGCCTCGCGGTCGGGCTCGACCACGTGCTGCAGGAGAGCGGCTACCCGCACTCCGACTCGACCTGGCCCGACACGCAGAAGTCCGTGGCCCGCAACCTAGGCTCGCTCCCGCCCGCCGACATCGCCAGGGTCGCCTACGGCAACGCGGCCCGCCTGTTCGGACACCCGCTGCCGTCCCGCGCCTGGTTGCGGATGGAGGAGATCTAACCTTCCTGCTCGGCGAGCCTGCCCTGGATGATGCGGCGCTCGTGCTCGACGTAGCGCCCGCTCTCGCCGAGCAGCGAGGCCATCAGCCACAGGAACACGCCGAAGTCGTCGGCGACGCCGATCACCATGAGGAATTCGGGCAGGACGTCGATCGGGGACAGGATGTAGACCACACCCATCGCCATCAGCGCGAGCCTGCTCTTGCCCATGCCCGCGTACCGGCCGCGCATCACCGCGCCGATCATGCGCGGGATCGCCCGCACCCTGGTCATCACGCCGGGCGAACCAGGCTTGGTCACCTCGCGGTACGTCCGCCACGCCGCCGCCCGTGCTGCCTTCGCCATCATGTCGAACCCCCTACCCCCGCCTTTTCACGACATAACGTGTCACTCAGGCGAGAGGTTCCATCGCCGGGTGCTCGAACGGCCGGGCCTGCTCGATCTGCGCCGCCACTCTGATCAGCAGGTCCTCCCTGCCGGTAGCCGCGACGAGCTGCACACCCACCGGCAGGCCGGCCGAGGTCCTGTGCAGCGGCAACGAAATGGCCGGCTGCCCGGTCGCGTTGACCGGCGAGGTGTACGACACGGCGTGCCCCGTCCTGCCGAAGGCGAGGCTGAGGTCGTCCGGCGTGATCCAGCCGAGCGGGAACGGTGCGACACCGAGCGACGGCATCAGCAGCAGGTCGTGGCCGGCTCGCCACCACGTGGCCATGCGGCGGCGGAAGACGTCCATCCACTGCGTGGCCCGGATGTGGTCGACCGCGCTGTGCGTGCGCGCGACGCTGACCATGGCGGCGTTGCGCGGCTCCAGTTCCTCCAGCTCGACCGGCTTGCCGCGGAGCTCGCCCAGGCTCGCGACCTGCGCGGCGAGGTTGTTGGCAACGATCGCGCCGAAGTGCCCGGAGAAGTCGCGGTCACCGAGCGCTTCGGGGCCGCCCGGCGCCACGTCATGGCCGAGCGACTCCAGCAGCGCCGCCGCCCTGGCGACGGCCTCGGTCAGCTCGGGCACGTCGGGCACATCGCCTCTCGGGTGCGTGGTGACGTACCCGATCCGCAGCCGCCCCGGGTCCCTGCCGACCTCCGCGGCCAGCGGCCCCGGCAGGGCGGGCGCGTCGTACGGGTCGCCGGGGTGGAAACCCGAGACGACGTCGAGCGCCGCGGCCGTGTCGCGGACCGTCCTGGTGACGAACCCCGGGCACGAGAAGCCGCTCCAGCCCTCCCCCAGGGCCGGCCCCAGGCTCACCCGCCCGCGCGACGGCTTGAGCCCCACCAGCCCGCACAGGGACGCGGGGATGCGGATCGACCCGCCGCCGTCGCTGGCGGTGGCCAGCGCGACCATCCCCGCCGCCACCGCCGCGGCCGAGCCGCCGCTGGACCCGCCGGCCGAGTACGCCGGATCGTACGAGTTCCGCGTCGGCCCGAACGCCACCGGCTCGGTGGTGATCGTGCTGCCGAACTCGGGCGTGTTCGTCCGCCCGAGCACCACGAACCCGGCCTCGCGCAGCCGCGTGACCCCATAGCCGTCCTCGGCCACCTCGACACCGTCCCGCACCGCGGAGCCCGCGGCGTACGGCTCACCCACCTGCCGCCACCCGAGGTCCTTCAGCAGGATCGGCACGCCCGCGAACGGCCCGCCCGCCGGTACGGACTCGAGCTCGGCCAGCGCACGCTCGAAGCGGCGGTGGACGACGGCGTTGAGCTCGCCGTCGCGGGCCTCGATGGCGGCGATCGCGGCCTCGGCCAGCTCTCGCGGCGACACCTGGCCGTTCTTGATCGCCAGCGCCTGCCCGACCGCGTCCAGCCTCAGTACGTCACGCATCCGCTACTCCTTAGGCGCCAGGTCCCGTACAGCCTGCTCGATGGGGATCTCCCCGCCCGGGATGGGGGCGAGGACGGGGGTGTCGAGCCCGTTGTCCACGTACTGCTGGATCCTGGCCCGGCAGGTGGCCGCGTCGCCGTGCACGATCAGCGCGTCCACCACGTCGTCGGGGATGGCCTTGAGCGCCGCCTGGCGGTCGCCGGCCGCCCACGCCTCGTGCATGGGACGCAGCACCTCGCCCCGGCCCAGCCAGTCGTGGAACGCGGCGTACACGGGGACGGTCAGGTAACTGGCCAGCATCCACCTGGCCATTTCGCGCACTTTGTCGGTGTCCTCGCTGACGCACACGAACAGGCGGGCGATCAGCTCGGTGTCCGGGCCGATCTCGGCGCGTACCCGGCGCACGTCCTCGGGGGAGAGCCAGTTCGTGATCGCGCCGTCGGCCTCCTCGGCGGCCAGATGGAGCATCCGGGGCCGCAGCGCGGCCAGCACGATCTTCGGTGGGACCTTGGGCGCCCGCTCCAGCTTGAACCCCTTGATCTCGAACGTCTCGTACGCCTCCGAGACCTTCTCCCCGGCCAGCGCCTTCTTCAGGAAGCGCAACGTGTCGCGGGTACGCGCGTACGGCTTGGTGAACTCTCCGGCGTTCCAGCGCTCGACGATCGCCGGCGAAGACGCGCCGATGCCCAGCACGAACCGCCCGGGCGCCAGGTCGGCCAGCGTGGCCGCGGACATGGCCAGCAGCCCCGGACCGCGGGTGGAGACGGGCACGATGGCGCTGCCCAGCCTGATCCCCGGCGCCCACTGGGCGGCCAGGGCCAGCGGCGTGAACCCGTCGGCCCCATTGACCTCGGCCGACCACGCGTCGGTGTAGCCGAGCCCCGGCAGCTCCGCGATGAGTTCCTGGGACCTCGGCAGGGAGCGGTCGTAGAAGGGGATCGTCATGCCCCAGTTCTGCGTCATTCACGGCCTCCAGATCTTTAAGGCCGACCATACCAACCGCTCGGTATGTTCCCCTAGGCGCGCAACTCGTGGACCGCCGCGATGAAGTCCTTCGTGATGCCCCGCAGTCCTGGCAGGTGGGACAGCCCGACCAGCCGGTCCACCAGCGGCACCGTGACCTCGATCAGCCGGTACGTGCGTGCGCAGCCCGGCGAGGTGTCGTGCACCCAGAACAGGACCATGCCCATGAACAGCAGCCAGAGCAGCTCGGGCAGCTCCTCCCGTAGCTCGGCGTTCATGCGGTCACACGATCCCTCGACGACCTCGCGGTAAAGGGCGATGGAGGCCTCGCGGGCCGGGGACGACTGCGCGCTGAACGGGCTCAGCGGGTTGGTGGGCTCGGCCGCGTGCTTGAAGAATTTCACGGCGAACTCGTGGTAAGGCTCGGACACGCGTACCCACTCGCGCAACACGCCGCTCAGCCGGGCCGCGAACAACGTCTCGGTGGCCAGGAACTCCCTGCAGGCCTGCTCGTGCTCGGCCTGGGCGCGGTCGTAGTACGCCTGGATCAACGCCTCCTTGCTGTCGAAGTAGTAATAGGCGTTGCCCACGGAGACCCCGGCCTCGGCGGCGATGGCGCGCATCGTGGTCGCGTCGAAGCCGCGTTCCCTGAACAGTCGCAATGCCGTCTCGACGATGACCTCGCGGGTGCTCTCCGATCCGCGGTTTCGGGTTTGGGACACGTCCGTCACTTTACGTCCGTATGAGCCTTCGAGCAGGAAACCTGCTCATCACACTGCCGTCCCATCATCGCGCCTGTCAGGACCGCGGCGGCCGTCCGATTTCGCAGGCTTCCTGCTCGTTGGTCATGAAGGCGCACGGTGATCACCGCCACAAGGCAAAGTTGCATCCGCGACAGGAGTTATCTCCTGTGAATGGTGGGATTGTCGATTGTGGCGGAAGGGCTATTTCCGCGAAAAGGCATCGACATGTGGATACGTGGAACAGTGCGCCTCACCGTAGTCGCGCTCCTCGGCATAGAAACCACCATAATCGCGCTCGCCTCGGCCGCCTCCGCGGCCACCCACCCCGATGGGGGCCCGGCGGTGAGCAGCCCGTACGAGGCCGAGCTACGCAACGGGCCGCCGCAGTCCGAGCATCCGGCCGTGATGGCGGCGCTCTCGGACGCGCTTGGCCCGCAAACGGCCTCCAACTGGACGCTCCAGCGCCTCATGCTGGCCAAGGGACACGTTCAGGATCTCCATGAAGGGCCGCCGGCGTACGACGCCGGCCCTGCCTCGCCCGCGCAGGACATGAGAGGGCCTCAGGAGAGCCAGGAACGCCTTCCTGCGGCCCAGGAGGCCGCTGAGGCCTACGCGCCCCAGGAGGAGGCCCAGCCGCGCTCTCCGGCGATTACGGCGGCGCACACGAAGAAAGCCGCTCAGACGCGGGCACAGAAGGACGAGCCCCGAGACCGGACGGCCGCAGGCAAGGGCCGCGCGGCGGCCAAGGCCCGGCAAGGTTCCGTGCGTAACGGTGTGCTGCGCATTCCGCTGGGCCGCAAGAACCTGCGCATCGACCTGAACCGCGTCATGCCCAGGCAGGCGGCCGTGCGCATGTCCCACACCACCGCCACCGGCTGGCTGAAGAGCGCGGGACTGCGGACGACGTCCACCGGCAACTGCACGAGCAAGCACGGGCACAACTGCACGTCGCTCGACGAGGTGCGGACCGGCACGATCGTCCAGGTCATCGAGCTGAAGCAGCAGAGCGGCTGCCCCATCATGGTCACGGGCGGCACGGAGGCAGGCCACGCACCGGGCTACTTCAGCCACGGCAACGGCTACAAGCTGGACATCAGCCACAACGCCTGCATCGACCGCTACATCACCGCGAACCATGAGAGGGTCGGCACCCGCGGCGACGGCGCCCCGCTCTACCGCTCCGCCTCGGGCACGACGTTCGCCGACGAGAGCGACCACTGGGACATCCTCTTCAAGTGACGGACGTCTTCATGTGACAAACAGCTGTGGTGACGCCTTCGGTGACGCCTCGTGGTACGGGCGCCGTCAAAAAGAACGTGGACGCCGCACGAAACGCACGGCGCCCACCACCACCTGGGGTTTTACAGCTCGGTCGCGACGAGCTCGGCGATCTCCGCCGCGTTGAGCGCCGCGCCCTTGCGCAGGTTGTCACCGCACACGAACAGGTCGAGCGTGTTGGGGAAGTCGATCGCCTGGCGAATCCGTCCCACATAGGTCGGGTCGGTGCCCACCACGTCGAGAGGCGTCGGGTAAACACCGTTCGCCGGGTCGTCCATGAGGACCACCGTCGGCGCCGCTTCGAGAACCCGATGGGCGTCCGCGACCGTGATCTCGCGCTCGAAACGAGCGTGCACGGCCAGCGAGTGCGTCGTCACCACCGGCACGCGTACGCAGGTCGCGGAGACCTTCAGGTCGGGGATGCCGAGGATCTTGCGTGACTCGTTGCGGAGCTTGAGCTCCTCGGACGCCCAGCCGTCGTCCTTGAGCGAGCCAGCCCACGGCACCACGTTGAAGGCGATCGGCGCGGGGAACGGCGAGTCCGCAGGCAGCTTGTTGGCCAGCACCTTGCGGACGTCGCCGGCCGCCTGACCGACCGTGCGGTCGCCCGCCAACGCCTCGACCTCGTCGTAGAGCCGGGCCGAGCCGGCCACGCCGGCGCCCGACACCGCCTGGTAGGACGCGACGACCAGCTCCGTGAGCGTGAACTCGGCGTGCAGCGCGCCCATGGCCGCCATCATCGACAGCGTCGTGCAGTTGGGCGTGGAGACGATGTTGCGTGGGCGGTTGCGCGCGTCGAGCGGGTTGACCTCGGGCACGACCAGCGGGACGTCCGGGTCCATCCGGAACGTGCCGGACTTGTCGATCGCGATCGCGCCACGCTCGGCCGCGATCGGCACCCACACGGCCGACACCTCGTCCGGCACGTCGAAAATGGCGATGTCGATGCCGTCGAACACCTCGGGCGCCAGCGCCTGCACGACGACGTCCTCGCCGCGCACCCGCAGCACCTTGCCCGCCGAGCGGGGCGAGGCGACGAGGCGGATCTCGCCCCAGATGTCCTCACGCGTCGAGACGATGTCCCGCATGACGGTGCCCACGGCGCCGGTGGCGCCGATAAGAGCCAGATTAGGCCTAGTCATCGTCCAGTCCCTCCATACACCACGGCTTCGACCTGGTCGGCGTCGAGATCGAAGGCGCGGTGCGCGGCCGCCACGGCCGCGTCGATCGCGTCCTGCTCGACGATCACAGAGATGCGGATCTCCGAAGTGGAGATCATCTCGATGTTGACCCCCGCGTCGGCGAGGGCCGCGAAGAACGTCGCCGTGACGCCGGGGTGCGAGCGCATGCCCGCGCCGATCAGCGACACCTTCCCGATCTGGTCGTCGAAGAGCAGCGACTCGTAACCGACCTGGGCCTGGATCTTCTTCAGCGCCGCCAGAGCCGTCTGCGCGTCGGCCGTGGGCAGCGTGAAGGAGATGTCCGTGCGGCCGGTGGCCGCGGCCGAGACGTTCTGCACGATCATGTCGATGTTGATCTCGGCGTCGGCCAGCGTTTTGAAGATCGAGGCAGCCTCGCCGACCTTGTCGGGGACCCCGACAACAGTGATCTTGGCCTCGCTCCGGTCGTGCGCGACGCCGGAGATGATCGGCTGCTCCATCTCGGTTCCTTCGGTGTCTTCGGTGTAAGGGTCGGAGACGACCCAGGTGCCTTCCTTGGTGCTGAACGAGCTGCGCACGTGAATCGGCAGGTCGAACCGGCGCGCGTATTCAACACAGCGGAGATGCAGGATCTTGGCGCCGCAGGCGGCCATCTCCATCATCTCGTCGTAGGAGATCCTGGGGATCTTGCGGGCCGGCGGCACGATGCGCGGGTCGGCGGTGAAGATGCCGTCCACGTCGGTGTAGATCTCGCACACGTCGGCCTCGAGGGCCGCCGCCAGCGCCACCGCCGTGGTGTCGGAGCCGCCGCGGCCCAGGGTGGTGATGTCCTTGGTGTCCTGCGAGACACCCTGGAAGCCGGCCACGATCGCGATGTGGCCCTGGTCGATCGCCTCCCGGATCCGGCTGGGCGTCACGTCGATGATGCGCGCCTTGCCGTGAGTGGAGTCGGTGATCACACCGGCCTGCGAGCCGGTGAACGAGCGGGCCTCATGGCCGAGGTTGGCGATCGCCATCGCCAGCAGGGCCATCGAGATGCGCTCGCCCGAGGTCAGCAGCATGTCGAGCTCGCGTGCGGGCGGCAGCGGCGACACCTGCTCGGCCAGGTCCAGTAGCTCGTCCGTCGTGTCGCCCATGGCGGAGACGATCACGACCACGTCGTTGCCGGCTTTTTTCGTCGCGACGATCCGCTGCGCGACCCGCTTGATGCAGGACGCGTCGGCGACGGACGAACCACCGTACTTTTGCACAACGAGCGCCACGAGAGTCTCCCGGTTTGGACTGTGAGCTGCCAGTCTACTGGGGCCCTCTCATGCGCCTGATGGTTCATACCACCATGTGGACGATCATCAGACCGTGGTGGTTTCCTCCGCCACGTCGAGGCGCGAGTGCGCGGCAAGCGCCTGCAGCGCGCGCATCGCGGCGCCCGCGTGGTTGCCCCAGGTGTTGAAGTAGGAGTATTGCCACCACCACAGCGCCTCGTGGGGACGGCCGGCATGATAGTGGCGCAGGCCGTGGATGAGGTCGGCCGCGACCGCGGTCAGATCGTCGGACAGCCGATACGGCGTGACGCCGGTGTCCTTGTATGGATCGAACACCTCGGCGTAGTCGTCGACGGGCCCGAGCCGCTCGGCCAGTGCGGTGCGCACGCCGTCGATGTCGGGGTCATCGCTCATCGCCGGCTCGTAGTTGCCGGCGAGGATCACGTCCCTGTTCGCGCCGAGCTTGGCGCCGGCCAGGCTCACCTGCGCGACCTCCACCAGCAGCAACGACCAGATGGCGTCGCCGCCCTCGCCGCCGGCGACCCTGGTCAGGCCGTCCACGTAGTCCTGCGCGTGCACGGAGATCTCTTCCGCCAGCGCGCTCCACTGGTCAGACATCCAGCAGCCTCCGTCCTTCGAACGCACGGCCCAAGGTCACCTCGTCAGCGTATTCGAGGTCACCGCCAACAGGCAGACCGCTGGCCAATCGTGTCACTTTGATGCCCATCGGCTTGACCAGACGGGCGAGGTAGGTAGCCGTCGCCTCACCCTCGAGATTGGGATCCGTGGCGAGGATGAGCTCGGTGATCCGGCCGTCGGCCAGGCGCGTCATGAGCTCGCGAATGCGCAGGTCGTCGGGGCCGATGCCGTCGATCGGGCTGATCGCGCCGCCGAGCACGTGGTAGGTGCCGCGGAACTCGCGGGTCTTCTCGATCGCCACGACGTCCTTCGGCTCCTCGACCACGCAGATCACATGCGTGTCGCGGCGGGTGTCGCGGCAGATGCGGCACTGCTCCTCGGAGGCCACGTTCCCGCACACCCGGCAGAAGCGGACCTTCTCCTTGACCTCAAGCAACGCGTGCGCCAGCCGTTTGACGTCGGCCGGATCGGCCGCCAGCAAGTGGAACGCGATCCGCTGCGCGCTCTTGGGACCGACGCCGGGCAGCAGCCCCAGCTCGTCGATCAGATTCTGGACGACCCCCTCGTACATGCCTAAAACCCTGGCAACTGTCCGAGGCCGCCGCCACCCAGCCCCTGAGCGAGCGGGCCGAGTTTCTCCTGCTGCAAGTCGGCGGCCGCGCGTACGGCGTCGCGGACGGCCGCGATCACTAGGTCGGCGATCGTGTCGGCGGTGTCCTGCGGGTCGCCGGCGTCGATCACACTCGGGTCGATCTTGAGCTCGAGCAGCTCGCCAGAGCCGTTGACGACGGCCGTGACCAGGCCACCGCCTGATGAGCCCTCGATCTGCGCGTCGTTGAGCTCCTGCTGGGCGCTCACAAGCTGCTGCTGCATGAGCTGTGCCTGCTCCAGCAGCTGCTGCAGGTTGACATCCCCTGGGTTCACCGTCGTGCGCTCCTCGTGGCTCCGCGTTCTTGACTGCCACGAGCCTACGGTGTTTGGGCCGCGACATGCACCGGGGGCGTCCCCATGTTTCGTCACCGGCCGTCGTCCGGCACCGGCATTGATGCCTGGTGCGCCACGTGAGACTGATGTTCCTTGTCTTGGCATTGTGTTCTGGCCGGATCCCGGCCCCCCTCCAGTGTCCGAGACCCGGCCATCACGCCGACGGAGCGGCCGCACCACGCCGACGCGTCGGGAAGCACGTTAGCCGGGGCAACGTTGCACACAGGTTGCGATCGTTCAACCACCCTCCGCAATCACTAGAACCAGTTGCAAAGATTGCCAGTAAGGCGGATGCTACTAATTGACTACCTGGAGTGACCAATGAGTTACGCCCATCTCGACGCGTATTCCCGCCTACTGCGCGGAGCGTACGAAGCCGCGATGACCAAGCAGCGTTGGCCGGTGGCCCCCCGCCGCCCGATCGAGGCGTCCTGGCATCGCTCGCTCGCGGCGGGGATCGACCCGGGGATCACGAGCGCGCCTCTGGTCTACGACCTGGACTACATCGACGACATTCGCCAGGCTCATCCCCTTCACCCCCTGCTGCCCCTCCTGTCTCACACGCTCGCCGGCCTCGCCGACGAGATCGGCCACGTCCTGATCGTCACTGACGCACACGGCCGGGTGCTGTGGCGCGAGGGCGGCACCGCGGTCCTGAGCCGCGCCGACGAGATCGGCCTGTCCGACGGCCATCAGTGGGAGGAACGCAACGTCGGCACCAACGGCATCGGCACCGCCCTCGCGGTGGGCCGCCCGATGCACGTCTACTCGGAAGAGCACCTGCTGCGGGCACTGCACGTCTGGTCGTGCAGCGCCGCGCCGATCGTCGACCCGGACTCCGGCCGGGTCATCGGCTGCGTCGACATCAGCGGCACCGCCCGCACCCTGCACCCCTCCACCGTCGCCCTGGTCGGGGCCGCGGCCAAGCTCGCCGAGAGCGAGCTCGCCCTGCGCATGCACGAGCGCGACGACCGGCTGCGCCGCCGCTACGAGTCACTGCGCGGCCGGCCCGGCATCCTGCTCTCCCCGACCGGCCGCGTCATCTCCGGCGACCCGGCGGGCCGGCTCGGCGAGCGGGTTCCCCTTCTGGACAGTCATCTCACGGACGATCCCGATCCGCCCAGCGATGGCATCCTCCTCCCCATCCGTCCCGGCGAGCACGTGCGCGCGTCCGGGCAGCGCATGATCCTGCGCGACGGCACGGTCGGGCTGCTGGAGTCGTTCTCCGACGGCTACCTGCTGCGCACCGTTCCCACCGCCACGCCGCCGGCGCTCGCCCTCTCGTTCCTCGGCGAACGACCGCCCTTCGTCGCGTTGGGAGATCGTGAGCAGCCGCTGTCGCTGCGGCACGCCGAGATCCTCGCCCTCCTCACGCTGCACCAGCACGGGCTGACGGCCGAACAGCTCTCGTTCCACGTCTACGGCGACTACGGCAACCCGGTGACGATCAGGGCCGAGATTCACCGGCTGCGCGCGCAACTGGGCAACGCGATCGCCGCGAAGCCCTATCGGCTGGCCTGTCCGATCGAGGCCGACTTCCTCGCCGTGCGCCGCCATCTCGCGGCCAAGGATCCGGCTGCGCTGGCGCGCACGTACACGGGGCCGCTGTTGCCGCGTTCGGAGTCGCCGGAGATCCGGCGGGAGCGGGACGAGCTCGAGGCCCAGGTGCGGGCTTGCCTGCTGCGCTACGGCTCTCCCGAGCACTTGTGGGCGTACGCCCAGACACCCAATGGCCGCAGCGACTACGAGATCCTGGAACGCCTCGCGGCCCTTCCCTCCACCGACGCCCGCTCCGCCGCGGCCCGCGCCCGGCTTGCCTGATTTTTCCCACACGCCTGCACCTTGATCGCTTCCGGGTGCTAGAGCGCGGACCACAACGTCACGATGGCGCCCACCTCAGCGGCCACGCCGGACCGGCAGGGCACTTGGTCAGGTGTGATCTGGTCAGGTCAGGTGTGGTCGATTTCGCCGATGACTCTGGCGCCGAGTTCGCGCTCCAGGAGCGCCATGCCCGTGACCGCATCCACGTCGGCGTCCGCATCGTTCAGCGGGTCGACCTCCTCGGAGTCCGATCCCTTGGTGCGGCCGGGGACGGTCTCCGGCCAGGCCGCGGCACCACTACGGGACGACGAGGCCCGGGGACCGGCCTGGGCCGCCGCCTTCGCCGCCGATCGCGCGGCCGCCAGGCCCGCGCCCGGCGAGGATCCGGCGACGGGCACGGTCCTGGTGGGATCCGGGGTCGGGGGGATGCCAGGGCTGAGGTCGTCGGGGGCGTCGGGCCAGGACTCGTCTGTGGTCTGCCGCCCTGGAGAGGCCGCCGGAGGCTGGTCGGAGCCGCCCTGTTCGCCCTGTTCACCCTGGCCGCTTTGGCCGCCTTGTTCACTCTGGCCGCTCTGGCTATCGCGAGAGGAGCCGTGTGACGCCGTGCGTCCCTGGGCGCCCGGCACACCAGGCGCACCGGACATGCCCTGGGGACCCGGCGGGCTCTGGGGACCCGGCGTGCCCTGGGAGCCTGCGTGCGCGTGCTGAGGACCGGTCGCCGGCCCTGTGCCCGCGGAACCGCCCGGTCCATGTCCGCCTGGCGACGCGGGAGCACCGTGGGACGGTGGCTGCGGCGAACGGCCTCGGGGCGACTGCGGCGCAGGAGCATTGCCGACGACGGCCTCGACGCGCCAGGTGCCGCCGAGCACGTCGCTGAGCGCGCTGGCCACCACGGCGTCCTTGCCGCCGCCCGTGAAGTTCTTCATCGCGCCGACCTGGCCGAAGCCGAGCGTGACCAGGTTGCCTTCCACGCCCACCACCTGGGCGTTGGTGCTCACATTGGCCCAGACCACGATGCTGCGCTGCTTGAGCGCGGCCAGCACGGAAGGCCACTGCTGCTGCATGCCCCCCAGACCAGTGCCACCCTGCCCGCTATCGGAAGACGGGGCGCCACCAGCAGGCACCCGCGGACCCCCGCCGGAACCCTGCGAGCCACCGCCGGAAGCCTGCGAGCCACCGCCGGCCGTCTGCATGCCGCCACCAGCCACCGCGGGGGACGCCGGCCCTCCGCCACCCGCAGCCGGAGCACCGGGTCGGGCAGGCTCCGGCCAGTCGTTCGCACCCGCCGAGGCGGGTGCCTGAGCCTGAGCCGTCTGAGCACCCGCAGGCGTGGCGGCCTGAGCCTGAGCCGGCTGAGAACCCGCAGGCGGCTGAGCACCCGCAGGCGATGGAGTGCCACTGGCAGACTCGCCGGCCGCAGCGCCGCCGACGGCACCAGTGTGCTGCTGCACCACCGGGACGCCATGGGCGCCGGCGGACGGCCCGGCCGCCGGAACGGCCGGCGTGGCCGCAGAAACTCGAGCGGCCATCTGGGCGACGGCGCCGCCTCGCTCGAGGCGTTCGAGGCGCGCGAGCAGGGCCTCCTCGCCGTGCGAAGCGCCGGGGAGCAGGACCCGGGAGCACATCAGCTCCAGCAGCAGCCGCGGCGACGTCGCGCCACGCATCTCGGTGAGGCCGGCATTGAAGACCTCGGCCGCCCGCGTCAGCTCGGCGGGCCCCATCGAGGACGCCTGCTGGACGAGCCGCTCCAGCTCGTCGGCGGGCCGGTCGAGCAGGCCGCTGGAGGCCGCCTCGGGGACGTTGGCGAGAATCACCAGGTCGCGGAAGCGCTCGAGCAGGTCGGAGGCGAAGCGGCGGGGGTCGTGGCCACCCTCGATCACCCGGTTGACCGTGTGGAACACCTGGCCGCCGTCGTGGGCGGCGAACGCGTTGACGACCTCGTCGAGCAGGTCGCCGTCGGTGTAGCCGAGCAGGGAGACGGCCTTGGCGTAGGTGATGCCGTCCTCTTCGGCGCCGGCCAGCAGCTGGTCCAGGATCGACAGCGAGTCGCGCGCGGAGCCGGCGCCCGCGCGCACGACGAGGGGCAGCGCGGTCGGCTCGAAGGGCACGTTCTCGGCGGTGAGGATCTCCTCCAGCAGCCCGCGGAGGGTCGCGGGCGGCATCAGCCTGAACGGGTAGTGGTGCGTACGCGACTTGATCGTGCCGATGACCTTTTCCGGCTCGGTCGTCGCGAAGATGAACTTCAGGTGCGGCGGGGGCTCCTCGACGAGCTTGAGCAGCGCG
The DNA here is from genome assembly GCF_052245915.1 of Nonomuraea sp. 10N515B. Taxonomy (NCBI): domain Bacteria; kingdom Bacillati; phylum Actinomycetota; class Actinomycetes; order Streptosporangiales; family Streptosporangiaceae; genus Nonomuraea; species Nonomuraea sp. 10N515B. The sequence goes on from NZ_JBQQBQ010000031.1 coordinate 106,664, forward strand.
TTGAACCCCTCGCGGGTCACCATGTGCGCCTCGTCGATGATGTAGATCTTGTAGCGCGCGGAGACGGGGGCGAAGAACGCCCGCTCACGCAGGTCACGCGCGTCGTCCACACCACCGTGCGAAGCGGCGTCGATCTCGATGACATCGAGATGGCCGGGCCCTGTCGGGGCGAGCGCGACACACGACTCGCAGACGCCACACGGATCGGGCGTCGGGCCCTGCTCGCAGTTGAGAGAACGCGCCAGGATGCGCGCACTGGAGGTCTTGCCACACCCCCGGGGGCCGCTGAACAAGTAGGCGTGGTTGATCCGGCCCGTACGCAGCGCCTGCCGGAGCGGGTCCGTGACGTGCTCCTGACCCTTGACCTCGGCGAAGGTCCCGGGTCGGTACTTGCGGTAAAGCGCAAGGCTCATGCGACCATCCCGCCTGCGAGGGGGCTCCCAACGAAGAGACCCCCCGCACACCCGCCAGAGCCCGCTTATCCTTGCTGCCTTCCGGCCCTGGGGAGGTTCACAGGATGACGCCGCGCGAGGGGTCCCTGGACAGTCTAGCCGGACACGGCAGTGCTCGCTCCACGCTCCCGCCACCCGATGAACGCGAAAAACGTGGTCTGCGCACGCCCGGAAGTCCGGTAAGCTCGACGGCGGAGGATTCGCCTAGTGGCCGAGGGCGCACGCTTGGAAAGCGTGTAAAGGGCAACCTTTCGGGGGTTCAAATCCCCCATCCTCCGCCAGCTCAGAAGGGGTGTGCCGTCAAGACGGCACACCCCTTCTGGCTTTCCAGTCTCAGTTTCAGTCTCGATTGGCGTCATCGCGTTACCTCGAACATGACACAAGAGGCCGACCAAAGATCATCTGCACCGCTCACAGCGCCCGCCTCGGACAGACACTCCTCTCAGGGCGACGCCGACGGGAAGACCGCTCGGGATGCTCCGCACTGTCGCGATATCGTGATCAAGGCGCGGCGGCTGAAGGATTACTTCAGCGTGAGTGGGATCTCGGATGCGATGCGGGTCAGCTTCTGCGGGTTGCGGACGTAGTACAGGCCGGTGATGCGGGCGTCCTCGACGCGGACTGCTATGACGCCGTCGATCTCGCCGTCCACGCGGAGGAGGAGTGCCGGGTTGCCGTTGACCACGGTGGGGTAACTGGTGAGCGCGATTTGGGCCTTTCCGAGGCCGTCGACGATCATGCGGGCCACCTTGTCGGCGCTGATGATCGGCCGCGGCGCGGCCTGCTTGATGCCGCCGCCGTCGCTGATGAGGACGACCTCAGGGGCGAGCACGTCGAGGAGACCCTGCAGGTCCCTGGTTTCCAATGCGCGCTGGAACGACTCCACAGCCGCCCGAGCCTGGCTCGGGGAGACCACCTCGCGAGGGCGGCGGGCTTCGACGTGCCGGCGGGCGCGGTGCGCGATCTGGCGGACCGCGGCCGGGTTCTTGCCGACGGCGGCCGCGATCTCCTCGTAGCCGACGTCGAAGACCTCGCGCAGCACGAAGACGGCGCGCTCCGTCGGCGACAGCGTCTCCAGGACGAGCATCAGCGCCATCGACACACTCTCGGCCAGCTCGACATTCTCGGCCACGTCCGGCGCGGTCAGCAGCGGCTCTGGGAGCCACGGGCCGACATACGCCTCCTTGCGGCGCTTCATGGTGCGCAGCCGGTCCAGCGAGCGCCGGGTGATGATCCGGACCAGGTAGGCGCGCTGGTCGAAAACCTGCCCAAGGTCGACCTTGACCCACCGCAGCCAGGTTTCCTGCAGGACGTCCTCGGCATCGGCAGCCGACCCGAGCATCTCGTAGGCGACGGTGAACAGCAGGTTGCGGTGGGCGACGAACGCCTCGGTGGCGCAGTCCATCCGGCCGCCACCAGCCATCGGTTCGGCTGTGTCTGCCGCTGCATCCCTGCGCTCGTTCATACCTGGCTCCTGCCTGTTCACCCTCGACTCCTGCTCCACGCACAAGACGCCGGCCCTCACCGCGGTGTGACACCCATGATCGGTGGCGTACGTCACATGACCGCACTGTCACAAAGTCCGGGTCGCCGGCGCCTCATGGTCGCCGGGACGCCGCGCGAACGATCCGTGCGGCACACAACTCCGCGAGTGATCGCCTTGGCCTCGTTGCGTAGTGACAGCCGCGCAACCGCCACCGCAGGCAGAACGGAAAGACATCATGAGCAAGGTCTGGTTCGTCACCGGTTCGTCGCGCGGCCTGGGCCGTAAGTTCGTCGAGGCCGCCCTGTCGCGCGGCGATAAGGTGGCCGCGACCGCTCGGACCACCGGAAACCAGCAGGTCTACGCCGATCGGCTCCAGACCTGGGCCGACTGGCAGGATCTTTCGGCGGAGGCTCACGGCAACCTCGATCAAGAAAATCGGTGACCGAGGGCCGAGCTTCCCGAGTCCTGAGCCGCGTCGTTCGTCTCGGCCCGATGTATGCCTCAACGGGGATGTGGCGGCCTGCGGCGACCCTCCGTCCGGGCGTGTGCATGAAGCGGCCCTTTGTCTGCGCCAAGGAGGAATGGTGCCGGCTGGCCGCCGTACCGGATGTGGAACTCGGCGATCAGATTGTCACGTACACGTCGTACTTGGTTCCGTCGGCGGCCACCGCGTTGTCCTCTCCCTACAGCCGGGGCAGCGCTGATGCGGCCGCATCGATCGCGCCGGTGTTGCCTCGTGGACAGTGATGCGGTCGGCTGGGGTCGACCGTCAATGCCGCGGCGGCCGCCCGTCGCGGTCGGTCCAGATCTGGACGAGTTGAAGGACGCTCATGCCGAACATCAGCACGCCCAAGGGGACGTGCAGCGTCGTCACATGCGCAAGGCCCAGCGCTACCTGCGCCGAGACTAGCCCGAAGAACCCGGCCGCGTACAGGATGGGCCTGGCTGAGCCGCCACCCGGCCGCCACACCAAGATCGCGACGATCAGGTGCAACAGCGTCACGATGAACACCGTGTACGCCCCCGCACTGTGCAGTGCTCCACGATCGGGTGAGGACAACAACAGCCCGGCGGTGATCGCCTGGACGAAGACAGCCACGGTTTGCAGGCTGATCGCGGCCATGCAAGAACATGAGGGTGCGCGGCTTCGCCGTCGTGGGCGTGGGCGTGGGCATGGCGAGGTTTCCTTCTCTATGTCAGCGGTGGTCGAGACTTGGCGAGCTGGCGTCCCAGTAGTCCGGCAAGACAACCGCCGGGCATGTGAAGCGGCGGGCCAATGTCACCGTTCGGTGGGCTGTCTCGTCGATCTGGTGAGGGCGGATGTGACCAAGGGAGACCGGGGAACTGTGTTCATCGTCAGCCGGTGAGGGGTTTGAGGAAGAAGCGGCCGGACGCCGCGCAGGCGGCCATGGCGGCCGAGGACAGCTGGATGATGTGTCCCGAGCGCTGCTCGCGCAAGTGGGGCAGCGCGGCCTGAATCACCCACACCGCGCCGAACAGGTTGGTCTCCAGTTGGTCGCGCAGGTCCTGCTCGGTCAGCTCCTCGATCGCGCCGACCTGGGCGTAGCCGGCGTTGTTGACGATGACGTCCAGACGGCCGAAGTGCTCCCCGGCCCGCTTGACGCCCTCGAAAACGGCGGCCTTGTCGGTTACGTCCAGCTCCAGCGGAAGCACCGCCTCGCCAAAGACAGCGACCAGCTCATCAAAGTTTCCGGTGGTCCGAGCGGTCGCGGCCACCTTATCGCCGCGCGACAGGGCGGCCTCGACGAGCTTACGGCCCAGGCCGCGCGACGAACCGGTGACGAACCAGACCTTGCTCATGATGTCTTTCCGCTCTTTCGCTGTTGGCAATCGGAGATGAGATGCCGATCGACCATCGACACGGCACGGGCCGTGCTATTGAGGACTTAGCGTCGCCGATCGAGCTCGCCTTGTCAATACGGCACGTGCCGTTCCAGTAGGATGGCGACATGACCGACCACCGTTCCACTCGCGCCAACGACCGGACCGAAACGATCATGCGGGCCACGCTGGACCTGGCCCGGGAGGTCGGCTACGCAAAGCTCAGCATCGAGGCCGTCGCGGCCCGCGCCGGCGTCGGCAAACACACCATCTACCGCCGCTGGCACTCCCGCGGCCTGCTGTTCCTCGACGCGGTCCTCAGCCTGAACACCGAAGGCCTGGACCACCGCGACACCGGCGACATCGTGGCCGATCTACGCGAGGTGATGACCAAGGCCGCCGACCTGCTGGGCCGGCCACCCTGGGGCCCGCTGTATCAGGACCTCATCGGCGAAGCCCAGCACGATCCCGAGGTCGCCGCCGCACTCAACCGGCGTTTCATCGAGCCCCAGACCGCCAACACCCTGACCCGCCTCAAGGCCGCCAAGGCCCAGGGGCAACTCGCCCCCGACTTCGACCTGGACCTGGCATTTGAGATCCTGTCCGGCCCCTTGTACTACCGGTTCCTGATCACACAGCAGCCGGTGACACACGACTACATCGACCGCGTACTCCAAGCAGTCTTCGCCGGGATGGGCCCCAGACCGCAAGCGTGATAGCGAACGACCCCGCGATGACCCGGCGGTCCAGTGGAACGGAATCCGGCGGTAGCGGGTTCCGCTGGTCAGCGGGGCCCCTGGGTGAGACCGGGCACCGGTTCGGCAAACGTCCGGACCGGGCAGGCCGCCGGACCGCCACCGGTATACGCCGTGACCAGCACATAGTCCCCGTGATCGGTGACCTCCTCGACGGCCAGCTGGGCCAGATAGGGGAAGAACATCCTCAGGCAGCAGGCATCGCCTGGCACCACATGCTGCGCACAGGCACAATGACCTCACGACCGCTCAAATGCTGATCAGGTTCTTGTCGAACAAGATCCTCACAGGGCGGCCGCACCTTTGCGCGGCCAGTCATCCGATTGCGATCAGTCACGGGCGCGAGTCTCGACCACTGTCTGTGATGGCACCACATAAGATCGCCAGAGCCTCTCCTAGGCGACGGTGAATAGCAGATTGCGGTGGCGAGGAATGCCTCGATCACCTCAGTGGCCGAGTCCATCCGGTAGCCACCAGCCATCGGCTCGGCTGATCCCGTCGTTGGCTCGCTGCCCTCGTTCATAGCCGGCTCCTGCCTTGTTGCCCTCGACCCCTGCTCCACGCACAAGACGCCGACCCTCACCGCTGTGAGACACCCATGATCGGTGGCGTACGTCACATGACCGCACTGTCACAAAGTCCGGGTCGCCGGCGCCTCATGGTCGTCAGGACGCCGCGCGAACGATCCGTGCGGCACACAACTCCGCGAGTGATCGCCTTGGCTCCGTTGCGTGGTGACCGCTCAACTCACCGGGAGCAAGCGAACCGACAGGAGCAACACATGAAGCACCGCATCGTCGTCCTCGGCGCCGGCTATGCCGGGGCCTACGTGGCCGGGAACCTGGCCCGCCGGCTGTCCCCGGCGGACACCGAGATCACCGTGGTCAACGCTGAGCCGGACTTCGTCCAGAGAATGCGGCTGCACCAGCTCGCGACCGGCCAGGACATCGAGGCTCCACAGCTCGCCGACGTCTTCGCGGGCACGGGGATACGGCTGCGCCTGGCCCGTGTCACCGCCGTCGACCCCGAGCGCCAGGTCGTCGCCGTGGCCGACGGCGGCGGCGGCGGCGAACTCGGGTACGACACGCTTTTCTACGCGCTCGGCAGCCACGGCGCCGACCACGGCGTCCCCGGCGCAGCCGAGCACGCCTTCGACATCGCCGCCAGGCCCTCGGCGCTGCGCCTGCGCGAGCGCCTGGACAGCCTGGACAGGCAGGGGAGGCGGGGCGAAGGCGGGAGTGTGCTGGTCGTCGGCGACGGGTTGACCGGCATCGAGACCGCCACCGAGATCGCCGAATCCCGGCCTGGCCTGTCGGTGGCGCTGATCGCCCGCGGCGAGCTGGGCGCCCGGCTCTCCGCCGGAGCTCGTAGCCACCTGCGCCAGGCCTGCGACCGGCTGGGCATCACCGTCCTGGAGCACACCAGCGTGGAAGTCGTCGAAGCGACGCGGGTGCTGTGCGCCGACGGCACCGCCCTGGCGTCCGAGGCAACCGTGTGGACGGCCGGGTTCGCGGTCAGCCCCATCGCCGCCGCCGGCGGGCTGGAGGTCACCGAGAACGGTCAGATCGTCGTCGACCGCACCATGCGGTCGGTCTCGCACCCGAACGTCTACGCCATCGGCGACAGCGCCTACGCCATCGGCGACAACGGCCGGCCGCTGCCGATGTCCTGCGCTTCGGCCGGCTACACCGGCGGGCAGGCTATCGAGGCGATCGTGGGACGCCTGACCGGCCGCAAGATTGCGAACACCAAGCTGGTTTACACGTACAACCACATCAGCCTCGGGCGTCGGGACGGCATCCAGCAGCTGGTCGACGACGAGGGGCAAGCAAAGCCGACGTACATGGGCGGCCGGAAGCCCGCGTGGATCAAGGCGGGCATCCTCAAGATGTCGCTGTGGGCCACCTCGCACCCGACCTTCGGCATGCCCAAGCGCAAGCACCGCCTGGCCGCCGCGCCGGATGCCTCCGCAGAGAAGGTCGAGAAGGCGCGCATCAGCGGCATCTACTACGTCCGCAATCCGGAAGAGCTGACCCGCGTCGAGTCCGAAACCTCGCTCACCCGGCGATGAACTCCCCCTCTGAAGGAGAAGGCATGTCCGCTCAGGCCGCGCCCGCAGCCAACGCGTCGCCCTCACCCTGGCCGACCGTGGCCGGGACAGTCGCCTTGCTCACTGTGAGCATCAGTCTGCTGCTCACCGCCTTCGCCTGGCCGTCGGTACGCTCATCGGTGCATGATGTGCCGATCGCCATCGCCGGGCCCGCCCCCGCCGTCAAGCAGCTCACCGCCGTACTCGACCAACGGCTTCCCGACGGCTTCGAGGTCGCCGAGGTCGCCGACACCGCCGCCGCCGAACGGCTGATCCGCGACCGCAAGGTGTACGGGGCGATCGACCTCAGCTCCGGCGGCACCCCACAGGTCATCACCGCATCCGCCGGAAGCGCCGCCGTCGTCCAGACCCTGAACAGCATCGCGACGGGCCTCAGCCAGGCACAGGGAACCAGCACGGCGGTCGCCGCCCGCGACCTCATCCCGCTGCCGGCCGACGACCCGCGCGGCGCCGGACTGGCCGCAGGAGCCCTGCCCCTGGTCATGGGCGGCCTGCTCGCCGCGCTACTGCTGACAAGGCTCGTCCGCGGCACCGCCCGCCGCGTCACCGGAGCGCTCGCCTTCGCCATCACCGGTGGACTTGCCGTGGCAGCGATCCTGCAGTTCTGGCTCGGCTCACTCAACGGCTCCTACTGGGCCAACAGCGGCGCCATCGCCCTGACCATCGCAGCCACCTCCCTGAGCATCCTCGGGCTCGAGTCACTGCTCGGGTACGCCGGCTTGGGTCTCGGCGCCGCCACCATGATGCTCATCGGCAACCCCCTGTCGGGCACCGCGACCGCACCCGAAATGCTGCCCGGCTGGTCCGGCACCCTCGGCCAACTGCTACCGCCCGGGGCCGGTGGCCAGCTGCTGCGCTCCACCGCCTTCTTCGACGGCCAGGGCGCCACCCACTCTGCCACCGTCCTGGCGACCTGGCTCACGCTCGGTATAGTGCTGTGCCTGGCCAGCGGCCTACGCACCCGCCCTACCGCCACCGTCGCAGATACTGCCGCACAGCCGACCACGTATGCGACGGTCTGACCCCCATAGCACCCGCCAGGGGCGGCGCGGCTCGTGTCGAGTATCGCCCGGCTTAGGACGTGCCATCGATCGGGGCGTGACGAATGCGCCTACGCGGGCACAGCCCGTCGTGCTGGACGAACGCGACGGGATCCTCCTCTGCTGCAGCCAGCACCGCGGGATCGTTGAGTAGAGCTTGCGGGCATCGCCCGAGACCTCTTCTGTTGTCGATCTACGACACCCGGCACCTCAGAGCAGCCGACCCCTCGATTCACTTCTGAAACACGCCCTAGAGACGAGGAATCGCATGTACAAACAGCAACGTCGGACGGTCGCGTCGATTGCCGCTCTGGTGCTCGGCGCGGTGTTGACCGTCGCGGCGTCGCCGTCGCTCCCGGTGACGGCCGAGACCGACCCCGCCCCAGCGGGGACGGGCAATCAGGCGGCGGCCACGGCGGTACCCGCCTTCCCGACGTTCGTGCATCTGCCGGCCGATCAGGCGGCGCATCCGGACGCCCGCCAGGAATGGTGGTACCTGGTCGGCCACGTCAATGCCCGTGGCCACCGGTTCGGCTACCAGGTCACGATCGGTGGCGGCA
>NZ_JBQQBQ010000032.1:0-114844 GCF_052245915.1 Nonomuraea sp. 10N515B
AGTTCGGCCAGCGTGCCCACCAGCTCGTCGCCCGGCCTGACGGAGACCACGCCGAGCACGCCGTCGCCCAGCACGAATCCGGCTACCAGGAACAGCGCGGCGGTGGACAGGATCGTGCGATGGGCCAAACTCGAGACGAGCACGGCCAGCAGCAGCACGCCAGCGAAAACCGTCAACAGGGTGCCCACAGGGGAAGCCTCCGCAGAAGTCGTACGCGATCAGACATTGCCGACCAGACTTCCCGGCGCACCGCGCTATACCGTAACAGCACTCCTACCGCAGCCGTCTATACGGGTCCTTGACGCATGTTTCACGACAAGGCGCGTGGGAGTCACAGGTAGCGCCACCACAGGTATGGCACGCACAGCGCGATGGTGACCACGGCGACTACGAGGCCGCGGGGGTCTGCCGAGCGCCGTCAGATTCTCGCCTGGCGGCGCTTCTTGCCGTCCCACCCGAGCGGCACTACGGACCACCAAAAAATCTTGCAAAAAATCTGTGGGCGCGTGTCGAAACCGCCTCGCCTCGTTCGCAGCGTATCCAGTGGGCCGGACGAGCCGGCCCCGCCGATGCGAGGTTGACGACCATGACCCAGCAGCTTGCCCACTCCCCCGCCCGCCCCCTCTCCACCCGGCGTCTGCTGCTCGGCTGCGGCATCGTGGCCGGCCCCACGTACGTGATCGTGGCCCTGGCGCAAGCGCTCACCCGGGACGGCTTCGACCTGGCCCGTCACCCCTGGAGCTTCCTGGCCAACGGCGAGCTCGGCTGGATCCAGACCACGAACTTCGTCCTCACCGCCCTGGCCACCATCGCCGCCGCCGTCGGCCTGCGTCGCAGCCTGTCCCCCGGGCGCGGCGCGCGCTGGGCGCCGATCCTGGTCGGCGCGTTCGGGGCTAGCATGATCGGCGCCGCGATCTTCCCCGCCGACCCCGCGATGGGCTTCCCCGCCGGAACCCCTGAAGGCCCGGGCACGGTCACCCTGTCAGGGATGCTGCACATGGCCGTCGGCGGCGTCGGATTCCTGTGCATGGTCGCGGCCTGCTTCGTCATCGCCTCCCGGCAGGCCCGCGAGGACCGCAAGGGCTGGGCCCTGTACTCCCGGGTCACCGGCACGCTCTTCCTCGGCTCGTTCGCGGGCATCGCCAGCGGCGGCGGCGTCGCCTGGGCCAACCTGGCGTTCATCGCCGGCATCGTGGCGATCTGGAGCTGGCTGTCGCTACTGTCACTGAGCCTGTCCCGCCAGACCGCCTGACTCCCCCTACGAAGACCTGACGTTCCCCACCGCAACGAAGAAAGGCAACGCACGATGCGCTACTTGGTCACGCTCAAGGTCGCCGCCCAGCCCGACGGGCCACCGCCGGCCGACCTCATGGAGGCCATCTTCAAACTCGGCCAGGAGGCCACCGAGGCCGGCGCCCTGCTCGACCAGAGCGGTCTGGCCCCTAGCTCCGAGGGGGCGAGGGTCGAGGTGAGCGGCGGCCGCCTGGCCGTGAGCGACGGGCCGTTCGCCGAGGCCAAGGAAATGATCAGCTACGCACTGTACGAGGTCAAGACCAAGGAAGAGGCCGTGGAGTGGACCTCCCGCTTCATCAAGCTGCACCGTGACCTGTGGCCGGGATGGGAGGGCCAGGCGGACGTGCTGCGGCTGTTCTCGCCGGCGGACTTCGCCCCACCGGCCTGACACCCCAGGACCCCACCGGCCGCGGACCGCGAAGGCGCGGGTCCGCGGCCGGATGCTGTATTCAGGACGCATGACGGTAGCCGATTCCCATCGGGCGGTGGAGGCGGTCTGGCGGATCGAGTCCGCCCGCGTCATCGCCGCACTGGCCCGCATGACGGGCGACCTCGCCCTGGCCGAAGAGCTGGCCCAGGACGCGTTGGTGGCGGCGCTCGAAGAGTGGCCCCGCAAGGGCGTGCCCGACAATCCGGGCGCCTGGCTGACGCTCACCGCCAAGCACCGCGCCATCGACCAGTTCCGCCGCCGCGACACCTACCAGCGCAAGCTGCAAGAGATGGGCCGCGACATGGAGCTCCGCCAGGAAACGGCCGAAGCCGAGCTCGACGACGCCCTCGACGATCACATCGGCGACGACCTGCTCCGCCTCATCTTCACCGCCTGCCACCCCGCCGTGCCGGCCGAGGGCCGGCTCGCGCTCACCCTGCGCCTGCTCGGCGGCCTGTCCACCGCCGAGATCGCCCGTGCTTTCCTCGTCCCCGAGCCCACCGTCGGCCAGCGCATCTCCCGCGCCAAACGCACGCTCGCCGACCAGAAGATCCCCATCGAGCTGCCGCCGCCCGCCGAGTTGCCGGAACGGCTGGCCTCCATCCTGGAGGTCATCTATCTGATCTTCAATGAGGGGTACGCGGCGACCTCCGGCGAGGACTGGATCCGCCCGTCGTTGTGCCAGGAGGCCATGCGCCTCGGCCGCATCCTGGCCGGGCTCATGCCCGCCGTACCCGAGGTGCACGGCCTGCTGGCGCTCATGGAGCTCCAGGCCTCGCGCATCCCGGCCAGAACCGCCGGGGACGGCTCCCCCATCCTCCTGCTCGACCAGGACCGCAGCCGGTGGGACCGGCTGCTCGTCCGTCGTGGTCTGGACGCGCTGCGCCGCGCCGAGGATCTGGGCACGCTCGGGCCGTACGGGCTCCAGGCCGCCATCGCCGCCTGCCACGCCCGCGCGCTGAAGCCGGATGCCACCGACTGGGAGCGCATCGCCGCGCTGTATCGGCTGCTGGCTCACCTCACGCCCTCGCCGATCGTCGAGCTGAACCGCGCGGTCGCGCTCGGCATGGCCTACGGACCCGCACGCGGGCTGGAGCTCGCCGACGCCCTCAGGGACGAGCGCGCCCTGCGGGATTACGCGCACCTGCCTGCCGTCCGGGGGGACCTGCTGGCCAAGCTGGGGCGGGCAGAGGAGGCGGCCGCCGAGTTCCGCCACGCAGCCGGGCTGACCCGGAACGCACGCGAGCGCGAGCTGTTCCTGGAACGCGCCGCCGAGCTGTCAGCCTGACAGCGCGCCGCCGTGCTGTCAGGCTGACCGCCCGAAGTCAGGCGGGGGCGACTGGGGGTTTGATCGGAGTGCGGCCGCGGCCCAGGACCCAGAGCATCGCGGCGAGCGCGGCCACCTGGAGCGGCCAGCCCATCGCGATCTTGGCGACCCCGAGCGCCGCCACCGCCTGGTCCCCGCCGCCGAACAGGTAGACCGGTCCCTGCACCGCCACCCTGACCGCGCACGGCAGCATGAGCAGCCACGTCAGCCGCGTGCAGAGCCTCACGATGCCCGGATCCTTGTGCCAGCCGGTCGGGTCGTTGGTGACCGAGCCGATCAGGAAGCCCACGACCGGCCACCGGGTGACGATCGACAGCAGCATCCCCACCATGTAGGCGGCGTTCCACAGGATGCCGGGCAGGAAGAAGTCTTTCGCGTCGCCTGATCGGCTGGCGAAGAACCAGCCGATCGCGATGCCGATCAAGCTGTTGATCACGAACTGCGGGCTGGACCGCTGCACGATCCTGGCCACCAGCAGCACGACCGCCAGCGAGATGCTGATGATGAGCGACAGTTTGAGGTCCTCGGTGGAGATCCAGGACACCGTGAACGCGATCGTCGGGATCGCCGCCTCGAGGATGCCGCGCACCCCGCCCAACGCCTTGGCGAGCTGCGCTCGCACCGCCGCTTCCACGGTGTCGTGGGCGACCTCTTCCGCCTCAGCACTCACCTGGTCAACTCCCTGGGCGCAGCTCGTAGCGTGGATTGAACATCACCTTGCGCCCGTCCTGCATGCTGACCAGGCCCTCGGCCTTGACCGTGCGGCCGGGCTCGATGCCCGCGATCTTGCGGCGGCCGAGCCACACCAGGTCGATGACATCCGACCCGTCGTAGAGCTCGGCTTCGAGAGCGGGGGCACCGCCCCTTGGACGCAGCGTCACCGTACGTAGCGTACCCGCTACGCAGAAGCGCCGTCGGCCGCCACACGACGCGATCGGCGTCGCACCGACCTCATCGGCGTCTTCCCGCAGCTCCTGGGCCTCGATCTCGGACTGCGGGGATGCCAGTCGGCTGAAGAAGCCGCGCAATCCCCCGCGTTTGGGGGGCTCTGCCGTACTCATGATGAATCAGCCTATGCGAATGTCAGCCCTTAGCGAATCTCGCTGATTTCAGGTCCTCGTCGGAAGGGGTCGTAGCCGGGCCGCTCCTCGGCCTTCTCGCCGGTCTGCTCATTGGGCCGGCGCAGCGGGATCGGCTCCTCCCGGGCCATCGGCTCGTCGCCGCGGACCACCACGACATCCTTGATGAAGCCGGCGAACGCCTCGAAGACCGCCTCGTCGCGCGCGGCCTTGCCGGAGATCAGCGCCAGCAGGAGCCATCGTGGGCCGTCGATGCCGAGGTAACGGACCGGCATGACGGTGCCGTCGGCGGCCTTGACCTCGCCGCTCAGTTCGGTGCCGAACGGGCCCTCCCGCTCCTCCAGGTCCTTCGCCTGCGTCCGGATCTTGGTCTTCACATCGTCCCACAGGCCCGAACTGCGTGGGGCGGCCAGCGCCTGCAGCGACAGCATGCTGTCGTCGTAGCGGACGACGACGCTGACGTGATGGTCGCCGACCGTGGCCGGCCGTAGGTCGAAATCGGGGATGTCCGGCAGCCGCAGGCCGCCGTAGTCGATCCTGTCGGTGTCCGGGTGAGGCTCGTCGGCGTCCCAGGGGCCGGACTCCCGCGTGGGGGCGGCAGGCTCCTGCTCGTGCGCGACCGCCTGCTCCGGCTGCTCATGCCGACGACGACGTCGGAACACTTTTCTCACTCTCCCTGCTCGCTTGGGCCGCGGAACGACCCGTCCGTCAACGTCCCGTCGATCCGAAGCCGTTCACGCCGCGCACCGAGCCCGGCAGGCGCTCGACCTCGGAGAACGCCGCGCGCTCGACCCGCTGGATCACGAGTTGCGCCACGCGGTCGCCGCGCTGGAGCCGGAACGGCTCCTTGGCGTCCGTGTTGATCAACGTCACCTTGATCTCGCCCCGATAGCCGGCGTCGACCGTGCCGGGCGCGTTGACCATGGTGACCCCGTGCCTGGCCGCCAGCCCCGAGCGCGGATGGACGAACGCCGCATAGCCGTCGGGGAGGGCGATCGCCACGCCCGTCCCGACCACGGCCCGCTCGCCGGGCAGCAGCTCGACGTCCTCAGCCGCGTAGAGATCGGCGCCCGCGTCTCCCGGATGGGCATAGGACGGCATCGGCAGCTCGGCGTCGAGCCGGTGGATGAGGACCTCCACGTTGCTCAAGGGTTCACCTCGTAGTCCTGGTGCTCTGCGGCGATGGCGGCCAGGTCGCCGTGCTTGGCGAAGTGCTCCATATTCACCTCGATGAACAGCGCTGCCGCGCGGACGGCGACCGGTCCGTCGGGGGCGCCGATGCGCCCCTCTGCCTCAAGGTACGCCTTCCTGCCCGCGATGCCGTTGCACCAGGCGCGCAGGTGGAGTGTCGTGCCCACGGGAACGGGGAGAAGGTAGTCGGTCTCCAGCCGTCCCGTCACATAGGGCTTGCGGAACAGGTAAACAGACATACCGATGACCTCGTCCATGGCGGCGGCCAGCACGCCGCCGTGCGCCAGCATAGGCGCGCCCTGGTGCGCCTCCCCCACCGTGAACTCGGCCTCGACGGTCGCGCCGTCGGGGGTCCTGGCCGTGAGGTGCAGGCCGGTCGGGTGGTCATCGCCGCACCCGAAGCAGCGGCTGTAATGGGAGCCCAGGTGGGTGCCCGGCGGCGCGTCGGGGTGCGCCGCGGGCACACCGGCGCCGTGTGGCGGGGTGGTGAGGGAGGAACGGGTCACGGGTGACGAGGTTACTCCGTGTCCCGGCCCTGCCCGTCTCCGGACCGGGTTCCGCCCGCGGGGGGAGTCCCGCCGGCCGAAGGCGGCCCTGCCGCGGGCGGCGTGTCCTCTGCGGGAACAGGCCGGGGTGCAGGCCGCGGTGGCTCGCCGCCGGGCGGTGGCTCGACATGCTCCTCGGGCGGCGGCGGCAGGGCCGGCGGCTCGTGCCTGAGCTCCGGCAGCGCCCGGTAGAGCACCGCCGCCACCGGCACGGCCACGGCCGCCCCCGCGATGCCCGCCAGGATGCCCCCGATGGACAGCACCAGGATGATCGCCAGCGGATGGAAGTTGAGCGCCCGCCCCACGATGAGCGGCTGCAGCACATGGTTTTCCAGCTGCTGCTCCACGATGAGGATCCCGAGGAAGACCAGCGCGAGCACGAGCCCCTTCGCGCCCAGCGTGACGAGCGTGGCCACTGTGCCGGCGAAGAAGATGCCGACGATGGGGATGAAGCTGGCGAAGAAGATCAGCACCGCCAGCGGCGCCCAGAGAGGCACGCCCATGCCGGCCAGCACGATGCCCATGACCAGCCCGTGCACCGCCGCCACCGCCACCGTGCCCTGCACGTAGTGGGAGAGCGTGGTCCACGCGACCCGCCCCGCCCGGTCCACGCGCGGCGCCATCCCGCCGAATCCCCGCAGGAACCACGCCCAGATCCGCTCGCCGTCCTTGAGCAGGAAGAATGTCACGAACAGCAGGAGCACGATGGACGCGAGCACCTCGAGGGCGGCCGCGCCGGCGCTCAGCACGGTGCCGGTGATGGCCTGGCGTTGCGTGTTGATGATGTTGGCGATCTCGTCGACGTAGGCGGTGATCTGCGTCTGTTCGAGGTGCAACGGGCCGGTGATCAGCCATTCCTGCACGTCGCGAGCGGTCGACTGCACCTGCTTGACCAGGTTGGGGAACTCCTCGCCGGCCCGCGCCCCGACCAGCCAGCCGGTGCCGACGAGCACGGTCAGGGCCACCAGTATGGTGATCCAGGTCGCGTAGATCGGCCGTATGCCCGCCTTCCGCAGGCGGTTGGTCAACGGGAACAGCAGCGCGGTCAGCAGCAGCGCGATCGCCACCGGCAGCGCCACGAACGTGAGCCGGGCGATGACCAGGGCGAAGAAATAGACGACCACGCCGACGAGGATCAGGCACACGCACCACGCGGCCATCCTGGCCAGCACGGGCGGCACGAGTTTGGTTGGGCGGTCCGGCAGCACGTGTTCAAGACTGGCACGTCCGGGCCGCGGATGCGCGCGGATAATCGCCGGTGCGGCTCACAACCGGCCGACGGCGTACGATCGGGCCCGGCGTAAGCGGATCCGGGGTGTGCGACTACGGACCGGCGCTCGCCGGTACGGGCAGCTCGCGCATCGAGCGCAGGGGCGAGGTGACCAGCCACAGGAACGCCAGGCAGGCCCCGAGCGCTGCCACCAGAAGCGTGTTCCGCACCCCGATCACCTCGCCCAGCACGCCACCGATCACTCCGCCCAGCGGCATCGTCCCCCAAACGACGAAGCGGATGGTGGCGTTCATCCGGCCGAGCAGCGGCTCGGGCGTGATGGCCTGGCGGAAGCTGAGCTGGGTGACGTTGTAGACCACCACGGAGGCCCCGACGCAGAATTCGTACAGCCCGAACAGCAGGAGGCGCCAGTCGGCCTGCAGCCACGGCAACACGAACGTCAGCGGCGCGGGCAGCGCGATGGCCACCCACATCGTCGGCCCCTGCCCGAGCCACCGGGCGATCCTGGCGTTGACCAGCGCGCCGGCAAGCCCGCCGACTCCGCCCGCGGCCATGAGCAGCCCGATCGTGCCCGCGGCCAGCCCAAGCTCCCTGGCCAGCAACAGCAGGACCATCGGGAAGGCCATCGCCGAGAACAGGTTCGAGGTGGCGGTGCAGGCCGTGATGCGGCGCAGCAGCGGGTGCCCGAGCACGAATCTGACGCCTTCGGCGATCTCCCGGCCCAGGTGGCCACGGCGCGCCTCCTGGCGCTCCTCGCGCTTGCGGATCCTCCCCAGGCACAGCGCCGACCAGGCGAACCCGGCCACGGTGACGCTCAGCGCGAAGGGCGCGGTGAGGAACTGGATCAGGTAGCCGCCCGCGCTGGGTCCGCCGAGCTGGGCCACCGTGCGCACGATCTCCAGCGAGGAGTTGCCCGCCACGAGCCGCTCCCGCCCGACCAGGTGCGGCAGGTAGCTCTGGTAGGCCACGTCGAAGAACACGGTGAACACCCCGAGCACGAGCGCCACCGCGTACAGCTGGTGGATCGTCAGCGCGTCCAGCCACCACGCCAGCGGCACCGACGCGAGCGCCGCGGCCCGCGCCCAGTCGGCGACGACCATGACGACGCGTTTGCGCAACCGGTCCACGATCGCTCCCGCGGGCAGCCCGATCAGCACGAACGCCAGCGTCTGGCACGCGGCCAGCAGCCCCACCTCGAATTCCGAGACCCGCAGCGCCGACACCGCGACCAGCGGCAGGGCCAGCACTAGGATCTGGGCGCCCGCCTGGCTGGCGCTGTCGGCCAGGAACAACCCGCGGAAGTCGCGATCGCGCAACAAGCTCACGGGATAGACGATCCATGACCGATTGATAAAAGTCAATCAGTTGTAGGCTGGCCTGCCATGGGCAACAAACGCCGCCCGGCCACCGAGGCGGAGGCCCGCGCGCTGGCCTCGGCCATCCGCCTGCGCATCCTGCGGCTCTGCCTCGACCAGGCGTTGACCAACAAGGAGATCGCCCAGCGGCTCGGCGCCAACCCCGCCACCACGCTCCACCACGTGCGTAAGCTGGTCCAGACGGAGTTCCTGGCCGCCGAGCCCAGCCGCCCCGGCCCGCGCGGCTCGACCGAGATCCCCTACCGTGCCACGGGCAAGTCCTGGGAGATGGACGTCCGCGAGAGCGGCGTCATCGGCGCCAAGGCGGCGATGCTGGACGCCTTCCTGGAGGAGCTCAAACTCGTCGACGTCGAGGAGGGCCATTTCACCAGGCTGGGACTCAGACTCACCGCCGACGGGCTCGGCGAGCTGCTGGAGCGGCTGCAGGAGGTTTTCGACGACTTCCGCGACCGGCGGCCGCCGCCGGACGGGGAGGCGTACTCGCTGTTCGTGGCTCTCCACCGGGACGTGAGCCGCGACAGCTGAAGCGGGGGGACGCCGCGCGTCCCCCCGGGCATCAGCTCAGGTGCACCTCGACCGTCAGCTCGTCACCGTGGTCGAGCACGAACTCCTCGACGTTGCCCGTCGCGCACAGATCGTCCTGCGCCTGCCGCACGAGCTCCGCCTCAGGGCCCGTGACCGTCAGCCGGGACACCTCGGCCCGCATCGACAGCTTGGCCTCCGACTTGGCCTTGCGCACCCGCCGGAGCACGTCCGAGGCCACGGCGAGCACCGCCGGGTTCCCCGTCCCTGGCTCGGCGGCGGGCCACGGCGCACGGTGCACCGAGCCCTCCCGCCACCAGGACCACACCTCTTCGGTCACGAACGGCAGGAACGGCGCGAACAGCCGCAGCAGCACGTCGAGCGCCTGCCGCAGCGCCGCGTGGGCGGAGGCGGACCCGTCGTAGGCCCGCGCCTTGACCAGCTCCAGATAGTCATCGCAGAACGCCCAGAAGAAGCGCTCCACGGCCTCCAGCGCCCTGGTGTGGTCGTAGGCCTCGAACGCCTCGCCGGCCTCGCGCACGGCCTCCGACAGCGCCGCCAGCATCGACAGGTCGAGTGGCTCGGTGACCTCACCGTCGCTCTCGGCCAGGCCGAGCACGAACTTCGACGCGTTGAGGATCTTGATGGCGAGCCGCCGCCCGATCTTGAGCTGCCCGACGTCGAAGGCGGTGTCCACGCCGTAGCGCCCGTTGGCCGCCCAGTAGCGCACGGCGTCGGAGCCGTGCTGCTCCAGCAGGTCCATGGGCGTGACCACGTTGCCCTTGGACTTGGACATCTTCTTGCGGTCAGGGTCGAGGATCCACCCGGAGATCGCGACGTCGCTCCACGGCAGCCCGCCGAACTCGTCGTGCGACCTGACCACGGTCGAGAACAGCCAGGTGCGGATGATCTCGTGGGCCTGCGGCCGCAGGTCCGCGGGGAAGACCCGCTTGAACAGGTCGTCGTCGCTCTCCCAGCGGCCGGCGATCTGCGGCGTCAGCGAGGAGGTGGCCCAGGTGTCCATGACGTCCGGGTCGGCCATGAACCCGCCGGGCACGCCGCGCTGGTCCTCGGTGTAGCCGGGCGGCACGTCGGAGGACGGGTCGATCGGCAGCGTGTGCTCCGGCGGCACGATCGGCGCGTCGTGGACCGGCTGCCCGGACTCGTCCACCGGATACCACACCGGGAACGGCACGCCGAAGAAGCGCTGGCGGGAGATCAGCCAGTCGCCGGTGAGCCCCTCGACCCAGTTGTCGAAGCGCACCCGCATGTGCGGCGGGTGCCATCGCAGCTCGCGCCCGCGCGCCAGCAGCTGCTGGCGCAGCTCCTCGTCCCTGCCGCCGTTGCGGATGTACCACTGGCGGGTGGTGACGATCTCGAGCGGCTTGTCGCCCTTCTCGTAGAACTTCACCGTCCGCGTGACCGGCCGCGGCTCGCCCTCGAGGTCGCCGGACTCGCGCAGCAGCTCCACGATCCGCTCGCGCGCGCTGTGCACGGTCTTGCCGGCCAGCTCCTTGTAAGGCTCCGCGTCCACGCCCTCGGGCGGCTCGGGCAGCAGCCGCCCGTCCCAGCCGATGACCGGCCGGATCGGCAGCCGCAGCTCCCGCCACCAGGTGACGTCGGTGATGTCGCCGAACGTACAGATCATCGCGATGCCGGAGCCCTTGTCCGGCTCGGCCAGGTGGTGCGCCAGCACCGGCACCTCGACCCCGAACAGCGGCGTCAGCACCGACGTGCCGAACAGCTCCTGGTAGCGCTCGTCGTCGGGGTGCGCGACCAGCGCCACGCACGCCGGGATCAGCTCGGGCCTGGTCGTCTCGATCCAGACCGGGCCCTTCTCGCCGTAGAACGAGATCCGGTGGAAGGCGCCGGGCCACTCCCGGTCCTCCAGCTCGGCCTGTGCGACGGCGGTGCGGAAGCTGACGTCCCACAACGTCGGTGCCTCGGCCAGGTAGGCCTCGCCGCGCGCCAGGTTGCGCAGGAACGCCCGCTGCGAGACCGCCCGCGCCTCGTCACTGATCGTCGTGTAGAGCAGCGACCAGTCCACCGACAGGCCGACCCGCCGCCACATCTCCTCGAACGCCTGCTCGTCGATCGCGGTCAGCTGGTGGCACAGCTCCACGAAGTTGCGCCGCGAGATCGAGACCTCGCGTTTGCCGGGCTTGTCCGGTGGAAGGAAGTCCGGGTCGTACGGGAGCGACGGGTCGCACCGCACGCCGTAGACGTTCTGCACCCGCCGCTCCGTGGGCAGGCCGTTGTCGTCCCAGCCAATGGGGTAGAAGACCGCCTTACCGATCATCCGCTGATAGCGGGCCATGATGTCGGTTTGGGTGTAGGAGAAGACATGACCGACGTGCAGCGACCCGGACACGGTCGGCGGCGGCGTGTCGATCGAGTAGACCTGATCACGCGGCTTGGACCGGTCGAAGCGGTAGGTGCCGTCGGCCTCCCAGCGAGCTACCCATACCTGCTCCAAGCCGTCAAGGGTCGGCTTTTGGGGCATGGATGCATGGCGTAGTCGCTGCTGAGTCATGCCTCCTTATGGTACGGCTTCACCGGCGCCACAAGCGGTAGAGACTAGTGTTCGTTACATATGGGGAAGGAGATCGGGATGGCGGACGACAAGCCCGACGTGGCCTGGCGGATCATCGGCGGCCTCGTGGGTCTGGTGACCGGGTGGGCGATGAAAAAGCTTCTCGGGTTCGTCTGGGTGAAGGCGACCGGCAAAGAGCCGCCGGTCGACAGCGAGTCACCCGAGGTCAGCATGGGCGAAGCCATCGGCTACGCCGTGCTCATGGGCGTGGGCATGTCCGTGGCGCAGATCGTGGTCAACCGGACCGCCAGGAAGCGCTACGACGCGTGGAAGTCGCTGAAGCAGGTGACTCCAGGGCAGTGAGAAACTCGCTCGCCCAGCGGTCCACGTCGTAGGTGGCGACCCGGCGGCGCATCGTACGCATCCGCCGGGCCAGCTCGTGCGGCGTGGCCCGCATCGCGGCCAGCATCTGCCGTTTGACGTCCTCGACGTCGTACGGATTGACCAGATAGGCCTGGCGCAGCTCGTCGGCGGCCCCGGCGAACTCGCTGAGCACCAGCGCGCCGTGCAGGTCGTGATGGCAGGAGATGTACTCCTTGGCCACCAGGTTCATCCCGTCGCGCAGCGGGGTCACGACCATGACGTCGGCGGCGAGATAGAGCGCGGCCAGCTCCTCGTGGTCGTAGGACTGGTGGAAGTAGACGACCGGCTGGTAGCCGAGCTGCGCGTGCTCGCCGTTGATCCGCCCCACCTGCAGCTCGATGTCGTCGCGCAGCCGGCGGTATTCCTCCACCCGCTCCCTGCTCGGCGTGGCGATCTGCACGAACACCGCCTCGCCCGTCTGCAGCCGCCCGTCCTTCAGCAGCTCGCCGAACGCCTCGAGCCGCTGGCCGATCCCCTTGGTGTAGTCCAGGCGGTCCACGCCGAGCAGCACGTGCTCGGGGTCGCCGAGCTCCACCCTGATCTCCTTGGCCCGCGCCACGACGCTGGACTCGCGTACCAGTGAGTCGAGCTGCCCGAAGTCCACGGAGATCGGGAACGCCTGTGTCTGGACGATACGGTCGTCGAGGAAGATCTCGTTGCCCTTGTACGGCAGCCCCAGCAGCCGCCGGCACAGCCTGCGGAAGTTGGAGGCCCCGCCGGGCAGCTGGAAGCCCACCAGGTCGGCCCCGAGCAGCCCTTCGACCAGCTCCTTGCGCCACGGCAGCCGCCAGAACAACTCGACCGGCGGGAAGGGGATGTGCAGGAAAAACCCGATCCGCAGGTCGGGCCTGAGCCTGCGCAGCATGGCAGGCACCAGCTGGAGCTGGTAGTCCTGCACCCAGACGACCGCGCCTTCCTCGGCCGCGTCGGCGGCGGCGTTGGCGAAGCGCTCGTTGACCTCCCGGTAGGTCTCCCACATCTCCCTGTCGAACACCGGCGGCGCCACGACGTCGTGGTAGAGCGGCCACAGCGTGGCGTTGGAGAAGCCCTCGTAATAGAGCTCCACCTCGCGGGCCGACAGCGGGACCGGGATCAAGTTCATGCCGCCCTGCTCGAACGGCTCCAGCTTCTCGTCGGGCGCCCCGTGCCAGCCGGCCCACGCTCCGTGGCGCCGTTGCATCACCGGCGCGATCGCGGTGACGAGCCCGCCAGGGCTCCTGCGCCACGAGGCCGTTCCGTCAGGCTCGATCGACCTGTCCACCGGCAAACGGTTCGCGACGATCAGAAACGAGCTCCGGCCAGTCACGCAGTTCCCTCCTCTTATGGGGTCATGTCAGGCGAGCCACCCATGGCACGGCTCAGGGCGGCCGCCACCGACTCCGGACCCGCGTGGGGGATGATCGCGGCGATGTGGGAGTCGGGCCTGATGACCCATGCCTCCTCAGGCCCGGCGCCAAGCCTTTCAGTGAGCGAGCCGGTCCCATCCATCTCCGCGAGCCCGCGTACGGCGAGCGGCGCCGTAGTGACCTTGCCCAGGACCTGCACAAACAAACTCGAATCGCACATATCACCCAGAAGTACTAGAAATCCATCCCGGCAGAACTCCCGCAGCCGCCCGCCCGGAATGCTCGCGTCGGGCAGGATCACACCGGGCGCGGGCGGGCACAACGCGCCTTTGGGCGGCCTGCCCGTGAAGGGCCGCGTCGGCTCGGGCGTGGTCAACGGCGAATCGACATACCAGTAGGGTTCGGCGAAGCGCCCGGAGTCGATTTCCGCGACCAGCCCGCCCTCCAGCACCGCCCGCCGGTGCATCCGCTCCTCCACGCTGCGGGGCGCGATAAAACGCATCGTGGCGGCGGTGACCTCGAGGTTCTCCCGCGCGGCCGCGTGCCGCTCGGCGTGGTAGGACTCCAGCAGGCCGTCCCCGGCCCAGCCGTTGAGCACGAAGGCCAGCTTCCACGCCGCGTTCTCGGCGTCGGGCACGCCGGAGTTGAGCCCGCGCGCGCCGAATGGGGCCACCAAGTGAGCGCAGTCGCCGGCCAGCAGGACCCGGCCGACGCGCATGCGGGAGGCGATGCGGGAGTGAAAGCGGTAGGTGCTGTGCCAGATCAGCTCGTGGGGCCGCTCGCCAATGATTTGCCTGATTTTTCGCGAAATATCAGTCTTCGTTGGGATGAAGTCGGGCGCGATCTGCCAGTCGATCCTGAACGTGCCCCCTGGGCACGGGTGGATCAGCACCTGCCGTCCCGGATTCCAGATGGGATCGAAGTAGAAACGGCGCTCGCTCTCCCAGCCCGGCAGGTCGGCCTTGATGTCGCAGATCAGGAACTGGTCGTCGAACGTCTCGCCGTCGAAGGTGACGCCGAGCGACTGGCGTACCTGCTGGGCCCGCGCTCCCGCGCAGACCAGCACGTACGGTGCCCGTAGCAACCGCTGCCCGCAGTGCACCGTGACGCCGGAGGCGTCCTGCGTGAGCCTGGTGGCCTCGTGGTTCCAGCGCACCTCGATGAGCGGCTGCCCGGCGATGGCCTCGTCGAGAATCTGCTCGGTGCGCGCCTGCGAGATGTTGACGAACGGGGGCATCGGGCCCTCCCGCTCGAACGACCAGGAGAACAACTCACGGTCGCGGTAGTAGGTGCGGGCGGTCGTCCAGGTCAGCCCCTCCTCGGCCACCTTGCCCGCCCCCACCGCGGCCCAGACGTCGAGCACGTCACGCTGCTGGCAGATGGAGCGCGACCCACCCGCGTCCCGCCCCGGCCGCCGGTCCAGCACCAGCACCTGGATGCCCCAGCGGGCCAGCAACAACGCGGCACTCTGCCCCACCGGCCCCGCGCCGATCACGATGACCTGCGGCTCGGTGTTCACGACTGCAGCTCGTTCCAGACCTCGCGGTCGCGCTCGGCGGTCCAGATGCGCGGCCGCTCGACACCGTGCAGCTCGTCCCAGAGCCGGGAGACGTTGAACGGCAGGCAGTGCTCGAAGATCGGCCAGCCGCCGTAGCGGGGCTCCAGAGCGCGGTGGGCGTTGTCGAACGCCTCCTTCAGCGTGCCGGCGGCGCTCACCTCGCGCAGCATGACGCGCAGGAAGTCACGGGTCTGCGCGATGGCCGCCTCCACCCCGGCCTTGCCCCTGGCCACCGCTCCCCTGCCGCCGACCAGCGTCTCCGCCCCGAAGGACGCCACCCGGTCGAGCGTCCCCGCAGACCACTCGCGGTGGAAGGCGTCGCCGGTGTAGAGGGCGGCCTGCGATTCCACGAGGTCGCCGGCGAACATGATCCGGTGGCGCGGCAGCCACGCCACCAGATCTCCTTCGGTGTGGCCGCGCCCGCAGTAGGCCAGCACCAGATCGCCCCGGTCGCCGCCCAGGTCGATGGTGAACGTGTCACTGAACGTCGCCGTCGGCCACGTCAGGCCGGGGATCGACTCAGGCTCCTTGAACAGGCGGGGCATCCTGGCGTATTCACTGGCCCAGTCCTGCTCGCCGCGCTCGGCGATCAGCTCGCGGGTCTTGTCGTGCGTCACGATCACGTCCGCGCCGAACGCCGACGCGCCCAGCACCCTGACGGCGTGGTAGTGCGACAACACCAGATACCTGATCGGCTTGCCGGTGTGCGCACGCAGCCTGGTCAGCCACTCGCCGGCGGCCACCGGCGTGGCCAGGGCCTCGAAGCAGACGAGGAAGTCCTCGCCCTCGATGGCGCCCACGTTGGGGTCGCCTTCGGCGGTGAGCGCGTACACGCCGTCCGCCAGCACCTCCAGGGTCTGCCTCTTCTCACCGAGATCCGCCGACGAGGCGAACGGCTTGGCCATGGCTCTCCTCCCGTCACCACTCGTAGAGTCCCTTCCCGCTCCCGCGGCCCCCTCCCGGGGCGGGGTCATGCCGGGCGGCGAGACTGCACCAGGTGGAAGCGGCCCGCCACGTAGCCGGGGTCGGTGAGGGAGGCCGTGGCGGCCGGGTTGGCGCCGCTGCCGTGGTAGTCGCTGAAGGCGGCCGACTGGTTGACGAAGACGCCGGCGGTCAGGTTGCACGACAGGTTCACGCCCGCGTCCAGTGCCGCGCTCTCGGCCTGGTCGAGTACCTCCGGAGAGGTCGAATAGGCGGATGCGGTGAGCGCCCCGCGCGCCTTGGTCGTGCGGCGCAGCACCTCCAGGCTCTCCTCGGTGGAGGCCGTCGGCACGAGGAACGCGATGGGGCCGAAGTGCTCACGTCCGTAGACGTCGGAGGCGGACGGATCCACCCGGACGATCACCGGCGTCCTGATCACCGCGTCAGGGAACGACGGGTGCTGCACGGCCCGCGACGGCAGCACCACATCCCCCAGCGAGGGCGCGCTCTCCACGCGCACCAGCACGTCGGGGTTGACGATGGCGCCGGTCAGCTCGACCGCCCGCGCGTCGTCGCCGAGCAACTTGCCGACCGCGGCGGCCAGCCCCGCGGCGACCTCGTCGAAGCTCTTGTGCCCCTCGTCCGTGTCGATCCCGCCGGCGGGGACGAGGATGTTCTGTGGCGCGGTGCACATCTGCCCGCTGTAGAGGGACAGGGAGAACGCCAGATTGCCCAGCATGCCCCGCCAGGAGTCGGTGGAGTCGACGACGACGGTGTTGACCCCGGCCTTCTCGGTGTGGACGAGGGCCTGGCGGGCGTTCTGCTCCAACCACTCGCCGAACTCGGTGGAGCCGGTGAAGTCGACGATGCGCACGTCCGGGTGCGTGGCCAGGGTCTTGGCCAGCCCCCGGCCCTCCTCGGCGGCCAGCGACACGAGCGCCGGGTCGAAGCCCGCCTCGGCGAGCACCTCGCGGGCGATCCGCACCGTGATCGCGAGCGGCAGGACGGCCCGGGGATGCGGCTTGACGATCACGGGGTTGCCGGTGACGAGCGAGGCGAACAACCCCGGGTAGGCGTTCCACGTGGGGAACGTGTTGCATCCGATCACCAGCGCGACGCCCCTGGGCACGACGGTGAAGCGCTTGTCCATGACGAGCGGCTCGCCTTTGCCCGGCTTCTCCCAGTGGGCGATCGAGGCGGAGGAGGTCATGGCGGCGTAGCCGTACGCGACGGCCTCCAGCGCGCGGTCCTGCGCGTGCGGCCCGCCGGCCTGGAACGCCATCACGAACGCCTGCCCGGTCGTGTGCTGCACCGCGTTGGCGAGCTCGAAGCTGTGCTGGTTGATCCGGTTGACGATCTCGACGCAGGTCAGGGCGCGGGTGTCGGGGCCGGCGTCGCGCCAGGCCGGCATCGCCGCCTTGGCGGCGCCGATGAGCTGGTCGACGACGGGCTCGGGGTAGGTGACGCCGAGGTCGATCCCGTACGGCGAGCGCTCGGCGCCGATCCACGTCCCGGTGCCGGGCTGGTCGAGGGGGAACGGCTTGCCGAGGTAGGACTCGAACACCTCCTTGCCCCGCTCGGCCGCCCCCTCGCCGTACACGCGCGGGCTCGGCGACTCGGGGTAGGCGCTCCAGTATCCCCGTCCGGCGATCGCGGAAAGGGCTTTCTCCAGGGTGTCGCGGTGCTGTTCGAACATGGTTGCTCACCCTTCTTGACAAAGATCAGCCAGACAGCTAGATATTTACCGAACATTCGGTCAGTTGGCAAGGGAGACCGACGTTTGGAAAGCGCGCGTCGCGTAACCGGATCCCCGCGTAAATGCGGAGCTTTCAGCCGAGATGGCTGAAGGCCCGTGTGTTACCAGCACTAGCCAACCCCAAACAGGAGGTGACCACGTTGGCTACGTTCCGCGCAGGACGGAAGCCCCACCAGGCTGTGCCTCCTCAGCAGCCTGCTCTGGAACTCGGTCCAGCAGACAACCCCGGGATCAGGGACGAAACGGGGACCGAGGGCCGCCGCCGAGCGGCACCCGGCGCGGGACATGTGCGAGAGGAGACCCTCGGCAGTTCACCTGCCGCCGAGGGCGTCACCCCGGACCACCCGGTTCGGGAGCAGGCACGTGAGTGCCACCCGTACGTGCTCGTGCTCGACAAGCACGGGCACCCGCTGCAACCTTGCACGCCGGCCAGGGCGCGCAAGCTGCTGACGAAGGGACGTGCTGTTGTTCACCGGCACACTCCGTTCGTCATCCGTCTCAAGGACCGCACCATCGATGAGAGCGAGGTAGACGGGGTAGAGGTGAGCGTTGACCCCGGCTCCAAGCACTCCGGGATCTCGGTGTTCACCGCTCAGGCCGGCGAGCGCCGCGCCCGGTTCGCGCTCCAGCTCGACCACCGCAGCGGCACGATCTGCAAGAAGATGCAGCAGCGGGCTGCCTGCCGGCGCGGCCGCCGCACCCGGAACCTGCGCTACCGTGCACCTCGCTACTCCAACCGCACCCGGCCGTCGGGCTGGCTGGCGCCGTCTCTACGCCACCGTGTGGCCACGACCGTCTCATGGGTGGACCGACTGACCCGCTGGGCACCGGTGCGAGCGGTGCACCTGGAGCGAGTCACCTTCGACACCCACGCCATCACCGTCGGCCGGTCGCTGGAGGGCGTTGAGTACCAGCAGGGCACCCTCGCCGGGTACGAGATCCGAGAGTATCTGCTGGCCAAGTGGGGGCGGCAGTGTGCATACTGCGGTGTGTCAGGTGTGCCGTTGAACCTCGACCACATCCACCCCCGCAGCCGCGGCGGCTCGGATCGCGTCTCCAACCTGACCGTGGCCTGCGTACCCTGCAACCAGGCCAAGGGTAACCAGCCGATCGACGACTTTCTCGCCCGCAAGCCGAAGGTGCTGGCCAAGATCCTCGCGCAGACAAAGGCCCCACTCCGGGACGCGGCAGCCGTCCAGTCCACCCGCTGGGCGCTGTGGCGGGCACTCGACGCCCGCCTGCCCACGTACGTGGCCTCCGGGGGCCGGACGAAATGGAACCGCACCCGCAACGGCCTGCCCAAGTCTCATACCCTGGACGCCCTGGCGGTGGGCAAGCTCGACACCATCACCGAGACCACGTCCACGGTGCTGGTCGCCGGATGCACCGGCCGCGGCACCCACACCCGCACCCGCACCGACAAGCACGGCTTGCCCCGCCTACGCCTTCCCCGGCACAAGCTGTTCTTCGGCTACGCCACCGGCGACCTGGTGCGGGCTGTGGTCCCGGCCGGCAAGAAGCAGGGAACCCACACCGGCCGCGTTGCCGTCCGGGCCACCGGCAGCTTCAACATCACCACCGCCCACGGCACCGTCCAAGGCATCAGCCACCGTCACATCCGCCTGCTGCAACGAGCGGATGGATACGCCTACACCCTTCAGGAGGAAGCATGCCGACCATGCGCCACTCCTCCTGGGTGAGCGTGCGTCGCATGATCGACGCCGACACCGCCTCCGCGGCCCTGGGCATCGAGCTGACGGAGCTGGCGGAAGGCCGGGCGGTGTGCCGCATGACGGTGACCGGCCAGATGATCAACGGGCACGGGCTGTGCCACGGCGGCTACGTCTTCCTGCTGGCCGACACGGCCTTCGCCTGCGCGTGCAACACGCGCGGCCCGGTGACGGTGGCGGCGGGCGCGGAGATCACGTTCGTCTCCCCCGCCCGCGAGGGCGACGTGCTGACGGCCGAGGCCGCCGAGCGGACCCGCTACGGCCGCAGCGGCATCTACGACATCACGGTACGCAGGCCGGACGGACAGGTGGTCGCCGAGTTCCGCGGCCGGAGCCGGGAATTGAGGTGACAGCGATGTCCGACCACCCGGGCCGGGAGCCGAGATGAGACGTAGACGTGCGGATCCCCCACGGCCGGACGAGCTCGACCCGAGCGAGCGGGCCTCCCACGATGAGCTCATGGCGCTGCAACTGGAGCGCCTGCGGTGGACACTCAGGCACGTCTATGAAAATGTCCCCTTTTATCGGCAAAAGTTTGACAGCGTCGGCGTGCACGCGAGCGACTGCAAGGAGCTCGGCGACCTGACAAGGTTTCCCTTCACCACGAAACAGGACCTGCGAGACCAATACCCCTTCGGCATGTTCGCCGTTCCGCGCGAGCAGGTGGTCAGGGTCCATGCCTCCAGCGGCACTACAGGACAGCCGACCGTGGTGGGCTACACCAGAAGGGACATCGATCTCTGGGCGGACGTCATGGCCCGCTCGATCCGCGCCTCGGGCGGCCGGCCTGGCGACATCGTGCACGTGGCCTACGGCTATGGCCTGTTCACCGGCGGCCTGGGTGCACACTACGGGTCCGAGCGGCTGGGCTGCACGGTGGTGCCGGTCTCCAGCGGCATGACGCCCCGCCAGGTGCGGCTGATCGCGGATCTGCGGCCCGACATCGTCATGGTGACGCCGTCGTACATGCTGGCCCTGCTGGACGAGTTCGCGGCACAGGGGCTGGATCCGCGCGCGTCGTCGCTGCGGATCGGGATCTTCGGCGCCGAGCCGTGGACCGAGCGCATGCGGGAGAAAATCGAGGACTGCTTCGACCTGCACGCCGTCGACATCTACGGGTTGTCGGAGGTGATCGGGCCGGGCGTGGCCAACGAGTGCGTGGAGAGCAAGGACGGCCTGCACGTCTGGGAGGACCACTTCTACCCGGAGACGGTCGATCCGTTCACTGGTGAGCCGGCGGACGCGGGCGAGCTGGTGCTCACGAGCCTCACCAAGGAGGCGATGCCGGTCATCCGCTACCGCACCCGCGACCTGGCCAGGTTGTCGCCGGGTACGGCCAGGCCCGCGTTCAGGCGCATGGAGAAGGTGACCGGCCGCACGGACGACATGATCATTCTGCGCGGCGTGAACGTGTTCCCCACTCAGATCGAGGAGCTCGTGCTGCGGGTGCCAGGCCTGTCGCCGCACTTCCAGCTGCACCTGACCCGCCCGGAGCGGCTCGACGTGATGGCGGTCAGGGTCGAGGCCCGGCCAGCGTTCCCGGACCGGCAGGAGGTCGGCGCGGCGCTGCGGAAGGCGGTCAGGGGCACCGTCGGCGTGCGGGTGGAGGTCGAGGTGGTGGACCCGGAGACGCTGGAGCGGTCGGTGGGAAAGTTTAGACGGGTCATCGACTCACGTCGGGATAATTGAATACATGGCTACCCCTACCTCCACCCGTTCGCGTCGGCGCGGGCACGACCCCGAGTCCGTCCTGGCGATCGCCGTGGGCGTCTTCAACGAGCGCGGCTACGACAGGACGAGTATGGAGGACCTGGCCAGGGCGCTCGGCGTGACCAAGTCGGCGATCTACTACCACGTGCCGGGCAAGGAGCAGTTGCTGGCGCGGGCGCTCGACCGGGCGCTGGACGGGCTGTTCGAGCTGGCCGCCGACGAGCGTGCGGCCGCGGGCCCGGCGATCGACCGGCTTGAGTGGCTGGTGCGGCAGAGCGTGCGGCTGCTCATCGACCGACTACCGTACGTGACGCTGCTGCTAAGGGTGCGCGGCAACAGCCTGACCGAGCAGGCAGCGCTGGAGCGGCGCGGGGAATTCGATGGGTTTGTCAGCCACTTGGTCAAGGAGGCGGCGGAGGAGGGGAGCATCCGGCCGGATCTGGATCCGGCGCTGGTGACGCGGCTGCTGTTCGGCGCGGTCAACTCGATCGCCGAGTGGTACCGGCGGGGGTGCGGCGCGTCGGCGGACGACGTGGCCGACGCACTGGTCACCATGGCCTTCGACGGGCTGAGAGGATAGCTCGTCGCCGCTGCCGGACATCGGCAGCGGCGTCAGGCAGGTGCCCCGGGGAATCAGGGAAACCCCTCACCTGTGCTGCTAGAGCGGCGGAAACCACAGCACCGGTTACGCCGTGGCGAGGTGGTCGTCCTGTTCGGCCGGGAGTGGATGCCTGTCCACCCGCCGGACGAGGTTGCGGGGAAAGTCCTCAAGATCTCGCCGCCGGAGGAGATGACCACCTCGTATGTGATCAAGCGAGTGGTGGCCGTTCCGGGAGATTCGCCGCCGCGAGAGCGGGCGCCGGCTCTGCGCGACACATCGGAGTCGTTCGTCCCGCAAGGCAAGGTGATCCTGCTCGGCGACAACGCCGCCGCCAGCTACGACTCCCGCAAGCACGGCTACTTCGCGATCGAGAACATCATCGGCCCGGTGGTCTGGCCACGTTCGCCTCGGCGTGGCCGGAAAGAGAGCGATTGACCCCCGAGCGCGGTAAAGCGCCGTTGTTACGCTGAGCTGCGTGAAGACTCAACACAGAATGTACAGGAGTAAGATCGCCTCTCAGGAACACCATATGGTCCGCCGGGCGCGGAAGCATGTGAACCCGGTGAGCCGATGACCGACTTCCTCCGGCTGGCCGAGGACATCGCCCGCGAGGCCGGCGACATGCTGCTGACCAAGCGGCCCACGATGTCCGAGGAGATCGAGACCAAGTCCAGCCCCACCGACGTGGTCACCGCCCTGGACAGAGCCTCTGAGGAGCTCATCCGCGCGCGCATCCAGGCCGCCAGGCCCGGCGACCGCATCCTCGGCGAGGAGGGCGGCGAGGCGCCGGGCGACTCCGACGTCCGATGGATCGTCGACCCCGTCGACGGCACCGTCAACTTCCTGTACGGCCTGCCGGACTGGGCGGTGTCGATCGCCGTCGAGGTCGGCGGCCAGGTCGTGGCCGGCGTGGTGAACAACCCGATGCGCGGCGAGGTCTACACCGCCGCGCGCGGCGAGGGCGCCTGGCTCGGCGGCGAGCGGCTGCGCTGCAACACCGGGGTTCCGCTGGCGCAGGCGCTGGTCGCGACCGGATTCGGCTACGGGGCGGCCAGGCGGGTGGTGCAGGGCCAGGTGGTGGCGGCGGTGCTGCCTCGGGTGCGTGACATCAGGCGCGGCGGCTCCTCCGCCATCGACATGTGCTCGGTGGCGGCCGGGCGGGTGGACGCGTACTACGAGCGCGGCATCAACCCGTGGGACTACGCCGCCGCCGGCCTGGTGGCGACCGAGTCCGGAGCCAGGCTCGGCGGGCTGCGCGGCAAGCCGGTGAGCCCCGAGTTCGCCGTCTGTGCCGCACCCGGGCTGTTCGAGGAGCTGCATGACCTGCTGGTGACGCTGGATCCCGAGCGCGACGCGTGAGCTGACAGGGGAAACGGCCGGAGCCAGGGGCTCCGGCCGTTTCGCGTGGCTAGCGGGGCAACGCGATGCCGTGATCGTCCGCCAGTCGGCGCAGGTCCTCGATCTCGGCGGTGAGCGTGTCGGCGAGGTATTCGTCGCCGATGCTCCGGGCCTCCCGAAGGCCTTCATAAGCCTGGTCGAGGCGGTGTTCGATCGTGGTCGTGAACTCGCCCATCTCACCTTCTCTCTAGGGGTTCGGTCCGTGTCCGGGCGATAGGCGCCCATTGCCGGTCGATGTCCTGGCAATGGGTGTCCCGCAGGCATACCCCGGCTCATCGCCCTCCGAAACATGAATTTCTCTGTGCCCCGCCTCCCCTGGCGGTCACCAACCCCTGAACATGCCTTACCGTGCGCTTATCGAGGCTGTGGGCAGAATGAGTGCCCAGAATCGGAGAGAGGTGTATCAGGCGTGCGCGTGCTGGTGGTAGAGGATGAGCGGGTGCTCGCCGACGCGATCGCGACTGGGCTGCGGCGCGAGGCCATGGCGGTGGACGTGGCCTACGACGGCGGTGGCGCGCTCGAGCGGACCTCCTACATCGACTACGACGTGATCGTGCTGGACCGTGACCTTCCGGTCGTGCACGGGGACGAGGTGTGCCGGCAGCTGGTCGAGCAGCGTTCCGCCTCGCGGATCCTCATGCTGACCGCGTCGGGCGACGTGGACGACAAGGTCGAGGGGCTCGGTCTGGGGGCCGACGACTATCTGGCCAAGCCGTTCGTGTTCATCGAGCTGGTGGCCAGGGTGCGGGCGCTCGGCCGCCGCTCGGCGCCCGCCCTGCCGCCCGTGCTGGAACGGGGCGGCATCCGGCTGGACCCGGGCAAGCGGCTGGTGGAGCGCGACGGCAGGGAGGTCGTGCTGACCAAGAAGGAGTTCGCGGTCCTGGAAGAGCTGATGCGCGCCGAGGGCGCCGTGGTCAGCCAGGAGGACCTGCTGGACAAGGCGTGGGACGAGAACATCGACCCGTTCACGAACGTGGTCCGGGTGACCATGATGACGCTGCGGAAGAAGCTGGGCGAGCCTCAGGTGATCGAGACTGTGCCCGGGGTTGGGTACAAGCTGTGACACAGGGGCCAGAGCGCCAGACGGGGCCGACGCATCCCATGATCAGCCCGCATTCGGCGCGCAAAGCAGCACGTGTGGAGGAGGCGCCGCCGCCCAGCGGGCCGCCCGCCTGGGACGGACCGCCGCCGCCTGAGCACACGCCGATCCAG
Organism: Nonomuraea sp. 10N515B; assembly: GCF_052245915.1. Taxonomy (NCBI): domain Bacteria; kingdom Bacillati; phylum Actinomycetota; class Actinomycetes; order Streptosporangiales; family Streptosporangiaceae; genus Nonomuraea; species Nonomuraea sp. 10N515B. Next base: position 24,183 of record NZ_JBQQBQ010000032.1, read on the forward strand.
CGCACCACGATGGAGCGGGTGAAGGCGCTCCCGGAGCGGGTCAGCATCCGATGGCGGCTGACCATGGCCTACAGCGTGCTGTTCTTCATGGCCGCGGCCGCCCTGCTCTACTCGATCTACGCCATCGTGGGCAGGGCGATCGCGGAGGCGTGGCTGCCGCTGGACACCTCCCAGCTCGACGCGATCTCGGCCGCGATCATGCAGAACCGGTGGAGCGCGGCCAGGGAGCGGGCCGTGGAGAACGCCCAGAGCACGTTGTTCAGCAGCTCGCTGATGGCGCTGCTGGGCGTCGGGATCCTGGCGATCATCCTCGGCTACTTCGTGGCCGACCGGGCCATGCGGCCGGTGGCGCAGATGACCACCACGGCGCGCAAGCTCTCGGAGAGCACGCTCGCCCACCAGCGCATCGACCTGCAGGGCCCCAACGACGAGCTGAAGGAGCTGGCCGACACCTTCGACGCCATGCTCACCAGGCTCAACATCGCCTTCGACACCCAGCGCAGATTCGTGGCCAACGCCTCCCACGAATTGCGCACCCCTCTCACCATTAACCGGACGGTCCTGGAGATCGCTCTGTCGGATCCGGAGGCGTCGGAGGATCTCAAAGCGCTCGGCCGTACCCTCTTGGAAGTCAACGCGCGTAACGAGAAGCTCATCGAGGGGCTGTTGCTGCTCGCCAGGAGCGAGCGCGAACTCGCCGTACGCAAACCGGTCGACGTCCGAGAAGTCGCTCGGACGGCCGTGGAACAGCTCACGCCCTTCGCCGAGGAACACGGCGTCACCCTGACGACCGAACTGGTCAGCGCGCCTACCATAGGCGATCCGGTGCTCTTGGAGCGCTCCGTCAGCAACCTGCTCGAGAACGCGGTCAAGTACAACATTCCTGAAAATGGAAAAGTCTGGATCCGGACGGGAATGGTGGACGGTGTCTTGGTTGTTCAGGTGGCCAACATGGGGCAACATGTCCCGGCATACGAGGTGAACAGCCTGTTCGAGCCGTTCAGGAGGCTCAACGCCGACCGCGTGGATTCGGCCAAGGGAGCGGGTCTCGGGCTGTCCATCGTCCGTGCGGTCGTACAGGCGCACGGCGGAAATGTGGCCGCCGTGCCCAGAGATGGCGGAGGACTTGTGGTGACGATTCGGCTGCCGAGGCGCTGACCGCGGTTGGTCCTGGAACGTTCGTCAGCGTGTTGATGGACGGGGGGAGTCTCGTTCTCGCCGTACATGTGGTTGGATGTGCCGTCGAACACGGTGGTGCATGGCGCCAAGGCTGTGGGTTTCGCCATATTTGGCTAACCATTGCCGACGGCAGCAGGCCCTGACGTGTTGGGAGGTTCGTTGTCCGTTCCGGCGGGGTACCCATGGGAAATCTCCCCGGGCGGAACGGGCACAAGATGGGTCTCCTGGACGTTAGTAGAGCGCGCAACGAGCGCGAAGACTTATAGATGAGGGGGATGGAGTAAGCACAATGGCTACCGACTACGACAGCCCGCGCAAGACAGACGACGACCTGGGGGAGGACAGTCTCCAGGAACTGCAGGCGCGGCGCACCGACAAGTCGTCTGGCAGCATCGACATCGACGAGACCGACCTGGCCGAGTCGCTCGAGCTGCCCGGTGCGGACCTGTCGAACGAAGAGCTCTCCCTGCGGGTGATTCCCCGCCAGGCCGACGAGTTCACCTGCTCGCGCTGCTTCCTGGTGCACCACCGCAGTCAGCTGGCTTCTGAGAAGAACGGCCAGCAGGTCTGCCGGGAGTGCGCCGCCTGATCGCCGTGGCTCAGGGTACGACAGCAGCGAGCCGGCGAACCCTGAGCGGTCGACAATGAGGACGGAGGCATCGCGTGGCCGTACCGGAGAACGACCGTCAACAACCGGGCAACGAGATCGCCGACCCCGACAAAGAGGTCGGCGAGCTCGTCGGTAAGCTCGCCGAGCCCGGTGAGCTCGAGCCGGCCGAGCGGCGCAGGCTGCTCGGCCGTCTTGCCCAGGCTCTGTCCGCGGGAGCGAAAAGGGCACGCGTGACCGGCGCGGGCCGGGGCCGCTGGTTGGCAGACGTCTTCCTCAACATCGCCCCGCGCATTCCGATCCGCGACCTGCACACCCTCTCCGAGCATCATCACGGCCTGACCGGCGAGCAACTCGCCGACGACCTGGTGCGCACGGCGCAGAAGGCCACGATGACGGTGGGCGCCATCGGCGGAGCGCTCGCGGCGGCCGAGTTCGCCGCACCACCTCTCCTGCTCTCCGCCCCCGCGCAGCTCGTCGCCGAGACCATCGTCGTCGCCGCCATCGAGGTGAAACTCCTGGCCGAGCTGCACGAGGTCTACGGCGTACGTGTCGAGGGCAGCGGCACCCAGCGCGCCTTCGTCTTCACCTCCGCCTGGGCCAGACAACGCGGGATCGACCCCCTTGCTCCCGCGTCCGTCTCCCTCGCCTTCGGTGCGGCCGCCAAGACCGCCCTGCGTAACCGCCTCCTGCGGACCCTCGGCCGCCATCTGACCACGCTCGGCCCGTTCCTCACCGGGGCGGTCGCCGGCGGCGCGCTCAACAGGGCCGCCACCAAGAGGCTGGCCGAGGCCGTGCGCAATGACCTGCGCGGCAAGCTGCCTGCCGCGCCGCGGCGGGACGAGATCGAGCCGGGCGGAAACTGAACGCGACCCATCACTCCTCTCGCCTCTGAAAGCCCCTAGGAAGCTCTAGGAAGCTCCTAGGAAGCTCCTAGGAGCTTGTTGGTATGCCCTAAGGACCAGACCGGTTCATGATCTGTCAGGATCAAGACTGCCCAGGTCAACGAGACCAGAGAACTTCGGCGGCTCGAAGGTTGGCCTCAAATGCTGATACAAGAAGGCGAGCACGGTCTCGTACCAGGCGACGATGTTGCCCGGCTTCAGGATCCAGTGGTTCTCGTCGGGGAAGTACAGGAACTTCGCGTCGACCTCGGTGCGCCGCAGGTCCCACCACAGGCGCAGGGCCTCGCCGATCGGCACGCGGTAGTCCTTGTCGCCGTGGATCACGAGCATCGGCGTGGTGATCTTGTCGAGGGCGGCATGCGGGGACAGCAGCTCGTATCGCTCGGAGCCGGGCGCGCCGAACTCGCGCTGCCAGTACATCGGGACATCGGTGGTGCCGGCGAACTGGTCGAGGTTCCACAGTGAGGCGTGGGTGACGATGGCCTTGTAGCGGTCGGTGTGGCCGGCGAGCCAGTTGGCCATGTAGCCGCCGAACGAGCCGCCCAGCGCGGCGATGCGCTCGCTGTCGATGTCGTCCCTGGCCAGGGCCACGTCCACGATCGCGTCGAGGTCGGCCTGGGTGCGCGGGCCCCAGTTGCCCCAGCCGCGATCGATCATGTCCTGACCGTAACCGGTGGACAGGCACGGGTCCGGCATCAACACGGCGTAACCGTGCTGGGCCATGATCCAGGCCTGCCAGCGCCACTGCCAGTCGTTCCAGGAGGCGACGGGGCCGCCGTGGATGAACAGCAGGAACGGCGCCGGATCGGCGGCGGAGGCGCCTTCGGGCAGCGCGAGCCAGCCGCGGATCGTCGCGCCGTCGTCGGCGGTGGCCGAGATCTCGGTGAGCGTGCCGCGTACGTCGGGGCGCGGCGCGGGCGAGGGCAGGTCGGTGATCTCGCCGGTGGCCACGTCGATCCTGGCGGGGGCGGGGGCGAGGTTGACCGCGCTGCGCAGCGCGTACACGAACCGGCCGTCGGCGGAGGCGTTGAGCCCGATGTAGGCGGCGTCGTCCCGGGTGAGCCTGGTCACCTCCCCGTAAAGCGGGACGCGGAAGATCGGGCGGCGCCCCTGGTGGTCGGCCGCCACGTAGACGGCCGAGGAGTCCGGCGCCCACTCGAGGTCGCCGGGGAACAGGTCGGGCGCGTAGGCCTGGCCCTCGCCGGTGGCCAGGTCGGCGATCCACAGCTCGCTCCTGGCCGAGACGTCCCACCCGGTGTGCCGATCGCGGGCGCAGGCCACGCGAGTGCCGTCCGGGGAGATCGCGATGGGGCCGTCGAAGTCGTGCGCGTCGTCGCTGAGCAGCGTCCGCCGCTGGCCGGTGGCCACGTCGATGACGACGAGGTCGGTACGCGTCTCGCCCTTCGGCAGGTACGTCCGCCACGTGATGATCACACTGACGCCGTCGGGCGTCAGCTCGAACGCGGCGTCACGCAGCGCGTCGCCCGCGTCGGGCGTCAGGTCGCGCACGTCCTCCAGCCGGTCGTCGCCGAGCCGCGCGGCGAACAGCCGGGTGCGGCCGGGTCCGAGGTCGTGGTCCCAGTAACGGACCGGGTTGCCCTCGTGCAGGATCGCGCTGATCCCGGCATCCTTGCGGTCCTTGCGCTTGTCCTCCTCGGCCGCCTCCTCGCCGTCCAGCACGTCGGCGGCGAAGACGACCACGTCACCCGCGGTGCGGATCCCGCTGATCCCGCCGGGCCTGGTGGCCACCTGGCGGGACTCGCCGCCGGCGTGGGGCAGCAGCCAGAGCGCGGGGACCTCGTCGGTGGAGTCCTTGACGGTGGGGTCGGGGCGGGCGGAGGTGAACAGCACATCGCCCGTGGCCGTGAAGACGGCGGCCGACTCGCCCTTGGCGGAGCGGGTGAGGCGGCAGGGCTCGCCGTCCAGCGGGATCGCCCAGAGCGCGGTGCCGTACGACTTGCCGTCGGGGTTGAGTGACTGGACTGTCGAGATCAGCCTGGAGCCGTCAGGGGAGAGCCGCAGCGAGAGAACCCGGGGAATGGCCACATATTCACGTATGTCGGTAAATGCGCTCACTCACCCGAACCTACCGCGCACTCAGGACCCCCGGCACTCCCTAATAGGGTTGGTCACGTGGGAGATTACGACGCTCTGCTGGTCCTGTCCTTCGGCGGCCCCGAGGGTCCCGACGACGTGATGCCGTTCCTGGAAAACGTCGTGCGCGGCCGCGGCGTGCCGCGCGAGCGGCTGCTCGAGGTGGCCGAGCACTACCAGAGCTTCGGCGGGGTCAGCCCGATCAACCAGCAGAACCGCGACCTGGTCGAGGCGCTGCGCCCGGTCGTGGACGTGCCGGTCTACTGGGGCAACCGCAACTGGCACCCGTTCGGCGAGGACACCGTGCGCCGGATGAAGGCCGACGGGATCCGCAAGGCGGCTGTCTTCCCCACCTCGGCGTTCGCGGGCTACTCCAGCTGCCGGCAATACTATGAGGACATCGCCAGGATCTCCGTCGAGGCCGGTCCTGAGCTGATCAAGATGCGGCATTTCGGGGACCACCCCGGGTTCGTGGCCGCCATGGCCGACCACACGCGGGCGGCGCTGGAGCGGCTCGGCCGTGACGACGCCAGGCTCGTGTTCACCGCGCACAGCATCCCGGTGTCGATGGCCGAGACCGCGGGCCCGTCCGGCGGCCTCTACGAGGCGCAGCTGCGCAGGAGCGCCGAGCTCGTCAACCAGGAGCTCGGCCGCACCGGGCCGTGGGACCTGGTGTGGCAGTCGCGCAGCGGCCCGCCGCAGGTGCCCTGGCTGGAGCCGGACGTCTGCGACCACCTGCGCAAGACGGAGGCCCACGCGGTCGTGCTGGTGCCGATCGGGTTCGTCTCCGACCACATGGAGGTCGTCTACGACCTCGACACCGAGGCGAGGGACGTGGCCGCAGAGATCGGCCTGCCGCTGGAGCGGGCGGCGACGGCGGGCACGCACCCGCGGTTCGTGCGGATGGTGCGCGAGCTGATGGACGAGCCCGAGCCGGTCCCCTGCGCCCTCACCTGCTGCCCTCCACCCCGCCGGCGCCCTCAGGCGTAGGTGCGCGCGTAGGCCTCGGCGATGCCCATGACCTTGTTCACGTAGTCCCAGGAGTGGTTGTAGAACCAGATCGCCTTGCGTAGCTTCTCGCCGCCCTTGCCCGCGCCGTTGGCGCACAGGTAGTTGGCCGCGCCCGGCACCGCGTCGTACGGGCTCCAGATGTCGGCCTTGCCGTCGCCGTCGCCGTCCACGCCGTAAGCCTTCCAGGTGGCGGGCATGAACTGCATGGGCCCGAGCGCGCCGGCGCTGGACGGGCCGTTGTTGCGGCCGTGACTGCTCTCGACCTGGCCGATCGCGGCGAGCACCGTCCACGACAGTCCGGGGCAGCGGGTGGCGGAGGCCTTGTAGAGCTCGAGGTAGCTGCCCGGGCGGCCCACGTTGACCGTCTGCGGGCTCGGCTGGTCCCGCTTCGGGGCACGGGCGGCCGAGTCCAGCATGACGACCTGGGCGTCCTTGCCGAGCACCTTGCGCACCCCCGACTCGCTGATCGTGCCCGGCTTGCCGTGCAGCAGCACCGCGACCCCCGGCGCGAACCCCAGCGACCTCCCCAGGTCGGCGCCCACCAGCCCGTCCACGCCGCGCAGGCCCAGCGGGGCGGAGGCGGCGACGCGGAGCGTGGGACCGCCGTCCACCTGGTACATGGCGCCGAGGATCATCCCGAACCTGCTGATCGCGCTCGCGTCGGCCACCAGCTCCCCCCTGGCCAGTGCGCTCCACACGGCCGGCTGGTCGGCGACCGGCTGCGGGGTCCACGAGCGGAAGTGGGCGGGGTCCACGGCCAGCAGGTTCAGCGCGGTGCCCGAGACCTTGACCGCGCCCGCGTCGACGACGGTCACCTTCTGCACGTGCTTCAGCTCGCCCAGCTTGAGCCTGGTCTGCTTGGGCACGGCGGACGGGGCGATCGCCAGCACCCGCGGCGGGGTCGAGGTGACGCCGGGCCCGCCGGCGCCGAAATCCTTGACCGGCTCCGCGTGGGGTACGAGCTGGTCGAGGCGGGGGGCGGCCGTGGGCTGACGGGTCGGCCTGCGTACCGGCTCCTGAGCGGTTTTGAGCAGGTCACCGTCCAGGAACACGACGATTCCACCGGCTGCGGCGGTGACCGCGAGCACCGCGATGACCATGAGCATGACCGCACGGAAGGTGGGAAGACCGGACACTCGGGACACGTTAGCCCAGCCAGGCGAATATCCACTTGCTTACCGGACATCGGTTGCGCAATGGTTAACTGGCGCAAGTAAGGAGGAAACAGGGTGGTCGGGCCTTACCGGGGGCTGTTCAATGGGCCTGGCATCAAGGCGTTCGTGCTCGCCGGATTCGTCGGGCGTATGCCGATGTCGATGATCGGGATCGGGATCGTCTTACTGATCTCCGCACTCACCGACAACTACGCCACCGCCGGCGCGGTCGCCGCCACCACCAACGTGGCCTTCGCCATCGGCGCCCCGCTGTCCGGGCGGCTCGTGGACCGGTTCGGGCAGAGCCGGGTGATCCCGCCGTTCGCCGTGATCAACGCGCTCGGGCTGGCCGCGCTCCTGTTCAGCGCCGGCCTGCGGCTGCCCGACTGGACGCTGTACGCCTCCGGCCTGGTGGTCGGGGCCACGTCGCTGTCGGTGGGCTCGCTGGTGCGGGCCCGCTGGTCGGTCATCCACGGCGGCTCCAGCAAGCTGCACACCGCCTTCGCCTTCGAGTCCGTGGTGGACGAGGTCATCTTCGTCACCGGTCCCGCCCTGGTCACGGTGCTGGCCACCGGGGTGAGCCCGTACATGGGTCTCGCCGTGGCGCTGGTCTTCATGTTCGTCGGCTGCCTGGCGCTGGCGACGCAGCGGCGTACGCAGCCGCCCGTCCAGCCGGCCAGGTCCGGGGGCGGCACGCCCATCCTGATTCCCGCGATCGCCCTGCTGTCGTGCGTCTACCTGGCGATGGGGGCGGTGTTCGGGTCCGTGGACCTGATCACCGTGGCGTTCGCCGAGGAGGAGGGGGTGAAGGTGGCCGCGGGGTTCCTGCTGGCGTCGTTCGCCGGCGGGTCGATGGTGTCGGGGCTCTGGTTCGGGTCCAGACATTGGCGGATTTCGCTGCAGGGCCGGTTCGTGCGGGCGCTGGGCGTGTTCGCGCTGGGGCTGGTGCCGATCGTGTTCATCGGTGACGCGCGGGTCATGGCGGGGGCGCTCTTCCTGGCCGGGTTCGCGATCTCGCCGACGCTCATCACCGGGTTCTCGCTCACCGAGCGGCTGGTGCCCCCGTCGCTGCTCACCGAGGGCATGGCGTGGATCTCCACCGCGCTGGGCTTCGGGGTGGCGATCGGCGCGTGGGCGGGCGGCCGGCTCACCGAGATGTACGGCGCGTCCAACGCTTACATCTTCAGTTTGGGCGCCGCGTTCCTGGCCGTGATCGTGGGACTGGGAGGTTCGGGTTTCCTGAGAGTCCCCGAGGCACCTTCACCCGCGAAGAGTTGATCCGCTACCGTCGGGACATCCCTCGCAACATCCATCACTATGGAAGCTTTATTCATGTCCCGACAGATCAGTTCACTTCTCGCAATCGCGGCTGTATGCGTCACCCTCACCCCATCGCCCGCGTTAGCCCAGGCACCCAAGAAGGCTCCGGTCGACTGCACGCAGGTCAAGTGCATCGCGCTGACCTTCGACGACGGACCGGGCAAGTACGCGGGCGTCCTGCTCGACACGCTGAAGAAGCACAACGCCAAGGCGACGTTCTTCCTCGAGGGCCAATACGTGAAGAGCCGCCCCACCTACGTCAAGCGCATGGTCGCCGAGGGCCACGAGCTGGGCAACCACAGTTACAAGCACCCTGACTTCACCAAGATCGAGCCCTGGGACATCAGGGCAGAGATCAAGAAGACTCAGGACGAGGTCAAGAAGGCGGCGGGCGTCGAGCCCAAGCTGCTGCGGCCGCCGTACGGGATGGCCGACCTGACGGTCTCCGACATCGCCGCCGAGTTCGGCATGCCGATCATCCTGTGGACCGGCGGCTCGGAGGACTGGAAGAGCAAGAACGTCGAGTCCATCAAGAAGAAGACCCTCGAGGCGGCCAAGCAGGACGGCATCATCCTCATGCACGACTGGGTGAAGCAGTCCGTCGAGGCCATGCCGTCGATCATCAAGACCCTGCAGAACAAGGGCTACCACCTCGTGACGGTGTCCGACATCGTCAAGAAGGAGAACCTCGAGCCCGGCGACATTTTCCCGGTTCCCGCGGGCTGGGAGAACTGAGTATCGTTCACGTTCACCGGAACGAGACTCTTCTTTAAGGGGCGCTCATGGTCTTCACGAACTGGGCGAAGAACCAGTCGGGCAGCCCCGCCGAAGTGCGCGCTCCGGCGTCCGTCGCGGACGTCGTACGCGCTGTGCACGACGCCGCCGCCTCCGGGCGGCGGGTCCGCATGGTCGGCACGGGCCACTCCTTCACCGGGGTGGCCCTCACCGACGGCATCATGTTGCGCCCCGACGCGCTGACCGGCATCAGGTCACAGGCGGACGACCGCGTCACCGTGCTGGCCGGCACCCCGCTCCGGGCGCTGAACGAACTGCTCGGCGAGCATGGGCTGGCGCTGGCCAACATGGGCGACATCACCGAGCAGACCGTCGCCGGCGCCATCCAGACCGGCACCCACGGCACCGGGCGCGACAGCGGTGGGCTCGCCGACCAGGTCACCGAGCTGGAGCTGGTGCTGGCCGACGGGTCGGTGGCCACCGCCTCCCCCGGTGACGACCTGTTCGACGCGGCCCGGGTAGGTCTGGGCGCGCTCGGGGTGGTGACAGCCGTGACGTTCCGGGTGGAGCCCGCGTTCCTGCTGCACAACAGGCGGCGCAAGATGGCGCTCGGCGAGATCCTGGACTCGCTCGACGAGCTGACCTCCGCGAACGAGCACCTGGACTTCTTCTGGCTGCCGCACACCGACGCCTGCCTGGTCAAGACCAACAACCGGCATCCCGGTCCCGCGTCGCCGCCGAGCGCGGTCAAGCGCTGGCTGGAGAACGTGTTCCTGGAGAACACCGTGTTCGGCGCGGCCTGCGCGACCGGGGCCCGCTTCCCCGGGCTGATCCCGCGGATCAACGAGGCGAGCGCGGCGGCGCTGGGGGACTCCGAGTCGGTCGACACCTCGTACAAGATCTTCACGGCGCGGCGGGACGTGCGCTTCCTCGAGATGGAGTACGCCGTGCCGCGCGAGCGCCTGGCGCAGGCATTGCGCGAGACTCGGGACCTCATCGACCGCATGGGGTGGATGATCACCTTTCCTGTGGAGGTGCGGGTCACGCCGCCCAGCGACGCGTGGTTGTCCACCGCGTACGGGCGGGCCTCGGCGTACATCGCCTGCCACATCTACCGCCCGACGCCGAATCCGGCGTACTTCGAGGGCGTGGAGGAGATCATGGTGCGGCTGGACGGCCGGCCGCACTGGGGCAAGCTGCACACCAGGGACGCCGCTTACCTGGCCAAGGTCTATCCCCGCTTCGCCGACTTCGCCGCGCTGCGCGACCGGCTCGACCCGCGCCGCCTGTTCACCAACGACTACCTGAATCTGGTGCTCGGCTAGGGTCGTCGTTGTTTCGGTAAAGAACTGCCTCGCGAACGGCCGGGACCGCGTGTCCGGCCTCCCGGATGACACGCGCGGCCTGCACCCTCGTCACTCGTGCCCCGACGACTCGGCCTGCCCTCCGTATACCTCGCCGCGGCCGTGGCGACGGCCGCCACGACCGCCGTCCCCTTGGCCATGACGCCTGCTTCAGGACTCGCCCTGCGCCCCGTCCCCGCCGAGCCCGACCGGCCGGTCGACGCCACGGGCGGGATTAGCCAGAACCCAGCCAGGGCATTTAACCTCCTCATGCGCAACGGCGGGCTCTAGAGGCATGGATTCGTCAAATGTGACCGGCGTCACATCGCCCCGGGGCTATCCCAGGAAGGCGATGTTCGGACATGCCGGGTACGGTGCTGGCAGGCAACCGGCACACGCGAGAGACTCAAGGGTCCGGGGGAAGAATGGCGACGACGCTGACGAAGGGACTCGCATGCAGGAGCTCCGACTCGTCGCGGTGAGTGAGGACGGCACCTACCTCGTGCTGGCGACTGCCGGGCGAGGTACGCGCTTCACGCTTCCCGTGGACGACCGGCTCCGTGCTGCCGTCCGCGGCAACTTCTCCCGTCTCGGCCAGTACGAGATCGAAGTGGAGAGTCCGTTGCGCCCCAAGGAGATCCAGGCCCGCATTCGCGCCGGTGAGACCGCAGAGGAAATCGCGGCGACCGCCGGCATCCCGGTCGAGCGCGTGCGCTGGTTCGAGGGGCCGGTGCTGCAGGAGCGGGAGTACGTCGCTCAACAGGCGCAGCGGGTCGCTGTGCGCATGCCCGGCGAAACCGCGCCGGGGCCGACCCTCGGCGATCTCGTCGCCGAGCGGCTGACCAGACGCGGCGTGCCCACCGACGAGATCGACTGGGACTCCGCCAAGCGCGACGACGGGCTGTGGCGGGTCAAGCTGGGCTACGTGTGGAACGGTCACACGCGGCACGCCGAATGGCTCTTCGACCCGCGCAAGCGGCATGTGACGCCGTACGGCGACGAGGCCATGCGGCTGTCGTCGGCCGACTTCGACCCGGAGCCGCCGGTCGTCGAGGACACGACGGTGACACCGTTCGCGCCGCGCGTGGCCAAGCTGCAGCCGGTGCCGCCGCTCGCCTCCGACGCCGTGCCGTTCCCATCGGCGCGGCGGGAGCCTGAGGAGCCGGCGGTCGGCTACAACCCGCCGCCCAGGTCCTCGGAGACCGGCTACACGCGTGCCTCGGACAGTCCATCCCGCGAGGCCGCTCCCTTCGAGCGCGCCGCTCCGCCCCGCGACGCGGCCCCTCCATCCCCCGAGACCACGCTCCGCCACGAACCGCCGTCTCGCGAGAGCACCCTCCGTGAGGAACCGCCGTCCCGCGACGGCTCCTTCCGGCCTGAGACGCCATCGCGCGACGGCTCCTTCCGGCCTGAGACGCCATCGCGCGACGACTCCATCCGGCCTGAGACGCCTGCCCGCGAAACCGGTCATGCCCGCCCCGGCGAGACGGTCTCGCGTCGCGGCGGGTCTTCGGCGTGGCTGCCCGACTTCGGCTCCGGCCGTTCAGCCGAGCGCGACCCGGCCGAGCGCGACACCGACGCCATCTACGCTCCTGCCGCCCCTGCGGACGTCCGCCCCGCTCCTCAGGCATCCGCCGAGGAGCCGCGCGCCGTCGCCGAGGGGCATGCTGCCGCCGGCCAGCGCACCTCGCCGCAGGCGCAGGCTCCTGCGGACGCCACCAGCCTGTCGCAGGAGCAGCCTCCCGCGCAGCAAACCGTGACCGTCCAGGAGCAGCTGGTCACGGCGTCTCAGCCTGCCGGGCAGACCGCCGCCGGCGAGCCGGCCTCCGCCTCGGCAGCCGCCGCACAGGCTGCGGCGGTCTCGCAGGCGGCACCCGCAGCCGACACGGCCCTCGAGCCCGAGACAACAGGCCGGCCGACGACCGAGAGCCAGCCGGCCCTCGACCCGCGCCCGACCGCCGACGGCCGAGCGACCGGCGACGGAAAGTCGGCCACCGACGCTCGGCCGGCCGCCGACGGCACTCCGCCCGCCACGGAAAGCCAGCCAGCCACCGCGAGTCAGCCGGCCACCGAGGGTCAGCCGCTCACCGAGGCGCAGGGCGCCGACGTCCCGTCCGTCTCCGAGGCGTCCGCGCCCGCTGAAACCGGCGCCACCGCCCCACCGGCCACCGCCTCACCCGGCGTGGACGCGGCCGAGCCCGCGGAGGCCGGCGGTTCCAAGGTCGCGGAGGGTGAGCCGAGCGGGTCGAAGCAGGTGGCGAAGGAGACCAAGCCGCCTGCGCCCAAGCCGAAGCCCGGTCCCGCCGCGCCCAAGGTGCCGGCCGCCCGGGCAGGCAAGGACGAGGCCAAGGAGGAGCAGGCCGTGCCAGTGCCCTCCCCGCCGCCTGCACCCGCCGCCCGGCAGCCGCGCAAGGGTTCCCGTGGCCGCCGGGCCTCGGTCCCGACCTGGGACGAGATCATGTTCGGAGCCCGCCGCCAGGAATGACCTCTCCACCGACCCGCCATCGAGGCCTTCCGCCGGGCCATTGGCCTAGCGGTGCCGCGCATACGTTCAGGGCGTGATGCGCGGCGGCGGGTCAGACCAACCCTGTGGGCGGCGTCCGAGGCTTGGCGGAAGACGGGAGCCCTGGGGGTGCCGGGTTCAGGAACGGGGCGAGCCACTCCGGGGTCACCTCGGCGGGAAAGCCCGCCCCCTGTGCCTCCGAGACGTCGAGGGCCTCGTACCCGCCCTTGCCGGCCCCGACGCCGGTGATCAGCGTGAGCACCCCGGCCCGCCGCTGGAACCACGTCTGCCGCAGCCGCCACCCCACCACGGCCCGGCGTTCGACCACGGCCTGGGACCGCCGCAGCGAGCCCGACCGCACTGCCACCCGCACCCCGTCGTAGCCGTGCCCCAGCGATGCGTACCTGTCGAGCCCCAGCGGGATCCCCACCCCGGCCAGCAGCAGCGACAGGACCAGCAGGATCCACCACACCATCATGCCGGTCGCCCACGCCGCCACACCGCTGACCAGCGCGATCATCGCCCACGGGAAGACGGCCCTGAACAGGCGGCGGTTGCGCGCCACCGGCGGATGACGGCGCAGCGCGGCCGTGTAGGGACCGATCGCCTCCCCGGTCACCTGGTGCGCGACCGGACGTGGCACGTCGGGCAGCAATTGCCCTCGGGTCTCCGAGTCGCCGAGCCCCGTCACGATGGCCCACACACGCACGACCCCGGCCCACCGTTCGGCGAGGCCGTCCACGATCTCGTAGCCGCGCACCCGCGCCGACTCCAGCGACACGCTGCGGCGATTGATCAGCCCGCGTTCCGCCACCAGGTAGCCATCGCGGCGTTTGAGCTCGAAGTTCCAGTTGAAGACCGCGTACATGAGCCCGCCGAGGATGGGCATCGCCATGACAAGCAGCACCGCCGCGATCAGCAGCAGGTAGGGGCGGTCCCAGAGCCATTGGCCCACGTTCCAAGCGGCGTCCCGGCCGAACCCCAGCTCGTCCCCCCACTGGAACGCCAGCCCCACGGCGCCGCCGGCCAGCGCGAACGGGGTGAGCAGGTAGGCGCCGGACAGCGGCCCGTACAGCAGCCACCTGAGCGGCACCTTGACGATCGCCCGCTCCGCGGGCCCGGCCGCCGCGGTCTCGGGCACGGGACCTTCCTGCCGGGCCGCGCGCCGCAGCAGCAGCGCCTTGAGCCGGTCGGCCTCCTGCCGCGTGACCCCGTCGAGCTCGGCCTCCTCGTCACGACCGCTCGCACCCGTGTCGATCTTGAGTACGGCCAGGCCGAGCAGGCGGTGCATGGGCGGCGTGGACACGTCGACGCCGCGGATGCGCTCCAGCGGGATGGTACGGACCGAGCGGCTGATCAGCGACCGTTTCGTCTCCAGGCGGTCCCCGGCGATCTCGTAGGTGAAGGTGACCCACCTGACGATCGCGAACACCACGGTGCCGACGATGCCGAGCATGGCCCAGCCGTACGACCTGGCCGAGAAGCCACCCACGAACAGCACGCCGAGGAGGGGCAGGAGCAGCGAGGGCAACATGCGGACCGGATCGATGAGCAGCACCTTCGGGCTCAGCCGCAACGGCGCCCGGACGGGGAGCGGAGGAGGCGCCGGCTGCCCGTCACCTGCCGCCCGCGACGTGTCGCCCGTCCCGTCGCCGGGCGCGGAGTCGCCGCGGGGCGGTCCGGGGTCGGTCATGTGGCGTCGTCCCTGAGCGCCTCGGCCCGGTGCGCCAGCTGCTCGGCCAGGCCCGCCGCCACCTGGTAGTCCAGGCCCTTGATCGTCGATGAGCCGGCATGGGACGCGGTGCGGATCTCCAGCGTGGCCAGCCCGAGCATCCGCTCGAACCACCCTTGCCCCTTGTCGACCGTCTGGATGCGGCTCACGGGCACGAAGACCCACTCCCTGGTCAGGAACCCCGACCTGGCGTAGACGACGTCGCCTGAGAGCTCCCAGCGATGCACGGCGTAGCGGACGAACGGCTCGGCCACCAGGAACGGCAGGGTCACCACGACGACGGCCACAGGCAGCAGCCAGGAGTTCGCGGCGAACCAGTCCGGCACCCACGACCACCCGCTGCCGCCGACCCACCGCGACACCAGGAGCGAGCCGCCCAGGAAGAACACGAAGCCGACCAGCGCCTCGAGCAGCCACAGGCGCACGGCCTTGGGTGAGACGCGGTTCCCCGGATCGCGTAGCGGGCCTGTTGACGTCACAAGGCCAGCTTAGGCCGCGTACCCGCGAAGTGATCGGCCCGCGGGGGCGGTAAAGATCCGGCGAGCACGGCGGCGTGTCTGCCCGCCGGGGCCCAAGGCCCGGTGCCATGCTCGGTGGCGGCCGGCCGCAGGCTGTCGAGCAAGGCCGCGTCGGCGGCGCCACGTTCGTGCCATCCAGGCCCGGGGCAAGCGCGGGACCGCACCGCAGCGCGAGCGCCTCACGTAACGTGGCAGCCGCCGTCCGCACAGCTGGCGCACCTGGTTTTTGCCAAGGATCATGACCGAAACGAGCGTCCGTTTTGTCGGGTCGCTGTGCGACATCTCGCCCGCCGTTCCGTCCCCGCGACGCAGCAGGCCAGGAAGGTCCCCCGGCCCGCCCCGATTCGACTCGACGGGTGGGGCGCAGGACACAGGTGTGGTCAAGCTCACTCTCCAGATGCCTCCATTCTGGCTGATTTCGGATCCTTTACCGAGCACGGACCATCGAGAAACGGTCTGTGCACCGCCGAGATCCGCGTAGCATCGTCCGGCATGGGGCTGTGTAACACGGCATCACGCGTGCGACGCATCGCCGTCAGTGTGACGACGGTGGTCGCGGCGTTCGCGCTGTCAGGTTGCGGCAGTTTCATCGGCAGATCCCAGGCCCAGGAGATCGCGGAGATCAACGTCTCGAGCCCGGAGTTGCGCGACGGCAAGCCGCTGCCGCGTCAATACTCCTGCCAGGGCGGCCAGGTCAGCCCGCCGCTGCGCTGGTCGAGCCAGCCGCTGTCCGAGGCCAAGTCCATCGCCATCGTGGTCGACTCGCGAGCGTCGTCGAAGGCGACCGTGAACTGGGTGGTCTACAACATCCCGGCGACCACGACCGAGCTGGGCCCCGGCGCCTCCGAGGACCCCCCGGACGACGGGATCAAGCAGGCGAGGTCGACCAACGGAAAAGTGGGTTACGACCCTCCATGCGACCCGGGAAGCTACCGCTTCACGGTCTACACGTTGAACGGCAAGGTCGACGTCCAGGAGGGCGACCCGCTCCCCACGATCTTGAAGCAGATCGCGGACCAGACCATAGCCCGCGGCCGACTCACAGCCGTTGACATCGAGTGAGAGACCGAACACCGCAGGTAATACGGTGTACCAATTCTTCACGTAGGGTGTGACAACGCTCATAGTGGTCCGACACAATCAGATCCAATTGTTAGGCATTGGTGATCAAAGGGGGCAGGTCGCGTCGATGGCCGCGCGATCTCACCGATGCCAGAGGGAGGCCATGGCTTTGAGGGTGGTGCAATGACTGCGGTTATCGTAAGTTTGGTCGCCGTCGTGCTCCTCGTGCTCGTCGTCGTGGCACTGGGCATGCGTTCGATGAACCGGCGGGAGAGCTCCTTGCCTCCGGAACGGCTGAAGGAGATGGCCGAGAAGGAGGAGAAGACCCACGCGCGCTCGACGGACGAGTTCGCCGCGCACGAGCCGCGGATGAACAATTTCAGTCCTGACTTCAGCCCCATTGATGCGCCCAAAGCGCCGAAACCGGTGCGGACCGGCCAGCGTGGCAGGCGTGGCGTCGACGAGTGGGGCAACCCGACCTCGGACGACGAGGACGAGGAGTTTTGGGCCAACATCCGCAGCGACGCGGAGCAGGGCAACTTCGGCGCCGGCGGCACCGTGGCGGCCAGGAAGGCCGCGGCCCGTCCCGACGACCGGCAGCGAGAGCCGCAGCGCGCCGCCGAGCTCCCGAGCCGGCCTGAGCGGCGCAGCGAGCGCAAGGCCGCTCCGCAGCCCGTGGCCGCCGTGGACCCCGACGCGACCACCGTCCAGGCTCCCCTGCCGCAGCGGCAGGTTCCCGCGGCCGCCGCGGCGTCGAACCTCGCCGACCTGGTCGAGCCCGCCAAGCGCGCCGCTCCCTCGCAGGCCGACCTGGCCGATCAGCGCACCATGACCTTCGCTGCCCCGACGGCCGACGTGATGAGCATCCTCGGCGTGGGCGCCCAGCCGGTCGTCCCGGCCTCCCGCCCCGCCTCCCCGGCGAACGGCAGCGGGTCCTTCCCGGCCGCGAGCCGGACATCCAGCGGCTCGTTCCCCGCCGCGGGCCCGACATCCAGCGGCTCGTTCCCGATCGCGCAGCCCGCGCCCATCCACGGCGCCCCGACGAGCGACCCGTTCCCCGCCTACAACGGTGCGGCCGACCCGCTCGAGACCACCTGGACCACCCCGCCGACGCCCACCCCGTCGGGTTCCTGGCCCGCCAGCCCCTCGCCGGACATCCTGGACGACCCCGCCCCGGCTGCCCCCTCCTACGACTTGGGGACCTCCTGGCCGGCGTTCGAGCAGCCCGCTACCCGCTCGTCCTACCCCACCTCGTACGAGGTGCGCCCGGGCTGGGCGGTGGCCGACGACTCCGACCCGCTGACCGGCCCGACCCCCGACACCGGCGCCCCGACCACCCCCCGCAGGGCGGTCTCGGCCAACCACGACGACATGTTGTCGGCCCCGACGCCCCCGTCCTCGTACCCCGCGTACGAGACGGGCGACATCACCACCACCCCCGGCGCCGCGTGGCCCGAGCCGCCGGCGCAGAACGGCGCCCAGTCCACCTGGCCGGGATACGGCGGCGACATGTTCGGCAACCAGTCGCAGGCCTCCCGCGGCAACGGCAACAGCGGCGGTCACCGGCACCCCTCGGACCCGGACTATCCGCACGACTACTACCGCTGATCATCGGCGCCATGAATACGTAAAACCCATGTGACGCAGCTAAAGCGCGGAGGGTGGAGCGTTAGGGTTTGCTCCATGTTCCGCGACACGAAGAGTAGCTGGCTGGGCACCCTCCGGCATGACGTGCCAGCCTCGCTCGTGGTTTTCCTCGTCGCGGTGCCCCTTTCTCTGGGCATCGCGATGGCCTCGGGAGCGCCGCTCGCCGCCGGGCTGATCGCCGCCGTGGTCGGCGGGATCGTGGCGGGCGCGCTCGGCGGCTCGGCCGTGCAGGTCAGCGGGCCCGCCGCCGGATTGTCCCTGGTGGTCGTGGATCTGGTGCACACGTACGGGTGGCGGGCCACCTGCATGATCACCTTGCTGGCAGGAGCCGTGCAGCTCGTGCTGGGGGTCTTCAAGGCGGCCAGGGCGGCGCTCGCGGTGTCGCCGGCCGTCATCCACGGCATGCTCGCGGCGGTCGGTGTGATCATCGCGCTGTCCCAGCTCCACGTGGTGCTGGGCGGCAGCTCGCAACGTTCGGCCGTGGCGAACCTGATGGAACTGCCCGGGCAGATCGCCGACCTGCACGGGCACAAGGTCGCGGTCGGCCTGCTCACGATCACGGTGCTGGCGGCGTGGACGCGGCTGCCCCAGAAGGTCAAGGCGATCCCCGCGCCGCTGGCAGCGTTGCTGGTGGCGGCGGTCACGGCGTGGGCCTTCGGCTGGGACGTCACCCGGGTCGACCTGTCCGACAGCCTCACCGAGTGGGCCTTCCCGGTGCTTCCGCAGGGCGACTGGCACCTGGTCGTGGCGG
The DNA here is from genome assembly GCF_052245915.1 of Nonomuraea sp. 10N515B. Classification (NCBI taxonomy): domain Bacteria; kingdom Bacillati; phylum Actinomycetota; class Actinomycetes; order Streptosporangiales; family Streptosporangiaceae; genus Nonomuraea; species Nonomuraea sp. 10N515B. The sequence continues at coordinate 42,744 of NZ_JBQQBQ010000032.1, forward strand.
CGGTGATGCTGGTGGCGCTGCTGGCGGGGTGCGAGTCGCTGCTGTGCTGCGTGGCGGTCGACGGCCTGCACGGCGGCCGCCGCGCGGACCTCGACCAGGAGCTGACCGGCCAGGGCGTGGCCAACATGGTCACCGGCGCGCTGGGCGGCCTGCCGGTCGCCGGGGTGATCGTGCGGAGCACCGCGAACGTGCACGCCGGAGCCCGCACCCGCGGCTCGACGATCCTGCACGGGGTGTGGGTGATGGTGTTCGCGCTCGGGTTCGGCTGGACGATCACGCTGATCCCGATGGAGGCGCTGGCGGCGCTGCTGGTGTTCATCGGCGTGCAGATGGTGAACCTGGGCCACGTCAAGAAGGTGCACGGCCACGGCGAAGTGCCGGTTTACGTGGTGACGCTGGTCGCCGTGATCCTGCTCGGGCTGGCCGAGGGCGTGCTGGCCGGGCTGGCGCTGGCCGCGCTGCTCGCGCTGCGCCGCCTGACCTGGGTCACCGTGCGGAAGCACGAGGACAGGGACGGCCGGATGCGCGTGACGATCTCCGGGTCGCTGACGTTCCTGGGCGTGCCGCGGCTGACGCACGAGCTCCGGGCACTGCCCGCGGGCACGCCCGTGGACCTGGACCTGAACATCGACTTCATGGACAACGCCGCCTTCGAGGCCATTCACTCCTGGCGGCTGTACCACGAGCGGATGGGCGGCACGGTCGACATCGACGAGCTGCACGAGGAGTGGTACACGCTGGCGGCCAGTGGGGTGCGCATGTTCCCGGTGAAGTCGCCGCCGGTGGCGCCGGACCGGTGGTGGCTGCCGTGGACGCACCGCCACCGCCGCCTCGGCGGCCGCACCCCGTCGTCCCACGGCGGGGTCGCGCAGGTGGAGTGCCAGCTGACCCGCGGTGCGCGCGAATACCACCGGCGTACGGCGCCGCTGGTGAAGCCCATCTTCACCGAGCTGGCCCGCAAGCAGCAACCGTCGCATCTGTTCATCACGTGCGCGGACTCCAGGATCGTGCCGAGCCTGATCACCGCCAGCGGGCCCGGCGACCTGTTCACGGTGCGCAACATCGGCAATCTGGTGCCGCGCAGGGGGTCGGAGCCGCACGACGACTCGGTGGTGGCGGCGATCGAGTACGCGACGCAGGTGCTGGGCGTGCACACGATCACGGTGTGCGGCCATTCCGGGTGCGGCGCCATGGCGGGGGTGCTGAGCGCGGGCGTGCAGGCGGGCAGCCTGCCGGGGCTGCGCCGATGGCTGCGGCACGGCCACCACAGCCTGGCCACGTTCATCGAGACCGAAGGCGATCGGCTGCACAGCGGGGCCCTGGATGTGTTGTGCCGGGTCAACGTGCAGCAGCAGTTGGAGAACCTGCGGACGTACCGGAAGGTGGACGAGCAGGTCAGAGCCGGGAAGCTGCAGCTCGTGGGGTTGTTCTTCGACATCGCGACGGCCAGGGTGCACCTCGTGCCGCCGCTGCGCGCTACGCCCTCGGTGAAGACACATGATCGAAGGGTGCTCGCAGGCGAAGAATGAACCCTTATGAGGGTTCTTGTCATCGGTGGTTCTGGGTTCCTGGGCCGCGCCATCGTGGAGGAGGCGCTGGCCCGGGGGCACGAGGTCACGACATTCAACAGAGGGCGCAGCGGCGTGGACGTGCCCGGGGCCGAAGTGGTGCGCGGCGACCGCGAGACTCCGGGCGACCTCGAGCGGCTGGTCGACGGGCGTTCATGGGACTTCGTGGTGGACACGTCCGGTTACGTGCCGCGGGTGGTGGGGGCGTCGGCGCGGGCGCTGTCCGGGCATGCGGGCACGTACGCGTTCGTCTCCACCATCTCCGCGCTCGCCGGTTTCCCCGGCAAGCCGGCGGCGGACGACGCGGAGATCTGGCCGTGCGAGCCCGACGCGGGGCCCGACGACGGCAACTACGGCGTGCTGAAGGCAGGCTGTGAGCGAGCGGTCGAGCAGGGGTTCGACGGCACCGTGCTGATCGTCCAGCCCGGGATCATCCTGGGTCCGCGCGAGGACGTGGCCAGGCTGCCGTGGTGGCTGACCAGGATCGCGCAGGGCGGGCAGGTGCTGGCGCCGGGCGAGCCGGACGCGCCGATGCAGTTCGTGGACGCGCGCGACCTGGGGATCTTCACGCTCGACCAGGCCGAGCGCGGCACGGCCGGCCGGTTCCTGGTGACGGGTCCGGTCGGCCAGACCACGTTCGGGGAGTGGTTGGAGTCGTGCAAGGAGGCGACCGGGTCCGACGCGGAGCTCGTGTGGGTGGACAGCGCCTTCCTGGCCGAGCAGGGCGCGGGGACGTTCGTGGAGCTGCCGCTGTGGGGCGGCCCGCCGTCGGCGGAGCTCGAGACGTTCTGGAGCGTCCCCACGACCAAGGCGCAGGCGGCCGGGCTGCGCATCCGTCCCGTCGCGGAGACCGTACGCGACACGTGGGAATGGTTGCGGGAGATCCCCGAGAAGCGCCGCAATTTCGGCAACAACAGCACGCATGGGATCGCGCCGGAGAAGGAGGCCGCGATTCTCTCCGCGTGGGCGGCCCGTTCTGAGTAGTTCTCCGCAGACCGGTGGGCGTGGCCGGGGTTAGTGTCGGCGGTGCCGGCGAGGTGCCCATGGCGTACCTCGCCACACCGGTCCTGACTCCCAGGGGCCGGAGGGGCGGAGGCATCACCTCCGCCCCTCACCACGTCTGCAGGTCCGATCCCCCGGCGGCGAAAGGCCGCGGGCGGCCCCCTGGCGCAGACCACTCCTCGTCGGGTAGACGATGGGGAGGCGTGACGTACCTACCGGCACCACCACGAAGCACTACAAATCAGGCTTGACATCTGAATTCCGCACCCTCACGCTGTTGCGTATAGCGCTTGACGTTTCTCTTTGCGAAACCGGGGTGTGACTCGATGATTCCAGCGTGCCCTCTGGCGTCACTGCCGCGAGGTGAGGCCTTGCGGGTCGAGGCCGATCCGCCCATCGCGGTGTTCCACACCGAGGACGGCGAGATCTACGCCATCGACGACACCTGCACCCACCAGGACGCCTCACTGGTCGACGGCTGGCTGGAGGGCTGCGAGATCGAGTGCCCCCTGCACGCCTCACGCTTCGACCTCAGGACCGGCAAGGTGGACGCGCCGCCCGCCAAGCGCCCCGTCCGCACACACCGCGTGGTGGTCGAGGACGACGTCGTCTACGTCGTGCCGTCCGACGCGCCTCCCAACCTGCCTCCCGGCGTCGCCCTGAAGGGGCAGGCGTGAGGAGCGTCTGCGTCGTCGGCGCCTCGCTCGCCGGGCTGCTGACCGCCCGCGCGCTGCGCGCCCAGGGCTACGACGGCCGCCTGGTCCTCGTCGGCGAGGAGCTCCACCGTCCCTACGACCGTCCCCCTCTGTCCAAGGACTTCCTCAAGGGTGTCCTGGACGAGTCCGACCTGGCCCTGGAAGCCGACGGCGAGGAGCTGGCGGCCGAGTGGCGGCTCGGTGTGGCCGCCACCGGCCTGGACGCCGCCGCCCGTCGCGTCACGCTGAGCGACGGCACGCACGTCGAGGCGGACGGCATCGTCATCGCCACCGGCGCCTCGGCCCGCCGGCTTCCCCGCACGGAGAGCCTGGCGGGGGTGCACACCCTGCGGACGTTGGACGACGCCCGCGCGCTGCGCCACGACCTGGCCAGCGCGAAGCGGGTCGTCGTCATCGGCGGCGGTTTCATCGGCACCGAGGTCGCCGCGACGGCCTGTGCCCTGGGCCTGGAGGTCACGCTCGTGGAGGCGGGGAAGATCCCGCTGGCCGGCGTGGTCGGAGTCCAGATGGCCGAGGCCATCGCCGCTCTCCACGAGCAGCGCGGCGTCCGGCTGCTGCGCGGCGCGAGGGTGACGGCGCTGACGGGCGTGACCCGGGTCGACGGGGTACGACTGGCCGACGGCACCCTGCTGCCCGCGGACGTGGTCGTCGTCGGGATCGGCGCGGTGCCCAACATCGCCTGGCTCGAAAACAGCGGCCTGCGACTGGGCGACGGAGTGATCTGCGACGCGGGTGGCGGCACCCTGGTGCCGGGTATCGTCGCGGTCGGCGACTGCGCGGCCTGGTTCGATCCGGCGCTCGGCAGGCACGAGCGGTGCGAGCACTGGACCGGCGCGCGCCTGCGGGCCGCGGTGGCGGCGGAGACGCTGCTGTCGGGCGGCGCCGCCCGACCCGCGCGGCCGCGGCCGGCCTACATCTGGTCCGACCAGTTCGATGTGAAGATCCAGTTCGTCGGGCACGCCCGCCACGCCGACACGGTCGTGGTGGAGGAGGGCGACCCGGCCGATCACAGCTTCCTCGCCGTCTACCGGCAGGGCGAGCGGCCGGTGGCCGTGCTGGGTGTCAACCAGGTCCGCCTCTTCTCCCGCTGGCGCCGCCAGTTGGAGACCGCGGTCTGAAACCAGGAGTGAATCAATGGCTCATGAAGTACGCGGCGTGGTCGCGACGGGCAAGGGCAAGCCGGTCGGCCTGGAGACGATCCTCGTCCCCGACCCCGGCCCCGGCGAAGCGCTGGTGAAGGTGCTCGCCTGCGGCGTCTGCCACACGGACCTGCACTACCGCGAGGGCGGCATCAGCGACGACTTCCCGTTCCTGCTCGGTCACGAGGCGTCCGGCGTGGTGGAGTCCGTCGGTGACGGTGTCACCGACGTCGCGCCCGGCGACTTCGTCATCCTCAACTGGCGCGCGGTGTGCGGGTCGTGCCGGTCGTGCCTGCGCGGCCGGCCGCAATACTGCTTCAACACGCACAACGCCACGCAGAAGATGACGCTGGCCGACGGCACCCCGCTGAGCCCGGCACTCGGCATCGGCGCGTTCGCCGAGAAGACGCTGGTGGCCGCGGGCCAGTGCACCAAGGTCGATCCGGCCGCCTCCCCCGCGGCGGCGGGCCTGCTCGGCTGCGGTGTGATGGCGGGGCTCGGCGCGGCGGTCAACACAGGCGCGGTCAGCCGCGGCGACTCGGTCGCGGTCATCGGCTGCGGCGGCGTCGGCAACGCGGCGATCGCCGGAGCGCGGCTGGTCGGCGCCACCACGATCATCGCGGTGGACGTGGACGGCAGGAAGCTGGAGTGGGCGCGCGGCTTCGGCGCCACGCACACGGTGAACGCCAAGGAGGCCGACCCGGTCGAGGCGATCAGGGAGCTCACCGGCGGGAACGGCGCCGACGTGGTGATCGACGCCGTGGGCCGTCCCGAGACGTTCAAGCAGGCGTTCTACGCGCGCGACCTGGCGGGCACCGCGGTGCTCGTGGGCGTGCCCACTCCGGAGACGACCCTTGAGCTGCCGCTCCTGGACGTGTTCGGCCGTGGCGGCGCGCTCAAGTCGAGCTGGTACGGCGACTGCCTGCCCAGCCGCGACTTCCCCCTGCTGATCTCGCTCTACCTGCAGGGCCGCTTCGATCTGGACGCCTTCGTCACCGAGACCATCGGCCTGGACGGCGTCGAGGAGGCCTTCGCCAAGATGCACCACGGCGACGTGCTGCGCTCGGTGGTGGTGCTCTAATGCGCGTCGAGCATCTGGTCACCTCGGGCACGTTCAGCCTGGACGGGGGCACCTGGGAGGTCGACAACAACGTCTGGCTGCTGGGCGACGGCGACCAGGTGCTGGTGATCGACCCCGCCCACGACGCCGCCGCCGTCGCCGAGGCGATCGGCGACCGCCGGGTCGCGGGGATCGTGTGCACGCACGCGCACGACGACCACGTGAACGCCGCACCCGACCTGGCCGCCCGTACCGGCGCGCCCGTCCTGCTGCACCCCGACGACGAGGTGCTGTGGAAGCTGACGCACCCTGCGGCCACGCCGGACCGGGCGCTGGCGGGCGGGCAGATCCTGCGCGTCGGCGGCTCGGCCGTGCACGTGCTGCACACTCCGGGGCACGCCCCCGGCGCGGTTTGCCTCTACGTGCCCGAGCTGGGGGTCCTGTTCTCCGGGGACACCCTCTTCCACGGCGGCCCCGGCGCCACCGGCAGGTCGTACAGCGACTTCCCGACGATCATCAAGTCGATCAGCACGACGCTCCTCACCCTGCCCGGTGAGACGGTGGTGCACACCGGGCACGGTGACGACACCACCATCGGAGCCGAGGCTCCGCAACTCGAGGACTGGATCCGCCGAGGACACTGACCCGGCCCACCCCACAGGAGTACTCCCGTGACCACGTCAAGCGTGATCCCCACCCTCCCCGGCCGCTACTACGTCGACCCCGAGATCTTCGCCCTTGAGCAGAAGAACATCTTCGAGTCGATGTGGTTCTGCGTGGTGCGCTCATCCGATCTGGGCAAGCCGGGAGCCTTCAAGACCGTGCAGGTCGGCACCGAGAGCATCCTCGTCACCAGGGCGAGGAACGGGTCGGTGCGCGCGTTCTACAACGTCTGCCGCCATCGCGGCGCCACCATCCGCACCGAGGAGTCCGGCGAGGTCAAGCGGGCGTTCCAGTGCCCCTACCACGCGTGGACCTACGACCTGGACGGCAAGCTCATCGCCGCGCCCAACCTGACCAAGATGGCCGACCTGGACCGGGTCGAGTACGGCCTGGTCAAGGTGCACGTGCGGGAGTGGCTCGGCTACGTGTGGGTCTGCCTGGCCGACGACCCGCCCTCCTTCGAGGCCGACGTGCTGGGCGCGGTCACCGAGCGACTCGGAGCGCTGGAGCTGATCGACAACTACGACGTGCCGAACCTCGAAGTCGGGCGGCGCATCGTGTACGACGTCCAGGCCAACTGGAAGCTCATCATCGAGAACTTCATGGAGTGCTACCACTGCGCGACCATCCACCCTGAGCTGACCGAGGTGCTGCCCGAGTTCGCCGACGGCTACGCGGCGCAATACTTCGTCGGCCACGGCGCCGAGTTCGGCGAGGAGGTCAAGGGCTTCACCATCGACGGGTCCGCCGGGCTCGACCGCATCCCCGGGGTGAACGACGACCAGGACAGGCGCTACTACGCGATCACCATCAAACCGCAGGTCTTCGTGAACCTGGTGCCCGACCACGTGATCCTGCACCGGATGTTCCCCATGGCCGTCGACCGCACGGTGGTCGAGTGCGACTGGCTCTACCTGCCCGGCGTGGTGGCGAGCGGCAAGGACCTGGACAAGTCGGTCGAGCTCTTCCACCGCGTCAACGAGCAGGACTTCGAGGCGTGCGAGCGCACCCAGCCGCGTATGAGCTCGCGCACCTACGCCAAGGGCGGCGTGCTGGTACCGAACGAGCACCACATCGGCGCCTTCCATGAGTGGGTCCAGGAACGGATCGGCTGAGCGATGGCGGACGAGGACGAGGGACTCCAGGTCGGCCCGCCCAAGGACTGGGCGGGCGGGCTGCCCGCGGTGGGACACGCCATGCGGATGGCGTACGAGCAGATGGGCGCCCGCCGCACCGTCCTCACCCTGCTGCGGGTCAACCAGAAGAGCGGATTCGACTGCCCGGGCTGCGCCTGGCCGGAGGGCGAGCACCGCAGCCCGGCGGAGTTCTGTGAGAACGGCGCCAAGGCGGTCGCCGAGGAGGCCACGACGCGGCGGCTGAGCGCCGGCTTCTTCGCCGACCACCCGGTCGGCGAGCTGGCGACGATGAGCGACCACTGGCTGGGACAGCAGGGCAGGCTCACCGAGCCCATGTACAAGGACGCGGGCTCGGACCGCTACCGGCCCATCGGCTGGGCGGAGGCGTTCCGGATCGTCGCCGAGGAGCTACGCGCCCTCGACGGCCCTGAGGAGGCCGTGTTCTACACCTCCGGCCGCACCTCCAACGAGGCGGCCTTCGCCTACCAGCTGCTCGTGCGCCGCTTCGGCACCAACAACCTGCCCGACTGCTCCAACATGTGCCACGAGTCCAGCGGCTCGGCGCTCACCGAGACGCTGGGCATCGGCAAGGGCACCGTCACGCTGGAGGATCTGCACCGCGCCGAGCTGATCTTCGTCGTGGGGCAGAACCCCGGCACGAACCACCCGCGCATGCTGAGCGCCCTGGAGCGGGCCAAGCGCGGCGGGGCGCGGATCATCGCGGTCAACCCGCTGCCGGAGGCCGGGCTGCTGCGGTTCAAGAACCCGCAGCGGCCCTCGGGGCTGGCCTCGGGCACCGCGCTCGCCGACCGCTTCCTGCAGATCCGCCTCAACGGCGACATGGCGCTCTTCCAGGCGCTGTCGCTGCTGCTGCTCGACTCGGCCGACAGGGAGTTCATCGAGGAGCACACACACGGCTTCGCGGAGTGGGAGCGGCACCTGGCCGCCCTCGACTGGGCGGACGTGCTGGAGGCGACCGGGCTGTCCAAGGCCGAGCTGGAGGAGACCGCCGGGGAGGTCCGCGGCGCGCGCTCGGTCGTCGTGTGCTGGGCCATGGGCCTGACCCAGCACCGCAACTCCGTGGCGACGATCAGGGAGGTGGTCAACTTCCTGCTGCTGCGCGGCAACGTCGGCCGGCCGGGGGCGGGCGTCTGCCCGGTGCGCGGCCACTCCAACGTGCAGGGCGACCGCACCATGGGGATCTACGAGAAGCCGCCTGCGGACTTCCTGGACGCGCTGGAGGCGGAGTTCGGCTTCGCCCCGCCGCGCCGGCACGGGCTGGACACCGTGGAGGCCATCCGCGCGATGCGCGACGGCGCGGTCAAGGTGTTCTTCGGGATGGGCGGCAACTTCGTCAGGGCGACGCCCGACAGCGAGGTCACCGAGGCGGCGCTGCGCCGTACCCGGCTGACCGTGCAGGTGTCCACCAAGCTCAACCGCTCGCACGCCGTGTGCGGCGAGCGGGCGCTCATCCTGCCCGCGCTGGGCCGCACCGAGCGCGATGCCGCGGGATTCGTGACGGTGGAGGACTCGATGGGCCTGGTCCACGCCTCCAGGGGCAGGCTCGGGCCCGCCGCGCCCGGCCTGCTGTCGGAGACGGCCATCGTGTGCGGGCTGGCGCGCGAGCTGTTCGGCGACGACCCGCACGTGCCGTGGGCCGAGTTCGCGCGCGACTACGGCGCGGTCAGGGACCGCATCGCCCGGGTGATCCCCGGGTTCGCGGACTTCAACGCGCGGGCCGAGGCCGGCTTCGCGCTGCCCAATGCTCCCAGGGACGAACGCCGCTTCCCCACCGCGACCGGCAGGGCGAACTTCACCGTCAACCGGCTGGAGGTGCTGCGGGTGCCGCCGGGACGGCTGCTGCTGCAGACGATCCGCAGCCACGACCAGTACAACACCACGATCTACGGCCTGGACGACCGCTACCGCGGGGTCAAGGCGGGCCGCCGCGTGCTCTTCGTGCACCCCGACGACCTGGCGGAGCGCGACCTGGCCGACGGCGACGTGGTGGACCTGATCAGCGAGTGGCCGGACGGCGAGCGCAAGGCGAAGGGCTTCAGGGTGATCGCGTATCCGACGGCGCGCGGCTGCTGCGCGGCCTACTTCCCCGAGACCAACGTGCTGGTGCCGCTGGACTCGGTGGCCGAGACGTCCAACACCCCGACGTCGAAGAGCGTGGTGGTGCGGCTGGCACGGGCTAGCCCGCGTAGCCGAGCCGCCCGCTGATCTCATCGGCCCCTGTGATGAGGACGGAGGCGAGCTCGTGCATGCGCTCGGCGGGGAAGCGGTAAGCGGGGCCGGAGGCGCTGACCGCGGCCACGACGTCCCCGTGGTAGGAGCGGATGGGCGCGGCGATGGTGTTGAGCCCGTCCTCCAGCTCCTCCAGACAGTAGGCGTAGCCCGTCTTCCTGATCTCGGCGAGCTGCTTCTCCAGCTCGGCCACGTCGGTGATGGTCCGGCCGGTCAGGGCCTCCAGCGGCCCCTCGGACAGCAGCTTCGCCCGCTGCCTGTCCTCCAGGTGAGCCAGGAGCACCTTGCCGCTGGAGGTCGCGTGGAGGGGGGTGAGCTGGCCGACCCAGTTGTAGGCGGTGACGGCGGACGGCCCGCGCACCTGGTCCAGGTTGACCGCGTAGGAGGAGCGGAGGACGGCGATGTTCACGGTCTCACCGATCTCCTCGGCCAGCCGCTGGCAGACGGGATGGCTGCGCCGGCCGAGGTCCATCTGCGTGTTGACGCCGCCGGCCAGGCGGATGATGCCGAAACCGAGGCGGTATTTGCCCCGGTCCTCGGCCTGCTCGACCAGTCCGCGCGCCTCCAGGGCGCCGAGCAGCCGGAACGCGGTCGACTTGTGCACGTCGATCTCGGCGGCGACCTCGCTCACGCCGGCCTCGCCCCGGCGGGAGAGGATCTCGAGCACGCTGATCGCCCGATCGACCGACTGCACGCCCCCACTACCCGAGTCGTTGCTCATAGCGAAACTGTAAGTGCTGTGAGGAACTCACGCGAGCTGAAGTGCGGAAAAGATCTCCTGTTGCGAGTAGTGCAACGAAATGCACATGACGCTACGATTCGCGGAAATGCGCGAGAGACGAGGCACCATGACGTCACAGCAGTACGACTTCGTCATCGTCGGAGGCGGCTCGGCCGGCTGCGCCCTGGCCAACCGGCTCTCCGCGGACCCTGCCACCCGCGTGCTGGTGCTGGAGGCGGGCCGGCCCGACTACCCCTGGGACGTCTTCATCCACATGCCGGCGGCGCTCCCCTTCCCGATCGGCAACCGCTTCTACGACTGGCAGTACGAGTCCGAGCCTGAGCCGCATATGGGGGGCCGGCGGATCTACCACGCGCGCGGGAAGGTGCTGGGCGGTTCGAGCAGTATCAATGGCATGATCTTCCAGCGCGGCAACCCGCTCGACTACGAGCGCTGGGGCGCCGATCCCGGGATGAAGACCTGGGACTACGCGCACTGCCTGCCCTACTTCAAGCGCATGGAGAACTGCCTGGCCGACCCCGGCACCCCCTGGCGCGGCCACGAGGGCCCGCTGGCGCTGGAGCGGGGGCCGGCGAGCACGCCGCTCTACCCGGCCTTCTTCGAGGCCGTCCAGCAGGCCGGCCACCCGCTCACCGACGACGTCAACGGCTACCGCCAGGAGGGCTTCGCCCGCTTCGACCGCAACATCCGGCGGGGCCGCAGGCTGAGCGCGGCCAGAGCGTACCTGCACCCGATCATGAAGCGGCCGAACCTCACCGTGAAGACGCGGGCGTTCGTGACGCGGATCCTCTTCGAGGGCAAGCGGGCCGTCGGCGTCGAGTACGACGGCGGGACGGTGCGCGCGGGAGAGGTCATCCTGTGCGGCGGCGCGATCAACTCGCCGCAACTCCTCCAGCTGTCCGGGGTCGGCAACGCCGACGAGCTGCGCCCCCTCGGCGTCGACGTCGTGCACCACCTGCCGGGCGTGGGCGAGAACCTGCAGGACCACCTGGAGGTCTACATCCAGCACGGGTGCGGCGAGCCCGTCTCGATGCAGCCGAACCTGCAGAAGTGGCGCCACCCCTGGATCGGCGCCCAGTGGCTGTTCCTGCGCAAGGGGCCGGGCGCGACCAACCACTTCGAGGCCGGCGGCTTCGTACGCAGCAACGACGACGTCGACTACCCGAACCTCATGTTCCACTTCCTGCCGATCGCGGTGCGCTACGACGGCTCCGCGCCCTCGGGCGGGCACGGCTACCAGGTGCACGTCGGCCCCATGTACTCCGACGCCCGCGGCTCGGTGAAGATCAAGAGCGGCGACCCGCGGCGGCATCCCGCCCTGCGCTTCAACTACCTGTCCACCGACCAGGACCGGCGCGAGTGGGTGGAGGCCGTCAGGGTGGCCAGGAACATCCTCGCTCAGCCCGCGCTGGCCGCGTACAGCACCGGCGAGCTGTCCCCCGGGCCCTCCGTCGAGACCGACGAGGAGATCCTGGACTGGGTGGCCAAGGACGGCGAGACGGCGCTGCACCCCTCCTGCACGGCGCGGATGGGCGTGGACGAGATGTCCGTGCTCGACCCCGAGAGCATGCGGGTGCACGGCGTGGACGGGCTGCGGGTGGTGGACGCCTCGGCCATGCCGTACGTGACGAACGGCAACATCTACGCGCCGGTCATGATGCTGGCGGAGAAGGCGGCCGACCTGATCCTCGGCAACACCCCGCTGCCGCCGGAGCCGGCCGAGTTCTACCGGCACCGCTCCTAGACGACGACAGAGGCGGTGGGGGATCCCCACCGCCTCACGTCCGGCGATGTCAGCGGAAGACGACCGTGCGGTCGCCGTTGAGCAGCACCCGCTGCTCGCTGTGCCACTTCACCGCCCTGGCGAGCACCTGGGCCTCGACGTCCCGGCCGACGGCGACCAGGTCGTCGGGGTCCAGCTCGTGGTCCACCCTGGCGACGTCCTGCTCGATGATCGGCCCCTCGTCCAGGTCCGCCGTCACGTAGTGCGCGGTCGCCCCGATGAGCTTCACGCCGCGCTCGTGCGCCTGGTGGTACGGCTTGGCGCCCTTGAACCCCGGCAGGAAGGAGTGGTGGATGTTGATCGCCCGCCCCTCCAGCCGCTTGCACAGGTCGTCCGACAGGATCTGCATGTAGCGGGCGAGCACCACCAGGTCCGCGTCGTACTCGGCGACCAGCTCCAGCACCCTGGCCTCCGCCTCCGCCCTGCCCTCCGACGTCACCGGGACGTGGTGGAAGGGCACGCCGTAGGAGGCGGCCAGCGGCTCGAGGTCCGGGTGGTTGGAGACCACCGCGGGGATCTCGATGTTCAGGCCGCCGACCTGGCGGCGGAAGAGCAGGTCGTTCATGCAGTGACCGAACTTCGACACCATGATCAGCGTACGGGTCGGGGTGGCCGCGTCCTTGAGCTGCCAGGTCATCTGGCAGGACGCCGCGACGTAGGCGAACCCCTCGCGCAGCTCCTCCAGGGTGTCCTGGGAGGTGAAGTGCACGCGCATGAAGAAGCCGCCGCCCTTGCGGTCGTTGAACTGCTTGCTCTGCAGCATGTTCCCGCCGTGCTGGATGAGGAAGCTGCTCACGGCGTAGACGATGCCCGGCTTGTCGGCGCAGGAGACGGTGAGGATGAACTCGCGCCCAGGAGCCATCGCTCCTCCTTGTGTTGCGTATTACGCAAATGAGTTAGTTATACGCAACAGCGTGAACGCAGAGCAGTGCGTCCGTCAAGAGGTGAAATGTCATCCAACGCCGGGCAAAACCCATCACAACACATAGTTTCGGTCAGTGATTCCCTCAAGGCCTTGACGAACCCCCGGCGGCCGGTCAATCCTGTTCCTCATTAAGCACAAGCTTGCGCCATGCGCAACGATCAGGGATGTGCCCGATGACCGACCTCTACATCGGTGGAACGTGGGCGAGGCCGATCGCCGGTGGCCTGCGGCACATCCACTCGCCCGCCGACGGCGGCCGGGTGGCCACGGTGGCGGAGGCCACGGCGGCCGACACCGGGCGGGCGATCGAGGCCGCCCGGCACGCCTTCGACGCGGGCCCCTGGCCGCAGACCCCCGCCCGCGAGCGGGGCGCACTCCTGAACAGGGTAGCTGACCTGCTGGAACGCGACCGCGACAGCTTCGCGAAGGCCGAGTCAGGCGACACCGGCAAACGGCTCGTGGAGAGCGAGTACGACGTCGACGACTCCATCGCCTCCCTGCGTTACTTCGCCGGGGTGGCGGGCACCGACGCCGGGCGGGTGATCGACACCGGCCGGGACGACGCCATCAGCCGCATCGTCCACGAACCCGTCGGCGTCTGCGCCCTGATCACGCCGTGGAACTATCCGCTGCTGCAGGCGACGTGGAAGGTCGCCCCCGCACTCGCCGCCGGCAACACCTTCGTGCTGAAGCCCAGCGAGCTCACGCCCAGCACCTCGATCCTGCTGATGCGCGCATTGGAGGAAGCAGGCCTGCCTCCCGGAGTGGCCAACCTGGTGCTCGGCGCGGGTCCCGAGGTGGGAGCGCCGCTGGCCGAGCACCCGGCCGTGGACCTGGTGTCGTTCACCGGCGGCGTGGCCACGGGACGCCGCATCATGGCGGCCGCCGCGGCCACCGTCAAACGGGTGGCGCTCGAGCTGGGCGGCAAGAACCCCAACATCGTCTTCGCCGACGCCGACCTCGAGACCGCGATCGACTTCGCCCTCACCGCGGTGTTCCTGCACTCGGGCCAGGTCTGCTCGGCCGGCGCCCGCCTCCTCGTCGAGGACCGTCTGCACGACGCCTTCGTGGACGAGGTCGTCCGGCGCGCGGAGCTGATCCGCCTGGGCGGCCCCTTCGACCCGGACGCGCACACCGGCCCGCTGATCTCCGCCGCGCACCTCGCCAAGGTCGAGGAGTACGTGGCGGCGGGCCTGGCCGAGGGCGCGGTCCTGCGCTGCGGCGGCCACCGCGTGGAAGGCCCCGGCTTCTTCTACCGCCCGACCGTGCTCGACGAGTGCAAGCAGGGCATGCGCGTGGTGCGCGAGGAGTCCTTCGGCCCCGTGCTGACCGTGGAGCGCTTCACCACCGAGGACGAGGCCGTGCGCCTCGCCAACGACACCGAGTACGGCCTGGCCGGCGCCGTCTGGACCCAGGACGCCGGCAAGGCGCAGCGGGTCGCGGGCCGGCTGCGGCACGGCACGGTGTGGATCAACGACTACCACCCCTACGTGCCGCAGGCCGAGTGGGGTGGCTTCAAGCAGTCAGGCATCGGCCGTGAGCTCGGGCCCACCGGTCTCGACGAGTATCGCGAGATCAAGCATGTCTGGCAGAACATCCGCCCACGCCCCCAGCGGTGGTTCCCAGCGAACTGACGCCTGACGACCAAGAGGTGGTCATGACCGTACCGTCACTGACCGAACGCACGCCGCTCGGCACCGAGACACCCCCCATCCTCGAGGTGAAGGGGCTCTGGAAGGTGTTCGGGCCCAAGGCCGACCGCGTAGTCGGCAGCACGCTCAGCCGCACGGAACTGAAGGAACAGACCGGCTGCGTCGCCGCCGTCCGCGACGTGTCCTTCTCGGTACGCCGGGGCGAGGTGTTCGTGGTCATGGGCCTGTCCGGCTCGGGCAAGTCCACCTTGGTCCGCTGCCTCACCAGGCTGATCGAGCCCACGGCCGGCGAGATCCTGCTCGACGGCGACGACGTCCGCAAGGCCGACGAGAAACGGCTCCGGGAGCTGCGCAGGAACCGCATGGCCATGGTCTTCCAGCACTTCGGGCTGCTGCCGCACCGGTGCGTGCTGGACAACGTCGTCTTCGGGCTGGAGATCCGCGGCGTGCCCAAGCAGGACCGCTACGTCAGGGCCCGCGAGGTCGTCGGGCTGGTCGGCCTGACCGGGTTCGAGAACTCCTATCCCGACCAGCTCTCCGGAGGCATGCAGCAGCGTGTCGGCCTGGCCCGCGCGCTGGCCGCCGATCCCGAGGTGCTGCTGTTCGACGAGCCGTTCTCCGCGCTCGACCCGCTGATCAGGCGCGAGATGCAGAACGAGGTCATCCGCCTGCACCACGAGGTCGGAAAGACCATGATCTTCATCACCCACGACCTGAGCGAGGCGCTCAAGCTGGGCGACCGCATCCTCATCATGCGCGACGGCGAGCTGGTCCAGATGGGCACGCCCGACGAGGTCGTGGGCGCGCCGGCCGACGACTACGTACGGGACTTCGTCAGCGACGTGCCGCGCTCCCACGTGCTGACGCTGCGCTGGATCATGCGCGAGCCGCTGCCCGGCGAGCCGATGGACGGCCCCGAGCTGGGCCCCGACGTGGTCATCCGGGACGCGGTGCACAGCGTGATGTCGGCCGACCGGCCGGTCCGCGTGACCAGGGACGGCGCCCTGCTGGGCGTGGTCACCAGCGCCGAGATCCTTGAGGTCATCGCGGGAGGGCAGTCCTGATGGCTCCGGTGACGGCCGCGGTCACGGCGGTGGCCACGCGGCTACGCGGCCGCGGGCTCCTGATCGTGGCGGTGCTGGCGGTCTGGGTGCTGGGGTGGGCGCTGCTGAACGGGCGCGACACGCTGGCACTCGGCGGGGCCGAGCTGACGCCGCTGCACACCTCGTTCAGCGAGGGCATGGACGCCATCGACGACAGCAGGAACAGCAACCCGTTCTTCCTCTACTTCATCAACTACATCCGGCTCTTCCTGGACGAGGCCGTGACGTTCGTCCAGGCGCTGATCAGCCAGCCGTCCTTCGGCCGCCCGGTCCCCGTGCTGGGCTGGCTGGGCGTGACGGCCGTGGCGACCGCGGTCACGTACCTGTATGCCAACAGGAAGGCGGCGCTGCTCGCGGCGGCGGGCCTGATCTCCTTCGGGCTGCTCGGGCTGTGGCAGGAGAGCATGGACACGCTCGCCCTCACGCTCACCGCGGTGGTGCTGTCGCTGGCCGTGGGCATCCCGCTCGGGGTGCTGGCGGGGATGAGCGACCGCTTCCACCGGCTGGTCACCCCGGTGCTGGACTTCATGCAGACGATGCCGACGTTCGTCTACCTGGCGCCGCTCACGCTCTTCTTCCTCATCGGGCCGGCCAGCGCGACGGTCGCCACGATGATCTACGCGATCCCGCCGGCCATCCGCATCACCGCGCACGGCATCCGCCAGGTCTCGCCGGACACCCTCGAAGCCGGCGCCTCGCTGGGCGCCACCACCGCTCAGTCGCTGCGGCACGTGCGGCTGCCGATGGCCAAGCAGACGATCATCGTCGGGGTGAACCAGACCATCATGGCCGCCCTGTCCATGGCCACCATCGCGGCCCTCATCGACGCGCCGGGCCTGGGCAAGACGGTGTTGAAGGCGCTGCAGACCCTGGACGTGGGCACCGCGTTCAACGCGGGCCTGGCCATCGTCATCATGGCGGTGGTGCTGGACCGGGTGACCTCGGCGGCCAGCCGCCGGGTCGAGGCCGAGCGCAGGGCCGGCCGG
Source organism: Nonomuraea sp. 10N515B (assembly GCF_052245915.1). NCBI lineage: Bacteria > Bacillati > Actinomycetota > Actinomycetes > Streptosporangiales > Streptosporangiaceae > Nonomuraea > Nonomuraea sp. 10N515B. Next base: position 59,469 of record NZ_JBQQBQ010000032.1, read on the forward strand.
CTGCTCACTCCCGGACGGCGGCGGCTGCAGGTGGCGGGCGTGCTCGGCGTCACGGCGGTGCTGGGCTATCTGTCGTACACCTACGTGTGGGCGGCGGAGTTCCCCGCGCAGGCCAACCTCGGCCCCATCGTGCGCCGCGCCGCCGACGCGGCGAGCGTCTGGGTGCAGGACAGCCTGGTCGGCTTCACCAACGCGATCAAGAACCTGCTCACCAACGGGCTGCTCAACCCGTTCGAGTCGCTGCTGACCGGTTCTCCGTGGTGGCTGGTCTTCGCCGTGGCCGTGGCCGTGGCGCTGCTGGTGGGCAACGCGCGCGCGGCCCTGGCGACCGCGGTCGGCCTGGCGCTGCTGGTCCTGCTCGGGCTCTGGCAGGACAGCATGGTCACGCTGGCCTCCACCCTGGTCGCGACGATCCTCGTCATGATGCTCGGCGTGGTGGTGGGCGTGTGGATGGGCCGCAGCGACCGGGCCGACACCGTGCTGCGCCCCGTGCTCGACGCCGGGCAGACCATGCCCGCCTTCGTCTATCTGGTGCCGATCCTCGGCCTGTTCGGCCCGACGCGGTTCACCGCGATCATCGCGGCCGTGGTCTTCGCGGCGCCGGTCGCGATCAAGCTGGTCGCCGAGGGCATCAGGCGGGTCTCCCCCACCACGGTCGAGGCGGCCACCTCGGTGGGGGCGAACGCCTGGCAGCTCATCTCCAAAGTCCAGCTCCCGATGGCCCGCAGCGGCGTGACGCTCGCGGCGAGCCAGGGACTCATCTACGTGCTCTCGATGGTCGTCGTGGGCGGCCTCGTGGGAGCGGGAGCGCTCGGCTACGACGTCGTGGCCGGGTTCTCGCAGCACCAGCTCCGGGGGAAGGGGCTGGCCGCCGGGCTCGCGATCGTCGTGCTCGGCATCGTGCTCGACCGCGTCATGCGCGCCGCCACGCAGCGCGCCGACGCGGCCGCTCACGGGGGGCAACCGCACCAATAGCCAGATGACGGGCCCCCTCGGCCCGGGAACCACTAGGAGGACCTAGGTGACGAATTCGAGAAGCAGAAGAATCAGGGCACTCGTGCTCGTAGCCGGCATGGGCCTCCTGGTGAACGCCTGCGCGGGTGCGAAGGTCGGCGAGACGGCCGCGCCCGCCGCCGGCAGCGGCAGCGCCAAGGCGTGCGGGACCCTCAACCTCGCGATCAACCCATGGGTGGGGTACGAGGCCAACGCCGCCGTGATCGGCTATGTGGCCGAGAAGAACCTCGGCTGCAAGGTCGTGAAGAAGGACCTCAAGGAGGAGGTGGCCTGGCAGGGCTTCGGCACCGGCGAGGTCGACGCGGTCGTGGAGAACTGGGGCCACGACGACCTGAAGAAGAAGTACATCGACGAGCAGAAGACCGCCGTCTCCGCGGGGTCTACGGGCAACAAGGGCGTCATCGGCTGGTACGTGGCGCCGTGGATGGCCGAGAAGTACCCGGACATCACCGACTGGAAGAACCTCAACAAGTACGCCTCCCTGTTCAAGACCTCCGAGTCCGGCGGCAAGGGCCAGCTCCTCGACGGTGACCCCTCCTTCGTCACCAACGACGAGGCCCTGGTCAAGAACCTCAAGCTGGACTTCAAGGTCGTCTACGCGGGCAGCGAGACCGCGCTGATCACGGCCTTCCGCCAGTCGCAGAAGCAGCAGACACCGCTCATCGGCTACTTCTACGAGCCGCAGTGGTTCCTGTCGGAGCTCAAGCTGGTCAAGGTCAACCTGCCCGCCTACACGGCCGGCTGCGACGCCGACGCCGCCAAGGTGGCCTGCGACTACCCGCCGTACGAACTCGACAAGATCGTGAGCAAGAAGTTCGCCGACTCCGGCAGCCCCGCCTACGAGCTGGTCAAGAACTTCACCTGGGGCAACGACGACCAGAACCTCGTGGCGAAGTACATCACCGAGGACAAGATGACCGCCGAGGAGGCGGCCGCCAAGTGGGTGGCCGACAACCCGGACAAGGTCAAGGCCTGGCTCCCCAAGAGCTGACGGCACGGCCGGACCCGGCCCGATCGCGCTGCGCGGTCGGGCCGGGTTCGCATGTCCAGCGACACCGCCTGAAATTAGACAGATCGCCCCTTGACACCCGCAATCCGGCGAGCGACGCTTGTTGCGGAAAGCGCTTTGGGTTGCATATCCCGCAACAACGGAGGTGGCTATGACGGGCCCGAGAGTCGTTGTCATCGGGGCCGGCGTGGTCGGCGCGGCACTCGCCGACGAGCTGTCGGCCCGCGGCTGGACCGACGTCACGGTGGTCGACCAGGGAGACGTGCCCGCCACCGGCGGCTCCTCCTCGCACGCGCCCGGTCTGGTGTTCCAGACCAACGGCTCCAAGACCATGACCGAGATGGCCCGCTACACGGTGGAGAAGTTCGTCGAACTGGACAGCTTCCTCCAGGTGGGCGGCCTCGAGGTGGCGACCACCCCCGAGCGCCTCGCCGAGCTGCACCGCCGCCACGGCTGGGCGGCGGCGTGGGGCCTGGAGACACAGCTGCTCTCCCCGGCCGAGTGCGTGGCCAAGCACTCGCTCCTGGACCCCGGCAAGGTGCTCGGCGGCCTGTTCATCCCCACCGACGGCCTGGCCAAGGCGGTCAAGGCGGTCCAGGCGCAGCTCACCCGGGCGATGGAGCGCGGTGTGCGGGTGCTGGCCAGGCACGAGGTGCTGGACATCAGGGCCGAGGGCGGCCGGGTCAGCGCGGTGGTCACCGACCACGGCGAGATCCCCGCCGACGTGGTGGTCTGCTGCGCCGGCATCTGGGGGCCGCGCGTGGCCAGGATGGCCGGGATGGAGCTGCCGCTCACGCCGCTGGCCCACCAGCTGGCCTGGACGGGGCAGGTCCCTGACCTGGCCGGGCAGAGCGAGGAGGCGACCCGGCCCATCCTGCGCCACCAGGACGCCGACCTGTACTACCGGGAGCGGTACGACACGCTGGGCATCGGCTACTACGGCCACCGGCCCATGCCGGTCAGCCCCGACGACATCCTCTCGGTGGACGCGGCCGAGGTCATGCCCTCCGTGCTGACCTTCACGCCCGACGACTTCGCCGACGCCTGGACCGAGACCCAGAGCCTGCTCCCCGGGACGCGGTCGGCCAAGGTGGAGGAGGGCATCAACGGCCTGTTCTCGTTCACGACCGACCACATGCCGCTGATGGGCCAGTCGCGGGAGGTGGAGGGCTTCTGGGTGGCGGAGGCCGTCTGGGTCACCCACTCCGCCGGCGTCGGCAAGGCCATGGCCGAGTGGCTGGTCGACGGCCACTGCTCCTCCTTCGACCTGCACGAATGCGACGTCAACCGGTTCGAGCAGCACCAGATCGCCCCTGATTACGTGCGGGAGCGCGGCTGCCAGAACTACGTCGAGGTCTACGACATCATTCATCCGCTGCAGCCCATGGAAAGCCCACGCCCGATGCGGACCAGTCCGTTCCACGCCCGCCAGCAGGAGCTCGGCGCGATCTTCCTGGAGGCCTCCGGCTGGGAGCGGCCGCAGTGGTACGGCGCCAACGCCCCGCTGCTGCAGGGCCGCGACATCCCGGCGCCTGGCGACTGGGCCGCGCAGTACTGGTCGCCCATCGTGGGCGCGGAGGCGCAGGCCACCCGGGAGTCCGTCGCGATGTACGACATGACCGCGCTCAAGCGCCTGGAGATCAGCGGCCCCGGCGCGGTGGGCTTCCTGCAGTCCCTCGTGACCGGCGACATCGACAAGTCCGTCGGCTCCGTGACGTACTGCCTGCTCCTGGACACCGACGGCGGCATCCGCAGCGACATCACCGTCGCGCGCCTCGGGCCCGAGCTGTTCCAGGTGGGCGCCAACGGCAACCTCGACCTCGACTGGCTGGACCGGCGGCGACCGCGCGCGGTCCACATCCGCGACATCACCGCGGGCACCTGCTGCGTGGGCGTGTGGGGCCCGCGTGCCCGCGACCTCGTCCAGCCGCTGACCGGCATCGACCTGACCGCGCTGCGCTACTTCCGCGGCGCCCGCGGCTACATCGGCAACGTCCCGGTCACCATGCTGCGCCTGTCGTACGTCGGCGAGCTGGGCTGGGAGATCTACACCACCGCCGACATGGGACTCAAGCTCTGGGACACGCTCTGGGAGGCCGGGCAGCGGCACGGCGTCATCGCCGGCGGCCGCGGCGCGTTCACCAGCCTGCGCCTGGAGAAGGGCTACCGCTCCTTCGGCACGGACATGACCTTCGAGCACGACCCGTACGAGGCTGGGCTCGGCTTCGCCGTCAAGCTGGACAAGGGCGACTTCGTCGGCCGGGCGGCACTGCTGGAGCGCAAGGAGTCGGTACGCCGCAAGCTCACCTGCCTGCTCACCGACGAGGTCGTCATGGGCAAGGAGCCCGTCTACGACCGCGACGGCGGCCCGGCCGGCTACGTCACCAGCGCCGCCTACGGATACACGATCGGCAGCGGCATCGCCTACGCCTGGCTGCCCGCCGACCTGGCCGACCCCGGCCAGGAGGTGACCATCGGCTACTTCGACCGGTACGTACGCGCCGTCGTCGCCGAGGAACCGCTTTTCGACCCCACGATGCAGCGGCTGCGCGGTTAGGAAAGGACGCACATGATCGACACCCCGCTGGACGTCGTGGACCCCGAGGTCCACGCGGCTATCGGCGACGAGCTGGCCCGCCAGCGCTCGACGCTGGAGATGATCGCCTCGGAGAACTTCGCGCCCGTCGCCGTCATGGCGGCGCAGGGCTCGGTGCTCACCAACAAGTACGCCGAGGGCTACCCGGGCCGGCGGTACTACGGCGGGTGCGAGCACGTGGACGTGATCGAGCAGATCGCCATCGACCGGGTGAAGGCGCTCTTCGGCGCCGCGGCGGCCAACGTGCAGCCCCACTCCGGCGCCCAGGCCAACGCCGCGGCCATGGCCGCGCTGCTCGAACCCGGCGACACCATCCTCGGGCTCGACCTGGCCCACGGCGGCCACCTCACGCACGGCATGCGGATCAACTTCTCCGGTCGCCTGTACAACGTGGTCGCCTACCACGTGCGCGCGAGCGACCACCTGGTGGACATGGAGGAGGTCGAGCGGCTGGCCCGCGAGCACCGGCCCAAGCTGATCATCGCCGGCTGGTCGGCGTACCCCCGCCACCTGGACTTCGCGGCGTTCCGGCGGATCGCCGACGAGGTGGGCGCGTACCTGCTGGTGGACATGGCGCACTTCGCCGGCCTGGTGGCCGCGGGCCTGCACCCCTCCCCCGTGCCGCACGCCCACGTGGTCACCACGACCACGCACAAGACCCTGGGCGGCCCGCGCGGTGGCGTGATCCTGACGACGGACGACCTCATCAAGAAGATCAACTCGTCGGTCTTTCCCGGCCAGCAGGGCGGGCCGCTGGAGCACGTCATCGCCGCCAAGGCCGTCGCATTCAAGATCGCTGCCGGGGACGCGTTCCGCGACCGCCAGCGGCGCACGCTGGAGGGCGCCGGGATCCTCGCGGGCCGGCTGCTCGGGCCCGACGCCGCCGCGGCCGGGGTGAAGGTCCTGACCGGCGGCACCGACGTGCACCTCGTCCTGGTCGACCTGCGCGACTCGGAGCTAGATGGCAAGCAGGCCGAGGACCGGCTGCACGCCGCCGGGATCACGGTGAACAGGAACGCGGTGCCGTTCGACCCGCGCCCGCCCATGGTCACCTCCGGCCTGCGGATCGGCACGCCGGCACTGGCCACACGCGGATTCGGCCCCGACGACTTCAGCGAGGTGAGCGACATCATCGCGACCGCACTCACGCCGGACGCCGACCTGGCCTTCCTGCGCGGCAAGGTCGAGACCCTGGCCGCCAAGCACCCGCTCTACGGGCAGGTCCGATGAGCCCCCGCACCCCGGGCGCCGACCTGCCCGAGCACCCCGACCGGCTGTGGAGCGCGGCCGAGCCCAAGGCGTCCTACGACGTGGTGATCGTCGGAGCCGGCGGGCACGGCCTGGCCACCGCCTACTACCTGGCCAAGAACCACGGCATCACGAACGTCGCCGTGCTGGAGCGCGGCTGGCTCGCGGGCGGCAACATGGCCCGCAACACCACCATCATCCGCTCCAACTACCTGTGGGACGAGAGCGCCGGCATCTACGAGCACGCGCTGAAGCTCTGGGAGGGGCTGGAGGAGGAGCTCGACTACCCGCTGCTGTTCAGCCAGCGCGGCGTGCTCAACCTCGCGCACAGCCTCCAGGACGTGCGCGACAGCGTACGGCGGGTCGAGGCCAACAGGCTCAACGGCGTGGACGCGGAATGGCTGGACCCCCAGCAGGTCAAGGAGGTCTGCCCGATCGTCAACGTCTCCCCCGACGTCCGCTACCCGGTGCTCGGCGGCACCTTCCAGCCCAGGGCCGGGATCGCCAAGCACGACCACGTCGCCTGGGGCCTGGCCAGGGCGGCCGCGGCGCTCGGCGTCGAGTTCATCGAGCACTGCGAGGTCACCGGGCTGCAGGTGCGCGAGGGCCGGGTGACCGGCGTGGAGACCAGCCGCGGCCCGATCGCCGCGGGCCGGGTGGCGCTGTGCGCCGCCGGTCACACCTCGGTCGTGGCCGCCACGGCGGGGATCGACCTGCCGCTGCAGAGCCACCCCCTCCAGGCGCTGGTCTCCGAGCTGCTGGAGCCCGTGCACCCCACCGTCGTCATGTCCAACGCCGTGCACGTGTACGTCAGCCAGGCGCACAAGGGCGAGCTGGTCATGGGGGCGGGCATCGACGCGGCCAACTCCTACCGCCAGCGCGGCGCCTTCCACATCATCGAACAGCAGATGGCCGCGGCCCTGGAGCTGTTCCCCGTCTTCGCCCGGGCGCACGTGCTGCGTACCTGGGGCGGCGTGGTGGACGTCTCACCGGACGCCTCGCCGATCATGGGCCTGACCCCGGTCGAGGGCCTCTACCTCAACTGCGGCTGGGGGACCGGCGGCTTCAAGGCGACACCGGGCGTGGGCTGGTGTTTCGCCCACACCGTGGCCAACGACGAGCCGCACCCCCTCAACGCTCCCTTCTCCCTTGACCGATTCGTCACCGGGGCGCTCGTCGACGAGCACGGCGCCGCCGCGGTCGCGCACTGAGGAACGCCACGATGCTGCTGATCCCCTGTCCCTGGTGCGGCCCTCGAGACGAGGCCGAGTTCCACTACGGCGGCCAGGCCCACGTCGCCTACCCGGAGAACCCGGGTGCGCTCTCCGACGAGGAGTGGGCCCGCTACCTGTTCTTCCGTGACAACCCCAAGGGGTCTTTCGCCGAGCGGTGGAGCCACTCCGCGGGCTGCCGCCGCTGGTTCAACGCCGTACGCGACACCGCCACGAACGAGATCCACGCCGTCTACCGGGTGGGCGAGCGCCGGCCGGTGACGCCGTGAGGCGCGCGACCGGCGGGCGCGTCGACCGCGCCCGCACGCTCCGCTTCCGCTTCGACGGCCGCGACTACACGGGCCACCCCGGCGACACGCTCGCCTCGGCGCTGCTGGCCAATGGTGTGCGCCAGGTCGCGACGAGCGTCAAGCTCGGCCGCCCGCGCGGGATCGTCGCCGCGGGCAGCGAGGAGCCCAGCGCGCTGGTGCAGATCGAGGAGCCGTTCCCCGAGCCCATGCTGACGGCCACCACCGTCGAACTGTACGACGGCCTGGTCGCGAGCGGGCTGCCCGGCCAGGGCCGCCTGGCCGCCGAGCCCGACCCGGCCCGCTACGACGCCATCCACGCCCACTGCGACGTGCTGGTGGTGGGCGCGGGCCCCGCCGGGCTGTCCGCGGCCCGGGCCGCCGCGCGCACCGGCGCGCGCGTGATCCTCGCCGACGAGCAGCCCGAGCCCGGCGGCAGCCTGCTCGGCACGGCCGAGCAGCTGGCGGGCCTGCCGGCCGCCGAATGGGCCGGGGCCGTCGCGGCGGAGCTGGCGGGCCTGCCCGAGGTCACGGTGCTGCCACGTACCACGGTCTTCGGCTATTACGACGACAACTACCTCATCGCCGTCGAACGGCGCACCAACCACCTCGGTGGGGCGGCGCCCGCGCACGTGGCCAGGGAGCGTGTGTGGCGCATCAGGGCGCGGCGGGTCGTGCTGGCCACCGGCGCGCACGAGCGGCCGATCGCCTTCGCGGGCAACGACCTGCCCGGCGTGATGCTGGCGGGTGCGGCGCGGACGTACGTCAACCGGTACGGCGTGCTGCCCGGGAGCCGGGCGGTGGTGTTCACGACCGGCGACAGCGCCTACGCGGCCGCGTTGGACCTCGCCGGTGCGGGCGTGGACGTGCTGGCCATCGCGGACGTGCGGCCGGCGCCCGGCGCGGGCTGGGCCGAGCGGGCGCGCGAGGCCGGCATCGAGGTGCTGACCGGGCACGTGGTGACGGCCGCCGCCGGGGACGGGCAGGTGTCCTCGGTCCTGGTGGGGCGGCGTCCGGACAACGGCGCGGCCGCCGCGGGCGAGCGGTCGTTCGACGCCGACTCGCTGCTGGTCTCCGGGGGCTGGAACCCGGTGGTGCACCTGTTCAGCCAGTCGGGCGGGACGCTCCGCTACGACGAGGCGCTGGGCACGCTGGTGCCCGCCGCGTCCCGGCAGGCGGTGGAAGTGGCAGGCGCGGCCAGGGGCGTGTTCACGCTGGCCGGATGCCTGGAGGACGGCGCGAGCGGCGGTGGCGGCCCGGCCTTGGCCGCGGGCGAGCCGTACTGGCTGGTGCCCGCCACGGACTACGGCACCCACTTCGTCGACCTGCAGCGGGACGTGACCGTGGCGGACGTGCTGCGGGCGACCGGCGCGGGGCTGCGCTCGGTTGAGCACGTCAAGCGGTACACCACCGCGGGCACGGCCCACGACCAGGGCAAGACCTCCGGCCTGCTGACCACGGCCGCCATGGCACACGCGCTGGGCGTTCCGGTGGGCGAGCTGGGCAGCACGACGTTCCGGGCGCCGTACACGCCGGTGAGCTTCGCGGCGCTGGCCGGGCGCGACCGCGGCGCGCTGCACGATCCGGTCCGGGTCACCGCGCTGCACGAGTGGCACGTCGCGCACGGCGCGCTGTTCGAGAACGTCGGCCAGTGGAAGCGGCCGTGGTACTACCCCCGTCCCGGCGAGGACATGGAGGCCGCGGTGCTGCGCGAGTGCCGGGGGGCGCGGGAGGGTGTGGCGGCGATGGACGCCTCCACGCTCGGCAAGATCGACGTGATCGGGCCCGACGCGGCGGAGTTCCTCGACCGGCTGTACACGAACCTGATGAGCACGCTGGCCGTCGGCGCCATCAGGTACGGCGTGATGTGCCGGGCCGACGGCATGGTCTTCGACGACGGCACCGTCATCAGGCTCGCCGAGGACCACTTCCTCGTCACCACCACCACGGGCAACGCCGCGGCCGTCCTGGACTGGATGGAGGAGTGGCTGCAGACCGAGTGGCCGTGGCTGCGGGTGCACCTCACCTCGGTCACCGAGCAGTGGGCCACCGTGGCGCTGGTCGGTCCCGGCTCGCGCGAGGTGCTGGCCGGGCTCGCCCCCGGTCTGGCCGTCGGCGCGGCCGAGTTCCCGTTCATGACCTGGCGGGAGGCGGAGGTCGCGGGGATGGCCGCGCGGGTGTGCCGGATCAGCTTCTCGGGCGAGCTGGCCTACGAGATCAACGTGACCTCGTGGGAGGGCCTGGCCCTGTGGGAGGCCATCATGGACACCGGGGTCGTCACGCCGTACGGGACCGAGACCATGCACGTGCTGCGGGCCGAGAAGGGTTACCCGATCGTCGGGCAGGACACCGACGGCACGGTCACGCCGCAGGACCTGGGCATGTCGTGGGTGGTGTCGAAGAAGAAGGCCGACTTCATCGGCAAGCGCTCGTTCGCCCGGGCCGACACGGTCCGCGCGGACCGCAAACAGCTCGTCGGGCTGCTCCCCGAGGACCCCGCTCTGCTGCTGCCCGAGGGGACGCACGTGGTGGAGTTCGCCGGCCTGCCCGAGCCGCCCGTCCCGATGCTCGGGCACGTGACCTCGAGCTACCGCAGCGCCGCGCTGGGCCGCACGTTCGCGTTGGCGCTGGTCAGCGGCGGGCAGGGACGGGTCGGCGAACGGCTCTACGCACCGGTCGGCGACGCCCTGGTGCCCGTCACCGTGACCTCTCACGTCCTGTACGACCCGGAAGGAGCACGCCGCGATGGCTGAGCGCAGGAGTCCGGCCGCGGCCTTCGCCGACCGGTTCGCGACCGCGTCCAAGAGCGAGGCGCTGACGCTGGCGGAGATCCCCTTTCTCCGCCATATCAACGTACGTGTGGACCCGGAGAGCCCGGCCGCCGCCGGCCTCGGGCGGGCGCTCGGCGTCGCGCTGCCGGTCTCGCCGGGCACCGCCGTGCGTTCCGGCGAGGTGACCGTGGCCTGGCTCGGGCCCGACGAGTGGCTGGTGATCGGGCCCGACGGGTACGACGCCGAGCCGCTGCGCGCGGCCCTCGGCGACCGGCACGGCTCCGTGGTGGACGTGTCGGCGCAACGCACCACCCTCCTGGTCGGCGGCCCTCGGGCACGCGACCTGCTGGCCCACGGCTGCGCCCTCGACCTGCACCCCTCGGTGTTCGGCCCGGGCGCGTGCGCGCAGACCATGCTGGCGCGCGCCCAGGTCGTGCTGCTCCCCCAGCAGGACGGGTTCCTGGTGCTCGTACGCTCGTCGTTCGCGGCCTATCTGGCCGAGTGGCTGCTGGACGCGGCGACGGAATATGTGACATGAGCATCGGCGTCTTCGACCTCTTCAAGATCGGCATCGGCCCGTCCAGCTCGCACACCGGCGGGCCGATGGCGGCCGCGCACAAGTTCGCCCGCGGCCTGCACGAGGACGGCCTGCTGCCGCGCGTGGCCCGCGTCGAGGCGATCCTGTACGGCTCGCTGGGCCTGACCGGCAAGGGTCATGGCAGCGACAAAGCCGTCCTGCTGGGCCTGTCGGGCGAGAAGCCCGAACTCGTGGACGTGGACACCATCGACGACCGCCTGGCCGCGATGCGCGCCTCCGGCACCGTCAAGCTCTACGGCACCCACGAGATCCCCTTCGTCGTCGGCCAGGACCTGATCTTCGAACGCAAGATCTCCCTCCCCGAACACCCGAACGGCATGCGCTTCACCGCCTCCACCGCGGACGGCGACACGCTGCGGGAAAAGGTCTACTTCTCGGTCGGCGGCGGTTTCGTCGTGGACGAGAACGCCACCGGCGCCGACCGCATCAAGCCCGACGACACCGTGCTCCCCTACCCCTTCACCACGGGGGAAGAGCTCCTCAAGCACTGTTCGAACACGGGCTTGTCGATCTCCGGGCTGATGCTGGAGAACGAGAAGGCCTTCGGCCGCACCGAGGCGGAGATCCGCGCGGGGATCCTGAACCTGTGCTGGGTCATGTCGGAGTGCGTCCAACGCGGGATCTCGCGGGAGGGGGTGCTCCCCGGCGGCCTGCGCGTCAAGCGCCGCGCGCACGGCCTGCACCGGCGCCTGCGCAGCGAGTCGGCGGAGAAGGACCCGTTGCAGGCCATGGACTGGGTGTCGCTGTTCGCGCTGGCGGTCAACGAGGAGAACGCCGCCGGGGGCCGCATCGTGACCGCGCCGACGAACGGCGCGGCCGGCATCATCCCCGCCGTCCTGACCTACTACACGAGATTCATCCCCCGCGCCGACGACGAGGGCGTGGTCCGCTTCCTGCTGACGGCGGCGGCGATCGGCGTGCTGATCAAGGAGAACGCCTCGATCTCCGGCGCGGAGGTCGGCTGCCAGGGCGAGGTCGGCTCGGCCTGCGCCATGGCCGCCGCCGGGCTCACCGAGGTCCTCGGCGGCACGCCCGAGCAGGTGGAGAACGCCGCCGAGATCGGCATCGAACACAACCTGGGCCTGACCTGCGACCCGATCGGCGGCCTGGTCCAGATCCCGTGCATCGAACGCAACGCGGTCGCCTCCATCAAGGCCATCACCGCGGCCAGGATCGCGCTGCGCGGCGACGGCCGCCACTTCGTCTCACTGGACAAGGCCATCAAGACGATGCGCGACACCGGCCGGGACATGCTGGACAAGTACAAGGAGACCTCGCGCGGCGGCCTCGCCGTCAACGTCATCGAGTGCTAGCCCCGTTCCGCATGTGAGCGATCTTCAGTGGAGGTCTCCTGAGACGATATCGAGCCAGAGAAACCGAACCACAGTTCTACGGGTAGCCGCAGGTTCGCATGCGAGCGCCGACAGCAGTTAGAACCTGCACAGAGCAAGCGGCCCTGGGAACCGCACGCTGAGCATCCTGGACGACGCCGGACAGGTGACCCCTACGACGTCAGCCGGCAGACCGGTCCCCGGCGCGCCCTGCCTGCCGATGCCCTCCACACGCGGTTCACCGCCTCGGAAGACCTGGTGTTCGCCCGGGCGGGTGACACCGTGCGCAGCCGGTCGGGGCCCGGCTTCACGGAGACCGGGCGGCTCCTCGTCCCCAGGAAGGGCGGGCCGATCATGCGGGGGAGCCCCGACGGGTGCACGGTCGTCACCATCTCCTCGGAGGATCTCACCACGGCCCCACGTTCTGGGCCGCGGCGTCCTGGCGCAAGCCGGGCCACGTGCCCTTGGACTCGGCAGACAACCGGGCGGACATGCAGATCAGCCCCGACGGTCGGCTGCTCGCCATCAGCTACCTCATGCCCAACGACTACTACGGCCACGGCGACGTCGCCATCATCGACCTCGCGCAACGCAAGAAGGTGATGCGGTTCAGCCCCGTCGCGGGAGGCGCGCTGGCCTTCAGCGCCGACGGCAGGTTCCTCGTCACCGCGGATCCTGGGGGCGCCGATGTCATCGACCTCACCTCCCACAAGGTGCGCCCCAGACGGAAGGCCCAGGCACGCTCGCGAAGGAGTGGATGACGCTCGCGCCGAAAGGCCCGCTGGGCGCCTCGCCGTACGGAAAGAGGGCCGTGGTCCTGTGGGACCCCGTACCTCGCGCACGACGGGCGGGGTGTTCACGGTACCGGGAGACGTGGTGGGGGCCAAGTTCTCCCCCGACGGGCGGATCTTGACGGTCGCCACGACACCAGGTGACGTTGTTCGACACTGTCGCGGGCCGTCAGCTCGGGGCCGCCTGGAAGATGACCACCGGCCCGTTCGATGCGTACGCGACGGACGACCTCATGCCCGCGCTCGCCTTCACACTCGACGGCACCGTCCTGGGCGCGGTGGGGTCAACGGCACGTTCCAGGAGCTGCCGGTCGAGCCTGCGCGGGCTGCCCCGGCCGTGTGCGTGCGGCGGGCCGCCGGCTGGCTCAGGAGGAGTGGCGCGAGCACGTGGGAGCCGACCTGAGATACCAGGAGGTCTGTCCCGCTTAGGTCATTCCGCTGCCGCGGCGCAAAGGGCGGTGAGCACTGTTACCCACGGCTAACGCGGCGGAAACACCCGTATCGGGATGCTCCTGCCATGAGTCCCAGGTCCCCTTTCATGTCCACTTCCGGGTAATACGGCGGTGCCGGTCAAGCCCGGGGCACAGCCGGAGCGATGGCGTACGACGATGGGGTCGGTCGTGGCGGCGGTCGCGCCGCTGATCGTCCTCACCTCGAGCGTCCCGATGCCCGACCCCGTTCCCCTCAACCCGGTCCCCGTCGCCATGACGACGACTGCGGCTCCGGCCCCCGTTACGGTGAAGAAGCCGAAGCGGTCCTCGTACAAGAAGGCCCTGACCCGCGCCTTGAAGGACCTCCCAGGCCGGTTCGCGGTGACGGCTCATGACCTGTCCACCGGGCGGTCCTACTCCTACAACCGCGGGCTCAGGACGGCGACGGCCAGCATCGTCAAGGTGGACATCGTGATGGCGCTGCTGCTCAGGGCTCAGCGCCAGCCCCGCGGCCTCAGCGCCTGGGAACGGCGTGCCGCCGCGCGGGCCATCAAGGTCAGCGACAACTCCGCCGCCTCGGCGCTGTGGTCGGCCATCGGCGGCGCGTCCGGGCTGGCCGCCGCGAACAAGAAGTTCGGCCTGCGCGACACGCGCCCCGGACCGGGCGGGGCGTGGGGAGCGACCACCACCAGCGCCGCCGACCAGGTCCGCCTGCTGACCGCGCTCACCTCGCCCAAGAGCCCGCTGTCGGCGAAGAACCGCAGGTACGTGCTCGGACTGATGGCCGATGTGGCGGCCGAGCAGGCGTGGGGCGTCAGCGCGTCTGGGCGCGAGGGCGCCGATGTCGCGCTCAAGAACGGCTGGCTGCCGCGCCCACGGCACGGAGGGCTGTGGACGGTCAACAGCATCGGGCGGGTACGGGATCGCGGGCATACGTACCTGATCGCGGTGATCTCGGAGCGGCACGGCTCGATGGGGGCCGGTGTCAAGATGGTGGAGCGGGTGAGCCGGCTCGTCACCAAGGCCCTGTCCCGAGCGGCTTCGTAGGCGGTGGGGCCGCGCTCATGCGGGATAGGTGTGGGTCTCGGTGGCCTTGACGGAGGCCCACACCTGCTGGCCGGGCGTCAGGTCGAGGTCGGCCAGGGCGGCGGGGGTGATGTCGGCGAAGGCGGTGATCGGGCCGTCGAGGTGCACGCGGACGTTGTCGCCGTGGCGTTCGATGCCGTCGATGCGGGCCTGCCAGACATTGCGGGGGCTGCCGTCCGGCCGGGTGCGGTAAAGGGCCACGGCCGCCGGCGGGAACGCGACGAACACCGGCCCCTCCAGGCGGTCCGACGTGGTGATCAACAGGTCACCCACCTTGACCCGGGGCCCGTCGGCCGTCCCTCGGTACAGATTGAGTCCCACCAGGCGGGCGACATAGTCAGTACGCGGCCGGCGGGAGACCTCGCCCGGGGCGCCTTCCTGCACCACGGCGCCGTTCTCGATGACGATCAGCCGGTCGGCCAGCACCATGGCATCGAGCGGGTCGTGGGTGACCAGGACCGTGGCGCCGTCGAAGTCCGCCAGATGGCGGCGTAGCTGGGAGCGCACCTCCAGCCGGGTGTGCGCGTCCAGCGCGGCCAGCGGCTCGTCCAGCAGCAGCAGGCGTGGGCGTACGGCCAGCGCGCGGGCCAGGGCGACGCGCTGGGCCTGGCCGCCGGACAGGTGCCGGGGTTTGGCGGCGGCGTGGGCCGACAGGCCGACGTGCTCCAGCAGGGCGGCGGCGGTGCGGCGGGCCTCGCTCTTGGAGGCGCCCTGGCAGCGCGGCCCGAAGGCGACGTTGTCCAGGGCGGACAGGTGCGGGAAGAGCAGGTAGTCCTGGAAGACCATGCCGATCGGGCGTTGCTCGGCGGCCAGGTCGTGCACGGGGTCGCCGTCCAGGACCACGTGCCCGCCGGTCATGGCGGTCAGGCCGGCCAGAGCGCGCAGTGCGGTGGTCTTGCCCGCGCCATTGGGGCCGAGCAGCGCCACCACCTCCCCGGCGGCGACCTGCAGCGCGATGTCGAGGGCGAAGGCGGGCCGGGTGACCAGCAGGTGAGCGTCGAGGGTCATGGGCTGTTCACCCACCGGTCGCGCAGGCTGGCCAGGATGATCACTGAAACGGCCAGCAGGACGAGGCTGAGCACGATCGCCGCCTCAGGGTCGGTCTCCAGCGCCAGATAGACCGCCAGCGGCATCGTCCGCGTCGTGCCGGGGAAGTTGCCCGCGAACGTGATCGTGGCGCCGAACTCGCCCAGCGCCCGAGCCCAGCACAGCACCGCCCCGGCCACTACGCCCGGCATGATGAGCGGCAGGGTGACGCGGCGGAAGACGACCCAGCGCGAGGCCCCGAGCGTCGCGGCGGCCTCCTCGAAGCGCTGGTCGGCGCCGCGCAACGCACCCTCGACGCTGATCACGAGGAACGGCATCGCCACGAACGCCTCGGCCACGACAACCCCCGCCGTGGTGAAGGGCAACGTGACCCCGAGCGTGGACTCCAGCCACTGCCCGAGCAGGCCGCGCCGCCCCAGCACCAGCAGCAGTGCCACACCGCCGACCACCGGAGGCAGAACCAGCGGGACGGTCACCAGGGCCCGCACCACCCGCCGGCCGGGGAAGTCGACCCGCGCCAGCAGCCAGGCCAGCGGAACGCCGAGCAGCAGGCACAGCGCGGTGGCGATGGTGGCGCACACCAGTGACAGCCGCAGCGCCTCCAGCACGTGCGGCTCGGCCAGCCGCTGCGGCAGCGTGGACCAGGGAGCGCGGATCAGCAGCCCGGCCAGCGGCAGCACCAGGAACGCCAGCCCGAACAGCGCGGGCAGCACCAGCATCCAGGGCAGGCGGCCGGACCTCTGACGAGGGGCCGCCGAACGTCCGGCGGCCCTGTCCGGATCGGCGCGCTCAGGAGTGACCATGCGGATCAGGGCGCCTCGAAGCCGCTCTTGACCAGCACGTCCTTGCCCTGCTGCGACAGCACCAGGTCCACGAACTGCCGTGCCAGCTCACCGGCGGGCGCCTTGGTCAGCGCGGCGATCGGGTAGTCGTTGATCGCCTGGTCGGCTTCGGGGAAGTCGATGCCCTTCACCTTGCCCGCCGAGGCGATCACGTCGGTCTTGTAGACCAGCGCCGCGTCCACCTCGCCCAGCTCGACCTTGGTCAGTGTGGCCTTGACGTCCTGCTCCAAGGTGACGGGGGTGACCTTGAGCCCCGCCGCGGCCAGCGCCTTGATCGCGGCGGCCCCGCACGGCACCTGCTCGGCGCACCGCGCCACCTTCACCCTCGGGTCGGCCAGATCCTTCAGCTCGTCCACCTTGCCGGGGTTGTCCGCGGGCACGGCGATCTGCAGCTTGTTACGGACGAAAGTGGTCGGCGAGCTCGCCAGCCCGGCATCGGTCACCGTCTTCATGGTGGCCGGACTGGCGGCGGCGAAGACGTCGGCCGGCGCGCCCTGGGTGATCTGCTGGGCCAGAGTCGCGCTGGAGCCGAAGTTGAACCTCACCGTCGTGCCCGGATGAGCGGCCTCGAAGGCCTTGCCGAGCTCGGTGAAGGTGCCGGTCAGCGACGCGGCCGCGAACACCGTCACCTCCTTGGCCCCGCCCGCGGCAGAGGACGCCGACGTGCCGGCCGGTCGGCCGGAGCCGCAGCCGGACAGCCCCGCGACCACGAGCGCGAGGGGAAGGGCGAGAACCCATCGGGCAAGACGCCTGGACACCAAGAGCTCCTTCATGGGCTGCCGGCCACGCGTTCCTGACCGGGAGTCTCGACGACGACGTTGGTGGACTTGATCACGGCGACCGCCACCACCCCCGCCTCCAGGCCGAGCTCGTCGGCAGCCTGGCGGCTCATCAGCGACACCACCCGGAACGGCCCCGCGGCGATCTCCACCTGCGCCATCACCGCATCGCGGATCACCTCGGTGACGATCCCGCGAAAGCGGTTGCGCGCCGAGGAACGACCGCCGTCGGGCGCCTCGACCTGGGTGCGGGCGAACGCGGCCAGGTCCGCGCCGTTCACCTGCCGATGACCGTGCTCGTCCCGCTCGGCCGTCAGCCGTCCGGCATCCACCCAGCGGCGCACGGTGTCGGAGCTCACCCCCAGCAACGCGGCGGCCTCGCTGATCCGGAACGTCGTCACAACCCACACCATACCCCTCGCACATGCCAGCCTGAAGGCCTATCTTCCGCCGCAACAGCAGCGCAGTTCGGCCTTCTGCCATGGCATCCACGAGACGGCAGGGAACGCTCCGCGAGCTGCGTGAATCCCACCCCGCCATAGCGCGAACTCGGCCTGATAGGGGAAACGAATGCCGAACCACGAGCGTGGAAGTGCGAGGGAGGGCCATCCCGTGAAGGGTGTCGAACCATCAAAGACACAGCTCCGCCCCAGGTCAGAGAGGCGGAGAGTGACGAGTCGGCCTGTAGGCCGGGTTTTGTCCTTCGTGCGAAGGGGCGACCATCCATCTAGGACCGCCGTTGCCGGCGGCCTCAAGCGGTCTACCCGCGCGGCTCGGGCGGGCCGCCCTCGAACGTCGCGCGCAGAACGCTCCGGAGAGCGTCCCTTCTTGACCTTGCTCCAGGTGGGGTTTACCTAGCCGCCCACGTCACCGTGGGCGCTGGTGGTCTCTTACACCACCCTTTCACCCTTACCGCCCGTGGACCGGGAGGCGGTCTGCTTTCTGTGGCACTGTCCCGCGGGTCACCCCGGGTCGGCGTTACCGACCACCCTGCCCTGTGGAGCCCGGACCTTCCTCGGCGAGCCCTCGCGGGCTCGACGCGGTCGCCCGGCCGACTCGTCTATCGAACACTATCAAGTCCCAAGCGGTTCCCAACTCGGCCCCGACAGCTCAGCGCAGGTGCGAGGTGTCGTTGAACGACTTCACCACGGCCGGGCCGTCCGCGTAGTACTCGATCAGCGACAGGCACGCCAGGTCGAGGTGCATCCGGTAAATCGACTCCAGCGGGGCCATGAGGGCGAGCCTCAGGAGCATCTTGATGGGGGTCACGTGCGAGACCGCCAGAACGGTCTTGCCCTCGTATCGCTCCACCAGCCGCTCCCCCGCCGCCTGGACGCGGCGTGCGGCCGTGGCGAAGCTCTCCCCGCCGGGCGGGGCGGTGGCGGGATCGGCGAGCCAGGCGGCGAGCTCGGCCGGCCACTTCCGCTGGACCTCGGTGAAGGTGTGGCCCTCCCAGGCGCCGAAGTCGGCCTCCTTGAGGTCCTCGACCACCTCGACGTCGAGGCCGGTCCGCCCGGCGACGGCGGCCGCGGTCTGGCGGGCGCGTTTGAGCGGGGAGGTGACGATCACATCCGGCCGGTACGGCTCGCGCGACAACCGGTCGGCGGCGGCCGACGCCTGCGCGAGCCCGTTGGGCGTGAGCTCGGGGTCGCCCAGGCCGGAGAACCGGCGTTCGAGGGACAGCTCGGTCTCGCCGTGCCTGAGGAGGAGCAGCGAGGTGGCTACGCGGGTGGGCGGAGCCCAGCCGGTGCCAGTGGGTTTGACGCGCTGCTGAGCCGCGGCGACGGAGGCGGCTGGGGCGGATATCTCGGAAATGTCGCCGGCGTCGAGGAGGTCCGTCCGGCGGGTGGCCGGGGTGCGCACCCCCTCCTGCGCGTGGAGGTCGGTGGTGCCGCCGGCCTTCCAGGTCAGGCCCTTGGCGGCGGCGTCCATGGCCTCGTTGGCCAGGCGGTCGGCGTGCTTGTTGCGTTCGCGCGGGATCCAGGTCCACTCCGTGACCCGCAGCCGCCGGGCCAGCGCCGCCGCCTCCATGGCGAGCGGGCGCAGCCCTTCGTTCTTGATCTTCCAGCGGCCCGCCATCTGCTCGATGACCAGCTTCGAGTCCATCCGCACGGCCACCTGCGCGCCCTCGCCGCCCAGGCGGAGCACGGCCTCGAGGCCGGCGATCAGCCCGCGGTATTCGGCGACGTTGTTGGTGGTGACGCCGATGGCCTCGGCCGACTCCGTCAGCACCTGGCCGTCCGCGGCGTCCGTGACGACCGCGCCGTAGCCGGCGGGGCCGGGATTGCCGCGCGAGCCGCCGTCAGCCTCGATGACGTAGTGCGTCACAGCCCGGACTCTGCCGTCCGTACGAGGATGCGGCGGCACTCGTCGCAGCGCAGCACCTCGTCGTGGGGTGCGGCCTTGATGCGGTTCATCTCGGCGATGGACAGGGCCACCTTGCAGCCCTGGCACCGGCCGCCGTGCAGCATGGCGGCGCCCACGCCGTATTGGTCCCTGAGCTTCACGTAGAGCGCCATCAGGTCGGCGGGGATGTCACCGGCGACGGCGGAGCGGCGGCCCTGGACCTCGGCCGCTTCCTTGTCGATCTCCTTGAGCGCGGCGTCGCGCCGGCCCTCAGCGGCGGCCACGGCGGCGGCCACCTCGTCGCGCTGCGCCACCAGGTCGGTCGCCTTGGTGTCCGCGGCCTCGCGGCGCTCCATGATCTCCAAGACGATCTCCTCCAGATCGCCCTGGCGCTTCTGCAGCGAGGCGATCTCGGACTGGAGGCTCGCCAGATCACGCGGGGACGTCACGGCGCCGGAGTCCAGGCGCTTCTGGTCACGGTCGGCGCGCATGCGCACGGCGTCGACGTCACTCTCTGCCTTGGTCTGCTCGCGGGCCAGGTCGCCGGCCTCGGTCTGGGCCTCGATGACCTGCGTGGCGAGCCTGGCATATTGCTTCGACCGCTCATCGATCTCGGCCAGCTCGGGAAGGGTGCGGCGGCGGTGGGCCAGCCGGTCAATCACGGAGTCGAGCTCTGCCAGGTCGAGCAGTCTCTTCTGGGCTTCAGGGGCTGCTTTCATGATCAATATCCTCTTGTCCAAGCATCGGTGACCGTGGCGGAGACACGTGTTTCAACGTTAACGCCACTGGCGTGCAGGATGGACGCCGCGCTGTCGAGCCACGGCCACTCGGTCGCCCAGTGCGCGGCGTCGATCAGCGCGGGCCCGCCCGCCTCGATGAACTCGCTCGACGGGTGGTGGCGCAGATCGGCCGTGAGGAAGACGTCGACCCCGGCGGCCGCGGCCGTGCCGAGAAGCGAGTCGCCCGCACCGCCGCTGACCGCCACCCGCCGCACCGTCCTGGACAGATCGCCGGCCGCGCGGACCCCCCACGAGGTGTGCGGCAGCCCCTTGGCGGCCTGGGCCGCGAACTCGCCCAGCGTCGCGGGCTCCGGCAGCTCCCCAATGCGGCCCAGCCCGCGCCACGGGTCGTCGGGGAAGGGCTGGAGCGGCACCAGGTCGCCGGTCAGCCCGACGGCTCTGGCCAAGGCGTCCGACACGCCGGGGTTGGCGACGTCGGCGTTGGTGTGGGCGGTGTAGAGGGCGACGTCGTTCTTGATCAGAGTGTGGACGAGCCGGCCCTTGGGGGTCGTCGCGGCGACGCTCGTGGTGCCGCGCAGGTAGAGAGGATGGTGGGTGACGATCAGGTCGGCGCCCCACTCCAGGGCCTCTTCGGCCACGACCGCGACCGGATCGACCGCGAACAACACCCGCCGCACCTCCTGGGCCGGATCCCCGCAGACCAGCCCCACCGCGTCCCACGACTCGGCCCGGGCGGGCGGATAGGCCGCCTCGAGCACCTCGATCACATCCGTCAACGTCACAGCAGCCACCTGCGCAGACTATCGGCACGCGGGAGGGGTTCGTGGGGCTCTGCAGGGGGTGTCGCCGGTACGGGGTTCGGCATACGGTAAGTGGATACTGACACGCGGAGGACGGCATGGCACCAAACGTCGCGATCGTCGGAGCGGGATTCGGCGGACTGTGCATGGCGATCCAGCTCGAACGGGCCGGGATCCGCTCCTACACCGTGTTCGAGAAGGCAGGGGACCTCGGCGGCACCTGGCGTGACAACAGTTATCCGGGGGCAGGCTGCGACATTCCCTCGCATTTGTATTCCTACTCGTTCGAGAAGTACACGAGCTGGACCCGCCGCTACCCGGCGCAGCCAGAAATTCTCGGATATCTAGAGCATTGCGCCGATAAGTACGACGTCAGGCGAAAAATCCGCTTCGGGACCGAGGTCCGCCGAGCCGCCTTCCACGACTCCCAGTGGCGGCTCACCACCGCCTCAGGCGCCGGCGAGGAGCGTACGGAGGCGTTCGACGTGATGGTCATGGGCGTCGGGCAGCTCAACCGCCCCCGCCTGCCGGACATTGCGGGATTGCCGGACTTCGCGGGCGTCTCCTTCCACTCCGCCCGCTGGAACCACGACCACGACCTCACCGGCAGGCGCGTCGCCGTGATCGGGAACGGATCGTCGGCGGCCCAGTTCATCCCGCGGATCGCCGAGCAGGTCGAGCGGCTGCATGTCTTCCAGCGCACCCCCAACTGGGTGATCCCCAAGCCGGACGCCACGTTCGGACCTCTGGCCACACGTGCGTTCCGCTTCGTCCCCGGCCTCCAGCGGGCCTACCGCGAGTGGATCTACCGGTACGCCGAGGCCACCCTCTACCCCGCGCTCGCCCAGGGCTGGAGCGCCGGACTGCTGAAGAAGCGGGCGCTGCGGCACCTGCGCGACCAGGTGCCCGACCCGGACCTGCGGGCCAAGCTCACGCCCGACTACCCGCCCGGCTGCAAGCGGGTCGTCATCGACAGCACCTTCTATCCGGCGCTGACGAGGGACAACGTCGACGTCGTCACCGACAAGATCGTCCGGATCGCGCCGGAGGGCGTCGAGACCACGGAGGGCCTGCGCGAAGTCGACACGATCGTGTACGCGACCGGCTTCCAGAGCACCGAGTTCCTGGCCCCGATGGAGATCACCGGGCGCGGCGGCCGGTCGCTGCGGGAGCAGTGGACCGGCGGGGCGGAGGCGTACCTGGGCATCTCCGTGCCGAACTTCCCCAACATGTTCGTGCTCTACGGCCCGAACACGAACCTCGGGCACAGCTCCATCATCTTCATGATCGAATGCCAGGTGCACCACATCATGTCGTGCCTGCCGCACGTGTCGGCGCACGGCCCGATCGAGGTGCGGCCCGCGGCGATGGAGGCGTGGAGCAGGCAACTCGACGCGGCGATGAGCCGGATGGTGTGGGGCGGAGGCTGTCACAGCTGGTACAAGACGCCGCAGGGCCGCGTCACGAACAACTGGCCCGGCACCACGACGCTCTACCGCAGGCTGACGGCCAAGCCGCCGCTCCCCGCCTATCAGCCGGTCGCCGCGGGCTAGATGATCAGGCGCTCAAGCCGCGGGCTATGACCGGGCCGAGCGCCCAGGGTAACGTCCAATCATGACGCTTGCCCTGCACCAGCGTGCCGTCGTGGCCGACACTCACAACGATCTGCTGATGGCCGTCTCCGCCCGCCCGCCGCAGCAGTGGGCTTCGTTCTTCCGCGAGCAATGGTTGCCCCAGCTCCTCGCGGGCGGGGTCGATCTGCAGGTCCTGCCCGTCTTCATCGACGACCAATATCGGCCGGAGGGCGCGCTGCGGCAGACGCTGCGGATGATCGAGTGCGCGCACGTGCTCGCCGAGGCCAACGCCGACCACGTCCGCATCTGCCTCGACGCCGGCGACATCGACAGAGCACTCGCCGACGGCAAGATCGCCCTGCTGCTGGCGCTGGAGAGCATGCCCGGCCTGGACGCCAACGTCGAGCTGATCTCGACCATGCACCGCCTCGGCGTGCGGGTGGCCTCCATCGCGCACTTCGGCCGCACACCGCTGGCCGACGGCAGCGGCGAGGACGCCACGGGCAGCGGGCTGACCTCGCACGGCGTCGCCGCCCTGGCCGAGATGGAGCGGCTCGGCATCGTCTTCGACGTCTCCCACCTGGGCGCCTCCGGTGTCGCCCACGTCCTGGAGCTGTCCACCAAGCCGGTGATGGCCACCCACTCCGCCGCCCGCGCGCTGCGCGACCACCACCGCAACCTCACCGACGAGCAACTGCGCGGGGTGGCCGCCACCGGAGGCGTGGTCTGCGTCAACTTCTTCGCCCCCTTTCTGGCCGACCGGGAGGAGGACATGACGCTCGAGCGCCTGCTCGATCACATCGAACACGTCGCCGACGTGGCCGGCATCGACCACGTGGGACTCGGCCCGGACTTCATCCGCGAGGTCATGGAGGACCTGACGCCACCGTGCTGCGAGGGCGTCTTCTCCAGAGGGGTGAACCCGAAGTCCGCGGTGCCCGGCCTGGAGGGGCCCTCCGGCCTGCCCATGGTCACCGAGGGCCTGCTCGCCCGCGGCCTGCCGGAGAAGGACGTCATGAAGATCATCGGTGGGAACGTGCACCGGTTCTTCGGTGAGCGTCTGGCTTGATCGACGGCGGAGCCGGCGAACAGGCCAGGCCGGGACGCGAACGCGGCTAGACGAGCGGGCTGAGCGACCTGTTCATCACACAGGTGTTGGAGAACACCTTGCGATACGCGATCGGCCGGCCGCGCCAGTCCCCGGCCACCTCCACCTCGACCGGGAGATGGACCATCGGGCAGGCGCCGGGATTGAGGTCCAGGGCCTCGATGCGCCCGTCGACCGCGCGCAACGCGTCACACACCGCCGCCGGACGCGGGTGACCCCCTCGGTCGGGGTCACACATGAGCCGCACCGCGTAGGCGCCGCCGCCGGCGTCGGGAGTGACGGTGATGCGCAGCTTCGCGCCCGCGACGGCGGCGCCGGCGGGCAGCGCGCCGAACGGCGTGGTCAGGATCGCGGCGACGCAGATCCCGAACGCGGCCGCCCTGCGGGCGGCAGTGAGCCTGACGTTCATGAGACCTCCCTGGTCAACAGGATACTACAGAGGGTAATTGGACCACGACTGAGCGTGGATGGCCATCTTCTCGCGGCGACACGGTCACAATGGGGGCATGAGCAGGCAGAGCAGCGAGGAAGCGGCGGCCAAGGCCGGCGTGGTCGTCAGGGAGTTGCGGGAGATCGACGAGTTCCGCGAGGCCTACCGGCTCTTCGACCAGATCTGGCATCCGGATCCGCACAACGCACCCGCCCCCGTGGACCTGATGATCGGGTTCGCGCACACGGGCAACTACGTGGCCGGCGCCTTCGACGGGAGCACGCTCGCCGGCGCGTCCGTCGGGTTCCTGGCCGCCGGGCAGGCGTTGCACTCGCACGTGACCGGCGCCCTCATGGGCCGGGGCATCGGCTACGCGTTGAAGCTGCACCAGCGGGACTGGTGCCTGGAGCACGGGCTGAAGAAGATCACATGGACGTTCGACCCGCTCGTACGGAGAAACGCCAGGTTCAACCTCGTCAAGCTGGGCGCCATGCCGAAGACGTACCTGGAGGACTTCTACGGGGCGATGGCGGATGCGATCAACGAGGGTGACGCCTCCGACCGGCTGCTCGCAGTGTGGCAGGTGGCCCAGGACGATCATGGCCCGGGTGACCTCCAGGTCGAGACCCTGCCCGTCCTGCTGGACTGCGAGGGTGAGTGGCCCGTCGTGAGAGGGGTGCAGGGGGACGTGGTTCTGGTGGGGACGCCACACGACATCGAGGCATTGCGGCGGGCGAATCCGGCGGCCGCGAGGGAATGGCGGACGGCAGTGCGAACCGTGCTCGGCGGCCTGATGGGCGGGGGTGGACGCGTGGTGGGATTCACGGACCGCGGACAGTACATAGTGGTGGTTAACTAGCTATTCCACCAGTGTTTCGGGTCTCTGTAATGTGACGGATAGGTAAGTCGAACAAGGAGATCCGCATGGCGGAGTTCACCCCCACTGTTCCTGCGCGTGTCCTGCCCCCCGTCACCCTTCGCGACCTGCCCGACCCGCCCTCCTCGAAGTGGCGCATCATCGGCCCCGGTCTGGTGGGCGCCGGGGTGGGGCTGGCGTCGGGCGAATTCATCCTCTGGCCTTACATCGCCTCCCAGGTCGGGCTCATCTTCGTCTGGGGAGCCGCGATCGGCATCATCACCCAGTGGTTCCTCAACATGGAGATCGAGCGCTACACGCTGGCCACCGGCGAGACCGCGCTGACCGGTTTCAGCCGGATGTGGCGGCACTGGGGACTCGTCTTCGTGCTGATGACACTCGCCTCCAACCTGTGGCCGGGATGGGTGACCAGCTCGGCGACCATGGTGACCTACCTGACCGGCTCCAACGCGAGCAGCGTCCGGTGGATCGCCATCGGCATGCTCATCGTGATCGCGCTCGGACTGACACTGGCGCCGGTGATCTACACGGCGCTGGAACGGGTGATCTTCGTGAAGATCGGACTGGTCGCGACGCTGATCGTGGTCGCGATCATTTTCGCGATCAACGCCGACAGCTGGGTCGAGCTCGGCAAGGGGCTCACCGTCGGGGCCAGGTTCCCGGTGCCGCCGCTGGACTTCGCGCTGCTGATGGGCGCCATCGCCTACGCCGGCGCGGGCGGCGGCCAGAACCTGTGCCAGAGCAACTGGATCCGTGACAAGGGCTTCGGCATGGGCGCGTACGTGCCGCGCCTGGTCAGCCCCGTGACCGGGCAGGAGGAAGCGGCCGCGTCCACCGGGTTCCAGTTCGCGCCCACCAAGGAGAACCTGGCGCGGTGGCGGCAGTGGTGGCGCTTCGCGAACGTCGAGCAGGCGTGGACCTTCGCGATGGTGTCGTTCGTGACGATCGCGCTCATGTCGATGCTGGCCTACTCCACCGTCTTCGGCAAGGAAGGGCTGGCCAACAGCATCGGCTTCCTGAAGGTCGAGGGCGAGGCGCTGCAGAGCCTCGTCGGTCCCTGGTTCGGGGTGCTGTTCTGGCTGATCGGGGCGCTGGCCCTGTTCGCCTCGGCCATGGGCATCGTCGACTACACCTCGCGGCTGGCCTCCGACACGATCAAGACGGTCTACCTGCGCGACAAGCCGGCGTCCGTGAACACGATCTACTTCTACACCGTCTGGGCGATGGTGCTGATCGGCATCGGGATCCTGCTGCTGGGCTTCGACCAGCCGCTGATCCTGCTGGTCTTCTCGGCGTCCTTCGCGGCCGTGATGATGTTCGTGTACTCGATCCTGCTGATCATCCTCAACCGGCGGGCGCTGCCCGACGCCATCAAGGTGCGCTCGTTCCGGCTGGGGGCGCTGATCTGGTCGGTGGCCTTCTTCGGCACGCTGACCGTGATCGTCGGCATCCAGCAGGCGCAGCGGTTGTTCGGCGGGTCGTGACGGTTCGCTGACCCGCGAGCGTATTGTGGTCAGATGATCAATGGAGCGCATCTGATCATGTACAGCCGGGACGCGGATGCCGATCGCACGTTCCTCCGCGACGTGCTCGGCTATCCGAACGTCGACGCGGGCGGCGGCTGGCTGATCTTCAAGCTGCCGCCCGCCGAGGTCGCCGTGCATCCCACGGACACGGCCGAGACCCATGAGCTCTATCTGATGTGCGACGACCTGAAGCGCACGATGGAGGAGCTCCGGGCCAAGGGGGTGGAGTTCGCCGATCCGGTCAGCGACCAGGGGTGGGGACTGCTCACGGCGATCACGCTGCCCGGAGGCGGGCGGCTCGGGCTGTACGAGCCACGCCACCAGACGGCCCACGACCTGAGCTGACGAGCTCTACGAATGCGGAAGGAATCTTTCCGCATGAGCAGGCAGACTGGGTGCCATGCTGGAAACCTCGGCCCGCCTGCTCAAACTGCTCTCCCTCCTCCAAGCGCACCGCGAGTGGTCCGGCCCCGCGTTGTCGGCCAAGCTCGGGGTCTCGACCAGGACGATCCGCAACGACATCGAGCGGCTGCGCTCGCTGGGATACCCCGTGCACGCCACGCCGGGCGTCGCGGGCGGCTACCGGCTGGGCGCGGGGGCCGCGCTGCCGCCACTGCTGCTCGACGACGAGGAGGCCGTGGCGGTCGCGGTCGGGCTCGGCAGGGCTGCGGGCGGCGGCGTCGAGGGCATCGAGGAGACCTCGCTCCGCGCACTCGCCAAGCTGGAGCAGGTGCTGCCGAACCGGCTGCGCCGCCGGGTCAACGCGCTCAACACCTACACCGTGCAGATCGCCCGCAGCGGCCCGTCGGTGCACCCGGAGGTGCTGACCACGATCGCGAACGCGGCCCGCGACCACGAGCGGCTGCGTTTCGACTACACGGGCCACGACGGCGAGACCACCATGCGCAACGTCGACCCCTACCGTCTGGTGCACCGGCGCGGCCGCTGGTATCTCGTGGGATACGACGTCGAGCGGCGGGACTGGCGGACGTTCCGGGTGGACCGGGTGTTCCTTCGCACGCCGGGCGGGCCCCGGTTCATCCCCCGCGAGCTGCCGGAGAACGGCGACGTGGCGGCGTACGTGGAGAAAGGCGTCAACACGGCCATGTGGCGTTACCGCGGCACCGTGCTGGTGCACGCCCCGGCCGACCAGCTCACCGCGCTGCCGCTCGGGCTGGAGGTGGAGCCGGTCGACGACTCGTCCTGCCTGCTCAAGCTGGGCGGTGACGACCTGAACGGCATGGCCGTGTGGATCGGGTTCATCGGCGTGGACTTCGAGGTGCTCGACCCGCCGGAGCTGGCCGAGCACGTGCTGCGGCTGTCGGAGCGCTACAGGCGGGCGGTCAGCGGCCGGTAAGGCCTGTCGACCCGCTCCTATCCGGGCGACGGCGAGCGGCCGGTGTTCTCCGCGAGGTAGTCGGCACGCACCTTCGAGCGGGACAGCTTGCCGGTGGGCGTGCGCGGCAGCCGCGGGCGGTATTCGACCACCTTCGGGTGCTTGAACCTGGCGATGCGGGGCCCGCAGTGCTCCAGCAGCTCGGCGGTGAGCTCGGGCCCCGGCTCGACGCCTTCGGCGGGCTGCACGAGCGCGACCACGTTGTGGCCCCACTCCTCGTCGGGCACCCCGATGACGGCCACGTCGGCCACCGCGGGGTGCTCGAGCAGGGCCGCCTCGATCTCGGCGGGGTAGATGTTCACCCCGCCGGAGACGATCAGGTCCGTGCGCCGGTCGCACAGGAACAGGTAGCCGTCCGCGTCCAGGTAGCCGATGTCGCCTGGGGCGTACCACTCCCCGCGCATGCTGGCGGCCGTCTTCTCCGGGTCCTTGCGGTATTCGAACGTGCCCAGGCTGGACTTGACGTAGATCATGCCGGGCTCACCGGGTGGGAGCTCCTCGCCCGACTCGTCGAGGATCCTGACCTCGAACGTGGGCGCGGGCCGCCCCACGGTGCCCGGCCTGGCCAGCCACTCCTGGGGCTTGACGGCGAACGCGATCGTCGACTCGGTCGAGCCGTAGTACTCGTAGAGCACCGGCCCCCACCAGTCCATGATCCGCTGCTTGACCGCGACCGGGCAGGCGGCGGCGGTGTGGATCACCTGGCGCAGGCTGGACACGTCGTACTTGCTCCGGACGTCCTCCGGAAGCTGCAGCATGCGGTGGAACATGGTCGGCACCATCATCGCGTTGGACACCCGGTGCCGTTCGATGAGCTCAAGGATGGTCACCGGGTCGAACCGCGGCGCGATCACCACGGTGTGCCCGAAGTGCAGCGCGAACTGGGTGTGCGCGCACGGCGAGGAGTGGTACATCGGCGAGGTCACCAGGTGGACCTCCTCCCCCGGCTTGAGGTCCACGACCTCGCCGAGGAACCACGTGTACAGCGGCACGATCGCCTCCGGCGGGGCGCCGGGCAGCGGCCGCTGCACGCCCTTGGGGAAGCCGGTGGTGCCCGAGGTGTACCACATGACCGCCCCGGAGGTGCGGTCCGCCGGGGCGTCCTCGGGCTGCCCCTCGGCCAGCTCCGCCGTGCCGGTCTCCTCGGTCACGACGACCTTGGCCCCGCAGTCCTGAAGGATGTACGCCACCTCGGACGGGGTCAGGTGCCAGTTGATCGGCACGTAGTAGAGGCCGATCTGCCCGGTCGCCATCAGCATGACCACCGCGTCGATCCCGTTGGGCAGCACTCCCGCCACCACGTCGCCGGTGCCGAGCCCGCGGGCCCTGAGGCCGTGCGAGACCTGGTTGACCCGGGCGAGCAGCTGCCCGTACGTGGTGTGCGTGCCGTCGGTGTCGATCAGGGCGAGGCGGTCGGGGTCGGCGGCGGCGATGGCATAGAAGCCCGGAGTCTCGTCAGCGTCTGATCGCCGAGCTCCGCTCGGAGAGCTGTGATGGATGTCCTCGCTCCGCTGCGGATCCATCACAGCACCTCCAGCAGCTCGGCCAGACGGGCGCGGTGGATTCGGGGCGGGCCCATCAGCACTTCGTCGGCCTTGGCCCGTTTGTAGAACAGGTGCGCGTCGTGCTCCCAGGTGAAGCCGATGCCGCCGTGCAGCAGCAGGTGGTCGCGGGCCACCTCGAAGCACGCGCGGCCAACGTACGCCTGGGCGAGCGCGGCGGCACCGGGCAGCTCGGCAGGTGACTCGTCGGCTGCCCAGGCCGCGTACCTGACGATGGACTCGGCCTGTTCGAGCTTGCAGTGCATGTCGGCGAGCTTGTGCTTGACGCCCTGATAAGAGCCGATATAGCGGCCGAAGGCCAAGCGGATCTTGGCGTACGCGACGATGGCGTCCAGCGCCGCCCGCATCACACCGAGCTGCTCGGCCGCCAGCGCCACGCACAGGCGGTCGCCGATACCGGTCTCCGGCGGCGGCCCCAGCACCCGGCACGGCGCGCCGTCCATGACCACCTCGGCCTGGCCGCGCGTGATGTCGAGCGTCTCCAGGTCGGTCCTGGTGACGCCGGGCCCGGCCAGGTCCACGGCGACCATCACGGTGCCGTCGGCACTTCGCGCGGGCGCCACCAGCACGTCGGCCTCCATGCCGCTGAGGACCTGAGTCAGCCTCCCGCGCACGGCAACGCCGTCGTAGGCGATCTCTTCACCGGAGAGTGTGGCCGCGATCCGGCCCTCGGCGATGCCGGTCAGCAACTCCTTGTCGGGCACCCTGGTCAGGGCGATCGCCGCGAACGTCGTGGCGAGGAACGGTCCGGGGAGCAGGGCCGCGCCGGTCTCCTCCAGCGCGACGGCCAGCTCGGTCAGGCCCGCGCCGGCGCCGCCGTATTCCTCGGGAACGATCAGGCCCGACAGGCCGAGCTCGCCGTTGAGCCGGGCGTACACCTGCGGATCATAACCCTGGCGGACCTTGGGCAGCGGCGAGGCCGCGCGCAGGAAGGACCGCACGGACTCGCGCAGCTGCTGCTGCTCGTGGCTGAGTGTGAGCTTCACGCCTGCGTCCCCACCTTCAGGTCCTTGAACGGCACGGTCTTGTCCACGCGGGGCTCGGGCGGCAGGCCGAGCACCCGGTCACCCACGATGTTGCGCATGATCTCGTTGGTGCCGCCGCCCAGGGCCAGGCCCGGAGCAAGAGAGATCGCCTGGGCGAGCGGATGATCGGCCAGCACCGACTCGGGCCCGACCAGTTGCGTGGCGAGGTCGGCCTGGAACAGCGTCAGCTCGGCCAGCAGCAGCTTGGCCGCGCTGCCGCGGGCGCCGGGGAAGAGCCCTGCCTCGGTCTCCTGGGCCAGGCGCTGGTTGAACAGCGCGAGCGCGCGGCTGCGGATGTGCAGCTCGACGAGCTGGTCGCGGACCAGCGGATCGCTGGTGTCCACGGCCTGGCGCAGCGCTTCGAGCGAGGCCGGGTTGTCCTTCTGCCCGCCCATGCCGACGCCGGCCGAGATCGACAGCCGCTCGTGCAACAGGGTCGTGACGGCCACGCTCCAGCCGTCGTCAACTTCGCCCACGCGATTTTCATCCGGGATCGTGACGTTGTCGAAGAAGACTTCATTGAAATTGGCTCTGCCCGACATGTCCTTGAGCGGCCTGACCGTCACGCCCGGGTGGTGCATGTCCACCACGAACATGGTGAGCCCCTTGTGCTTGGGCACGTCCACGTCGGTGCGGGCGAGCAGCAGACCCCAGTCGGCGTGGTGGGCGACGGAGGTCCACACCTTCTGGCCGTTGACGACCCACTGGTCTCCGTCGCGGACCGCCCTGGTCTGCAGGCTGGCCACGTCGCTGCCCGCGCCCGGTTCGGAGAACAGCTGGCACCAGATCTCCTCGCCGCGCAGCAGCGGCCTGAGGAAACGCTCGCGTTGCGCGTCGGTGCCCCGGTCCACCAGCGTCGGGCCGGTCATGCCGAGGCCGATCGAGAAGACGTACGTGGGGAGGGTGAAGTCGCGTGCCTCGACGGCGAACGCCCGCTCCTCCGCCTGCGTCAGCCCCTGGCCGCCCCAGCGTTTCGGCCAGGTGATGCCCGAATAACCGGCGTCGTAGAGCTTGGCCATGAAGTGCTTGGCCCGCGCGATGCCGTCCCCTTCAGCGGATTCGTCCGTCGGGGTGTTGTCCTGGAGCCAGGCCCTGGCGGCGCGCCGATACTCAGCAAGGTCCACGTCGCCTCCTTGGTATCAGTGTCCACTTACTCTAATCAGACGACCACAACACGCATAGAGCAGTGTTCTGTCTGCTTCACCCGGCTGGACGCCGCACGCAACCGCGACGCCCGATTCGTGCTGCGAATGCCGACCGGAAAGGACTGACGGGGCCCCAGAGCGGGTAATGAAAGGTTTTCGATGGTGTCACTACCATGATCACCATGAAGACCAGAAGGAGGAGCGGACCAGCCGCAACAGAGGCGCTCGACGCCCGGTTTGTCCCACAAAAGCAATGATCAGACGCAAGAGTTACTCACAGTGACATCAGGTTTCAGCCGATTAAGGCGTGAGGATCTTCTCAAGACGGCCTGCGAGGTGATCGCGGAGCAGGGGTTCGGTCATACCAGGACCATCGACATCGCCAGGGCCGCCGGCGTCAGTCAGGCCTTGCTTTTCTATCATTTCGAGAACAAGGAACGGCTGTTCGCGCAGGCCTTCACGTACGCGGCCCGCCTTCACATGAACGCGCTCGACGACGTCGAACACTCCACGGGCACCCCGCTCGAACGGCTGGTCTCCCTGCTCAGGCTCTGCTCCCCCGCCATCCCCTCGGAGGGCTGGCGACTGTGGATCGACGCGTGGGCGGAGGCGATGCGCAGCCCGGAACTGGAGGAGATCTCGCGGCGCATCGACACGCGGGGCCGCCTGCTGCTGCGCGCGATCATCGAGGCCGGGGTCGAGCGCGGCGAGTTCGACTGCGCGGACCCCGACGGGACGGCGTGGCGGATCTTCGCGCTCATCGACGGGTTCGCGATTCAGACCCACGTGCACCCCAAGGCGCTGTCGCGGCGCCGGGTCAACGTGCTCATCCGCGAGTCCGCGGCGAACGAGCTGGGGGTGTCGCCGGAAAAGCTGTGACACCACTCTTCCCGAGTTATTGGACACTTCGTACAATTACTTGGCGAGGAGAGGAGTGCGCGTGATGACACCTGCACCGAGCTCTACCACCGCGCGGGAGCGCGACGAGCGGGTTGCGAGCCGCAGCGCCTACGAAGCGGTCATCGAACGCCTCTCGAAGGCGTCGGTCGACAAACACTGGGAGCCGTACCGGGACATCCCGTGGGACGACCCGGAGTTCCTGGTGGACCCCGCCGACCCGCGGTGGGAGCTGCCCGGCGTGGACAAGCTGGGCGGCCATCCCTGGTATCGCAGCCGTCCCCCCGAGGTGCGCGCCGCGATCGGACTGTGGCGGGTGGCCACCGCCATGAAGGTCGGGCTGCAGTTCGAAAACCTGCTCAAGCGCGGCCTGCTCAACTACGCTTACCGGCTGCCGAACGGGTCGCCGGAGTTCCGGTACGTCTACCACGAGACCATCGAAGAGGGACATCACGGGATGATGTTCCAGGAGTTCGTGAACCGTACCGGTCTGCCGATCCGCGGCATGCCCGGGCCGCTGTCGGCGGTCGCCCAGGTTGCGCCATGGATCCCGCTGATCTCGACCGAGCTGTTCTTCGTGTTCGTGCTCGGCGGCGAGGACCCGATCGACCACGTGCAGCGCAAGGTCCTGAAGGACGGGCGGGCGCACCACCCGCTCGAAGAGACGATCATGCGCATCCACATCGCGGAGGAGGCCAGGCACATCTCGTTCGCCCGGCACTACCTGCGTAACCGGGTGCCCCGGATGCCCGCCTCTCGGCGTCTCATGCTCGGCATCGCCGCGCCGATCGTCCTCGGGGTGATGGCCCGCATCATGCTGTCGCCTCCGATGGCGATGATCAGGCACTTCAGGATCCCCTCGAACGTGGTGTCCGAGGTCTACCTGCGCAATGCGGCCGCCAAGGACGAGATCCGCGACTCGGTCGGCAAGACGCGGGAGCTGTGCGCCGAGCTCGGGCTGGTCAACGCCGTCACCCGGCGGATCTGGCGGGCCATGGGCATCTGGGCGGACCCGCGCTGACCGGCCTCAGGCGGGGGCGCGCCTGGCGGTGAGAACCTCTGTCTCCGTCACGTACTCCCACCTGCCTGAGGGGGTGCTCGCCAGCAGCGCCTCCCTCGCCGCGTCGGTGAACGCCTCCAGCCGGTCGCCGAGGCGGGCGGGGGCGCTGTAGGAGTAGGACAGCTGCAGGCCGATCACGGCGTCCAGATCGTAGACGAGGCGGCGTTCGTACACGGTCGAGCGCAGGTCCGGGAAGGGTGAGGTCGCCAGCACGTCATCGTGGTGCTCGCCGGTCGCCTGGTGCGAGTTCGTGGCCGTCATCGCGCCCAGGCCGAACTCCTCGCGTACCCGCCGCATCACGGGCTCCCACGGCTCCTCGCCAGGGTCGCGGGTCGGGCCGACGAGCGCCACGACGCCGTCCGGCGGGAGCAGCTCGTCCAGTTCGGCCAGCACCGTGCGGCGGTCCATCCAATGGAACGACCTGCCCATGACGACGTGGTCGAACGGCGGAAACTCGCGCAGCATCGTCGAGTCGCCGCGCAGCCAGCGGATGTTGGGCGCGTCCGCGGCCAGGCGCCTGCCCTCCGCCAGCATCTCCTCGTCCGGGTCGACGGCGGTGACCTCGCGGACGTGGCGGGCCAGCGGGATCGCCACCGTTCCTGGACCGCAGCCGAGGTCCAGCACGCTGCTGTCCCGGCCGAACGTGGTGGCGAGGTGCTTGATGGCCTCCTCGCCGTAGTCGGCCCGGTATCTGGCGTAGTACGGCGCCGCGCCGCCGAACAGGTCCGGCATGGATGGCACCATATACGGGTTCGGGACATGTCCGATGTCCTTGACGCGTTCGGTTCTGAAGTTCGACGGAAGGCTTCAAGCTCTTGAGGCGGCTACTTACGGTCCTGCTGCTCGCTTGCGCCGCGGTGGGGGTCCTCCCGCCGGCGGCGCAGGCGCACAACGTGCTGATCGGCAGCGATCCCAAGGACGGGGCCACGCTGACGGCCTCGCCCGAGCGGGTGACGCTGGTGTTCGACCAGGCGGTGCGGCAGGGGTACGCGCAGGTCGGCGTGACGGGGGCGGATGGGTCCGCGTGGGCCGACGGGGCGGCCGTGGTCGCCGCCGAGCGGGTGTCGGTGAAGGTCAAGCCGTTGCCGGCCGGAGGGCCGTACGTGGTGGGCTATCGGATCCTGTCGGCCGACGGGCATCCGGTGACCGGGAAGATCACCTTCAACCTGGCCGCGGAGTCCGCCGGTCAGCCGGCCCAGAGCACCAGCCCGGACGCCGCCGGTCAGCCGGCCCAGGCCTCCAGCGCCGCCGCCGCGCCCGGAGCCGCCGCCCAGGAGAGCGCCCCAGGCTCCAGCGCGGACGCCGCCGAGGCGGCGGCGAACGGCGGGGCGGGGATGGCCGTGGTGTGGATCGTGGGCGCGCTGCTGGTGCTGGCCGCAGGCACGGCCGTGGCCCTCCGCCGCGCCCCCTCAGCCCCCACCGGCCCGGTGAGCGCTCGCGGTGCGACGACGGCCGAACCGGCTGCCGAGCAGCGGCCGGCGGCCGAGGCGTCTGGCAGCGAGGTCGTGCACGTGCCCGGGGACGAAGGGGCGCGGTCGTGACGGTCAGCGCTCCGCCGCTCCCCCGGCGAGACGCCGGCGGGCGGCTGGTTGCCGGCGGGTTCGGGGTGTGCGCGGTCGTCGCAGCCGTGGCGGCGAGCTCGTTCACGGGTCAGGAGGCGGTGCCCGGCATTCCGCTGCCAGGTCCCATCGTGTCCTTCGGGCTGCCGATCGTCCGGGTCCTGCTCGACGTGGCCGCCGTGGCGGTGGTCGGATTGAGTCTGCTGCCCAAGCTGCTCGGCTTCGATGACCCGGAGCGCACGGAGCCGGTGCTGCTCAGGGTGCGGCCGCTGGCTGTGATGGCCGCCTGGGCGTGGGCGATCTGCGCACTGCTCACGATCGTGTTCCAGACGGCCGAGCTCAATCCGGGCGGCGTGCCGACGTTCGGGATGATCGCCGCATATGTCGGCGATGTCGGCACAGGTCAGGGGCTGCTGTTCAGCGCGGCCTGTGCCCTGGCGGCGGCCGGCATCGGGCTCATGGCGGTGCGGTTCGGCGAGAAGGTGCCGGCCGAGCTGCGGGTGATCGTGGCGTTGTTCGGGCTGCTGCCCATACCGGTCACCGGACACGCCGTGAACTCGGTCTGGCACGACCCCCTCATGGTCTCGATGGAGATCCACGTGATGGGTGCGGCGGCGTGGACGGGCGGGCTGGTGGCGACGGCCGTGTTCGTGGCGCCGCACAAGGAGCTCCTGGCCGCGGTGCTGCCGAAGTTCTCCAGGATGGCGACGGTGTGCCTGCTCCTGGTCGGTCTGTCGGGTTTGATCACCGGGCTGGGCACGATGGCGCTGACGCCGGGCGTCACGTTGCCCGGCGCGATCGTGACCAGCCCGTACGGGGTGCTGGTCGTGGTCAAGACGCTGCTCATGGCGTCGCTGGTGCCACTGGCCGCGCACATCCGCTTCCGGCTGCTGCCTGCCGTACGCCACGGCAGGGCCACCGCCCTGGTGGGGTGGGCGGCGGCCGAGGTGTCGGTGATGGGCCTGGCTTACGGGGTGGCGGTGGCGATCACGCGGGCCTCCATCGCCTGACGGCCGCGTCTCCCGGCGATCCACTCGACCGCCAGCCAGGCGGCGAGCAGGCCGAGCCCGGCCCAGACGGCGGACGACGTGGCCAGGGGAGGTGCGCCCAGCAGCCCGTCCTGGCCCTTGATGGCGCCGTACACCGGGCCCATGATCGCGCTCTGCGCCGCCAGTGCGCCGTACGCGGCCGCGGTCGCGCCGGCGGTCCCCAGCACGGCGCGCGCCACCGGCACCCGTACCAGGAAGGCGAGGTCCACCAGGAGACCGGCCACGACCAGGAAGAACGGCACCGCCGACGGCGGGAACCCGGTGAAGGTCAGGAGCGGCCAGATCAGCGTCCTGAAGCCCACGTAGCCGGCGGCGACGAGGGTGGCCGCGCCGAATCTGCCGATGAGTAACCGCGCCACCACCAGCACCGACAGGCCGGCCACCACCGCGAAGACCGGGTAGAGGAAGTCCGGCACGGGCAGGGCGAACCCGGTCATCATCGTCCGGTCCACCGGCCGCCCCATCTGGTCGGCGGCGAACTGGAGCAGGATCGGCTCGGCGTAGACGGCCTTGTTGTCCCAGGCGCCGATCGACAGGATGCCGTATTCCTGATGCTGCTCGGGGAAGTGCACGTTTTCCAGGAAGAAGGCGAAGAACGCCCCCAGCACGACCGTGCGTTCCCTGCCCGGAGGGGCTCCCATGAACCAGCCGCGGATCACGCCGGCGATCATGAAGAACGTTCCAAGATACAGCATGATGTGCGACGGGCTCCACGAGGTGATGTCGAGCCCGTTGACGCGGTGGTTGATCAGGTCGAGGGGGACCGCGACGAGGAAGATCCCGGTGCCCCACTGGATCGTCCTGAGCGCCACCTTGTCCACGCCGTAGCCGGTGTAGCCGTGGACGATCGTCAGCGCGAGGGCGAGGGCCGTGCCGGCGGAGTTGAGCAGGTGCGGCGGGGCGAGGTCGTCACGCAGCCACTTGAAGTGCCACGAGACGTCCCAGGCCGAGCCGAGCACCTTGAGCGTGAACGCCGCCAGCCAGCCGAAGTAGAGCACCCTGAACAGATCCTGCGGCGTCTCGCGCCCCGCCTGGCCTCGGGTCCAGTAGGGCAAGGCCCACTCTGCGGCCTTCTTGAACGATGCTGGAGACTTCACGGGAAGGAATCTTACGGTCATCGCCGGGGCGGGATCGCAAGGACCGCGTCAGGCAGGGGCGGCGGCGCGCAACGAGTACATCAGCGGGATCTTGGGAGCGCCTTCCGGCAGGCGGTAGCCGGTGCCGTCGTTCGACAGCGTGGCGTAGCGGCGGAAGAGCGTGTGGTCGTGCTCATGCACGAACTCCACGCGCAGGCCGGCCGCCGCCACCGCGCTGACGACCTCGCCGAGGCCGTGCTGGAACTGCACGGAGGTCCGGTGCTCGCTCAGTTCGCCACCGGTGTAGGTGTACGGCTCGTCCCAGACGTGCGGGCCGCTGGCGAAGTAGTCGTGGGTGACTTTGGTGCCGGTCTCGTCGTCAAGAATGTCGGCGAATGGATGGAATTCGGCGAGATAGAGGAACCCGTCCGGGTTGAGCAGGGCGGCGACCGTTTCGGCCCACCGGGTGAGGTCGGGCAGCCACACCAGGGCGCCGATGCCGGTGTAGACGATGTCGTAGGTCTCGCCGAGCGCCTCGGCCGCGTCGTACACGTCGGCGGTGACGAACCTCGCCCGGATGCCGCCCTCGGCCGCGATCCGCCTTGCGTGGTGGATGGCGTCGGACGAGAAGTCGAGCCCGGTCACCTCGGCGCCGAGCCTGGCCCAGGAGAGCGTGTCCAGGCCGAGGTGGCACTGCAGGTGCGCCAGGCGGCGGCCGGACACGTCGCCCACCTCCGCGACCTCGAACGGCCTCAGGACGCTCCGGCCGCTCGCCTTGAAGCCCTCGACGTCGTAGAAGTCACTGGCGACGTGGATCGGGACGCGTGCGTTCCAGTTGGCCCGGTTCGTCGTCAAGTAGTCCATGACGCACGAGCCTAGGGGCGGGCTTGATCGTGCCGCATTCGCTTTTCGGCCGGCAGGTTCTATGGGCGGCTCGGTGAGGGGCGCCTGGTGAGGCGTACGGGGAGGTGCTTGAGGCCGTTCTGGAAGTTCGACGTGAGCCTTTGCGGGCTGCCCGCGAGCTCGACATCCCAAGCGAGCAGTTCCCTGAAGATCGAGCGCATCTGGGCGCGGGCCAGGTGGGCGCCGATGCAGAAGTGCGGGCCGAAGCCGAAGCTGACGTGGTCGTTCGGGGTGCGGGCGATGTCGAAGCGGTCGGGATCGGGGAAGACGGACGGGTCGCGGTTCGCGGAGATGTGGTAGACGACCACCTTGTCACCCGCGCGGATGTCGCGGCCGCCGAGGGTGAGGTCGCGCGTGGCCGTGCGGCGGAAGTGCATGACCGGCGGCCAGAAGCGGAGCATCTCCTCGATGGCGGAGTCGAGCAGGGAGGGGTCGTCGCGCAGGCGGGCCAGCTCGGCCGGGTGCTGGAGAAGCGTGAGGAGGCCGCCGGGGATGCCGTTGCGGACGGTCTCGTTGCCCGCGACGGCGAAGAGGGAGAACATGTTCTCGAATTCCTCTACGGTCAGCCCGCCCTTCATCATGGCGGCCATGAGGGACTCGTCGTCGACGGGAGCCTCGGCGAGGTCGTGCGCATAGGCGAACACGTCGGCCAGCGCCGCCTTGGAACGCGGATTCGTCCCAGGCTCGAGCCGGGGACGCAGCGCGACGGCGCGGCGGCCCATCGGGGTGAGGGACTCCGCTTCGGCTGTCGAAA
This sequence comes from Nonomuraea sp. 10N515B, assembly GCF_052245915.1. Taxonomy (NCBI): domain Bacteria; kingdom Bacillati; phylum Actinomycetota; class Actinomycetes; order Streptosporangiales; family Streptosporangiaceae; genus Nonomuraea; species Nonomuraea sp. 10N515B. The sequence goes on from NZ_JBQQBQ010000032.1 coordinate 98,358, forward strand.
GGTCCGCGTGGTCGGCGTCCTGGTAGCCGATGACCCGCGACGCCCAGTCGTACAGCAGTCGCCTGTCCTGCTCCGGGAAGCCCATGACGTGGGCCAGCGTCCACACGGGCAGATCGGCGGTCACCTCCACGAAGTCGCACTCGCCCTCCGCGAACAGCGCCGCCGCGCGTTCGGCGATCGCCCGCTCCAGCGCCCGCACGGCGCGCGGCGTGAAGGCCGCCGCCACGATCTTGCGCAGCCTGGCATGGCCGGGCGCGTCCATGTTGACCATCATGTTCTGAACGAAGGCCAGGTCAGCGGGGGTGTCGAAGTCGCGGAGCTGGGTGGCGCCGAGGTGGGAGGAGAAGTCTTCCGTGCTCCGCAGGACCTGCTTGACGTCGGCGTGCTTGAAGACGGCCCAGTAACCCGGACCCTCACGCCATGGGCCGATGGCGGGCTCGGGGATCCAGCAGACGGGGGCCTCCCGCCTCAGGTGGGCTAACAAGTCGTACGGCACGGCTTTCGCGTAGGTGGACGGCAGGAACGCCTCCACTGCGGGCTGGACCGTCACTTGAGCTCCTTACCTCGTCGGGCATACGCCAAGATCGCGTCCTCCGCGTACGATATTGACCTTTCCGTAGCTCTCAGGCAAGCGCCCATGGGTCATCCACAGGCGGCGCGGCCCGAGGGCGGCGAGCCCCGTCTCAGGGATCTCTCAGGTGCCGTAAGTAAGCTCCTCGTCATGAAGCGTGTGGCCGCGCTGGTAGCGGCACTCGCCCTCATCGGGGTGACGACGTGGCTGGTGTGGCCGTCGGCTCCTGAGGTGCGGGCCCAGGACCAGAAGATAACCGTCGTCGACGGACCCGCCGACGACCAACGGGTGGAGCTCGATACGACGTTCTTCCCGCCGTCAGGGGGCGGGAAGGCGCCTGCCGTGCTGATCGGCCACGGTTTCGGCGGAAGCAAGCAGAGCGTCAGGCAGCAGGCGATGCGGGTCGCCCAGGACGGCTACGCGGTGCTGACCTGGTCGGCGCGCGGATTCGGCCGCTCGACCGGCGAGATCGCGCTCAACTCCCCCGACTACGAGGTCAAGGACGTCAAGCAGCTGATCGACTGGCTCGCCAAGCGTCCGGAGGTCCTGCTGGACGCCTCGGGCGACCCGCGCGTGGGCATCGTGGGCGGCTCGTACGGCGGCTCCATCGCCCTGATGACGGCGGCCCACGACCAGCGGGTCGACGCGATCGTGCCGCAGATCACCTGGTCCGACCTGGCCGACGCCCTCTTCCCCAACGCAGCCGTCCAGCCCCCCGCCGCCACAGACCAGGACACCTCCGGCGCGGCCTCCGCCCCGAGCCCGGCCGGTGCCACGGCGAACGGCCTGGGGCAGCCGGAGAGCGGCGTGTTCAAGCGCATGTGGGCGGGCATCTTCTTCGGCCAGGGCGTCTCGCTGGAGAGCTTCGCGCTGCAGGGGCAGCGGCAGGCGGCCGGGCCGCTGACGCCCCAGCAGGCGCGCTGCGGCAGGTTCCTGCCTGCGATCTGCGACATTTACCAGCAGGTCGCCAAGGACGGTAAGGCCACACCGGAGGCCGTCGCCCTGCTGCGCAAGTCGAGCCCGATCACCGTGGCCGGCCAGATCAAGGCGCCGACGCTGCTCCTGCAGGGCCAGCGCGACTCGTTGTTCCCGCTCAGCCACGCCGACGCCAACGCCAAGGCGATCGCCGCCGCCGGCACCCCGGTCAGCCTGGCGTGGTTCGACGGCGGGCACGACGGCGGCAACGGCGAGGCCGACTGGCTCTTCGAGCAGTCCTCGGCCTGGTTCGCCCGCTATCTGAAGGGTGACGGCTCGGCTCAGACGGCGCCACCGGTCAGCGCGTTCACGGTGACGCGCGACGGCGGGCGCGACCCCGGCACCCGCCAGCGCATCCGGCTGCACCCGGAAGCCGCCTCCTACCCCGGCCTCGCCGGCACCGACACCACGACGGTGGAGCTGAGCGGCCCCGAGCAGAGCATCGTCAACCCGCCCGGCGGCGCCCCGGCCTCGATCTCGACGGTGCCGGGCATCGGCGGCCTGCTGGGCGGCCAGAACACCGCCGGCATCTCGATCGACATGCCCGGCCAGAGCGCCGCCTTCGACTCGCGGCCCCTCACGGCCCCGCTCCAGCTCACCGGCACCACCACAGCCAAGATCAAAGTGTCGGGCAAGGGCGAGGCGACGCTGTTCGCGAAGCTGTACGACGTGGCCGACACCGCCACTCAGCCACCGACGTTGCCCGCCGGGCTGGTGGCGCCGATCCGCGTGACGATCCCGGAGGGCGCGGGCAGCGTGGAGGCCACGATCACCCTGCCCGCCGTGGACCACCGCTTCGCCGTCGGCCACCGGCTCCGCCTGGTGGTGACCACCACGGACATGGGGTTCGCCACTCCTGCCGAGCCCGCCGCCTACCAGGTGTCGCTGGCCTCCCCCGCCCTCGCCGTGCCCACGGTGCGCACGCTCGCCGCCCCGCCGTCCGGGGTCGCGTGGTGGGTGTGGGCGATGCCGCTGGCCGCCGTGGTGATCGCCGCCGCGTTGCTGGCGACCGGCCGCGCCTCGACCCTCGCGCCGGCGGGCGCCGGGGTGCGCCGCAGGGCCGTGCCCGCCGCCGTCACCGGCCGAAGCGCCGACGACGGCCCGGCCGAACCGGGCGGCGAGCCGGTGCCGCTGGAGATCAGCGGGCTGACGAAGGCGTACAGGAACGGGGAGCTGGCCGTGGACGGCCTGTCGTTCCGGGTCGAGAAGGGCCAGGTGCTGGGCCTGCTCGGGCCGAACGGCGCAGGCAAGACGACCACGATGCGGATGATGATGGGCCTCATCCGGCCGGACGACGGTGAGGTCCGGATCTTCGGCGACCGGGTGACGCCGGGGGCGCCGGTGCTCTCCAGGCTCGGGTCGTTCGTCGAGGGCCCCGGGTTCCTGCCGCACCTGTCGGGGCGGGACAACATCGAGCTCTACTGGGCCGCCACCGGCCGCCCGGCCGCCGACGCCCATTTCGACGAGGCGCTGGAGATCGCGGGCCTGGGCAAGGCGCTGGAACGTGCCGTACGCACCTACTCCCAGGGCATGCGGCAGCGGCTGGCCATCGCGCAGGCCATGCTCGGCCTGCCGGACCTGCTCGTGCTCGACGAGCCCACGAACGGTCTCGACCCACCCCAGATCAGGGAGATGCGCGAGGTGCTCAAGCGCTACGCGCGGGACGGCCGTACCGTGATCGTCTCCAGTCACATGCTCGCCGAGGTGGAGCAGACCTGCAGCCACGTCGTCGTCATGCACCGGGGCCGGCTGGTCTCCAGCGGGCCCGTGTCGCGGCTACTCACCTCTGCCGCCACCGGCAACGGGCACGGGCCGCGGCTGGAAGACGTGTTCCTCGACCTCATTGGAGACAAGTCATGACCGCCGCGCCGGGCTACGCGCCCCGCCGCACGCTGCCGCTGCGGGTGGAGATCATCAGGCAGTTCAAGCGGCGGCGGACGATGGTCATGTTCGGCCTGCTGCTGGCGCTGCCGTGGATCCTGGTGATCGCGTTCCAGTTCGGGCCGCAGTCCAGCGGGCAGCAGCAGGCAGCGCTGCGCATCTCCGACCTGGCGACCGAGAGCGGACTCAACTTCTCCGCGTTCGCCCTGTCAGTGTCGGCCAGCTTCCTGCTGGTGGTGGCGGTCGCCCTGTTCTGCGGCGACACCGTGGCCAGCGAGGCCAACTGGTCGTCGCTGCGCTATCTGCTGGCCGCCCCGATCCCCCGGGACCGGCTGCTGCGGCAGAAGCTGATCGTGGCGCTGGGCTACTCGGCGGCGTCCGTGATCTGCCTGCCGCTGATGGCGCTGCTGGCGGGCACGCTGGCGTTCGGGTGGAACGACATCCAGGTGCCCGGCACGGGTGAGACGATTCCGGCGTTCGACGTGCTGCCACGCTTCGGCATCGTGATCGGGTACGCGCTGGTCAGCCAGCTCGTGGTGGCCGCGCTGGCGTTCTTCATCTCGACCGTCACCGACTCCCCGCTGGGCGCGGTCGGCGGGGCGGTCGGGCTCTGGATCGTCTGCAACATCCTGCAGGCGGTCGAGGCGCTGGGAGCGCTGCGCGAGTTCCTGCCCACGTTCTGGAACACCGCCTGGGTCGACGCCCTGGCGCCGGAGCTGGACTGGAGCGGCATGGCCAAGGGGGCTTCGGTGTCGATCACGTACGCGGCCATCCTCATCGCCGTGGCCTTCCGCCGTTTCCGCCGCAAGGACGTGGTCAGTTAGCCGCGGCGAGGCCGCCGTAGGCGGCCAGGACGATGCCCAAGCCGCGTTCGTCGCCGAGGCCGCCCTGGTCGACCATATGGTTCATCACGTAGGCCACCGTCATCCGGGCGTCGAAGTCGATGAAGACCAGAGAGCCGCCCCATCCGCCCCAGAAGCAGGCCCGTTGGCCGCCGTAGATGCCGTAGCCCATGCCGTAGCGCATGCGGGCGCCCAGATACCGGTCCACGCCGTAGTGCTGCGCCTCCAAGGCGCGCTCGCAGCCGGACGGGGACGACAGGCGCACGCCGTTGACGGTGCCCGCGCAGGCCAGGACGGACTGGATGGCGGCGACCGAGCGGGCGTTGCCATGTCCGTTGACCGCCGGGATCTCGGCGCGCCGCCAGGCGGCGGTGTTCGCGTCCGCGGCCCGGATCTCGGGGCCGGGCGGTGTGTCAGGGCGGGCGGCGCCGGGCGGGTCCGCGGGCGGGATGACCGGGGCGACGCGGTGGTCGTCCTCCGGGGGCAGGCCGATGTGGAAGTCGGCGCCCAGCGGTCCGGCCACCTCCTCGGCCAGGAACGTGCCCAGCGTGCGCCCGGTGATACGGCGGACCACCTCTCCGATGAGGTATCCCTGCGTGACCGCGTGGTAGCCGCTCTCGGTGCCCGGCTCCCAGAGCGGCGGCTGAGCGGCCAGCCGTGCCGTGGTCTTCTCCCAGTCGTAGAGGTCCTCGACCGTCGTCCCCGCATCGAAGCCCGGCAGGCCCGCGGTGTGGGAGAGGACGTGCCGGACCTGCACGCGCTCTTTGCCCGCGGCGGCGAATTCGGGCCAGTACGCGGCCACCGGGGCGGTCAGGTCGAGCTCGCCGCGGTCGGCGAGGATCAGCGCGCACAACGCGGTCATGGTCTTGGTGGTGGACCAGACGTTGGTGATGGTGTCACGCTGCCATGGGACGGTGCGACCGGCGTCGGCGTAGCCGCCCCAGAGGTCGACGACCGGCTCGCCGTCCACGTAGACCGCCGCCGAGGCGCCCACGTCGTCGCCGCCGTCCAGGGAGGCGGCCAGCATCTCGCGCACCTCGTGGAACCGGGCCTCACATGTGCCCTGGATGTCCGCCATGGCACGGAACCTAGCCCCGCCGAGCGCGCGGGGGCCACGCATTTACCGGCGCCGGCTAGGAGATGTGGTTGCCGACCGTCTTGGGCGCCAGCGACAGCCGGGCCCCGATGGAGGCGTTGCCGTGGCCGGCGGCGATCAGGCCGAGCACTTCCCGCTCCCGCGGCGTGAGCTCAGGGAAAGGCTCGCCCGCGGGCCCCGCACACATGGCCGCGAACACGGACTCATCGTCCTCATACATCGTCAGCATCAGCACTGCCACGCCCGGCGCGGCCGCGGCCACCTCCCTGGCGGCGTCGATGCCTGACATTTCCGGCATCTGGATGTCGAGGACGAGGACGTCCGGTGCCAGCACGACCGTCGCCCGCACCGCTTCGCGTCCGCTGGACGCGGTCCCCGCCCCCTCCATGCCCGGCACCGTGGACAGCAGCGCCGCGAGCCCGTCGCGTACCACGGGATGGTCGTCGGCGATCAAGACGCGCACGCTCATGATGCCACCACCCGCGCCAGCGGCAGCAGTGCCACCACCCGTCCGCCGCCGTCCCGCGGACCGGCCTGGCAGGTGCCGCCGAGTTCCTCGGCGCGCTCCCGCATGGACCGCAGGCCCACCCCCGGCCGCCACACGCCGCCACCCGCGCCGTAGTCACTCACCTCGACACGGAGACGGTCCCCGAGTGTGAAGTCGACGCGGGCGGTCGTGGCGCGGGCGTGCCGGGCGATGTTGTTCAGCGCCTCCGTGACGATGCGGTACGCGGTGACCTCCACGGCGGCGGGCAGCGCGGCCAGGTCGCGGGAAGCCCGGATGCTGACGTCGAGCGACAACCGTCCGGCCTGCCGCCGCAGCGCGCCCACCAGGCCGAGGTCGTCGAGTGCGGGCGGGCGCAGGCCGTACACCAGCCGCCTGATGTCCTCGATGGCCGACGTCACCTCGGCACGCAGCCTCAGGAGCAGTTCCTTGGCGCGGGCGGGGTCGTCGGCGAGCACGTTCCCGGCCGCGTCGGCCTGGTACACCACGCCGGTGAGGGTGGGGCCGAGCCCGTCGTGCAGGTCGCGGCGGAGCCTGCGGCGTTCGTCCTCGCGGGCCACCACGATGTGCTCGCGGATCCGCTGCCGCTCCTCGGACAGGCCGGTGGCGTGCACGGCCACCGCCAGTGGCACGGCCAGCAGCTCCAGGACCCGGGCGTCGGCCACGGAGATCGCCTTCTCCCCCGGCCGCAGGCCGATGATCAACTCGCCTACACGGTCGCCGCCGTAGACGAGGGGACGGTGTGGAGGCGTTCGGGGGCGGTGCCATACGAGGTGCGTTCCACCACCGCTCCCCCGCTGTCACCGGCGTCGGCCTCTTCGTGCTCGGCCACGTCCTCGGCACCGTGTTGCTGGGCGCCGCCCTGTGGCGGGCGCGGGTGATCCCCACCTGGGCGGGCGCGGCGCTGGTCGCCTCGCAGCCGGTCCACCTGCTGTTCGTACTCACCGGCGCCCCCAAGATCCTGGATGGGGGCGCGTGGGGGCTGACGGCGCTCGGGTTCGCCGCCGCGGCGCTCACGCTGGCCAGGATGAGCGACGAGGAGTACGAACCGCAGAGGTGAGCGGCCGCCGATTCCAGGACGCCGGCGGTGAGTGGGCCCCCGGTTCCAGGACGACCTCCTGGACCGGGGCACGTGTCAGATGCCGCGCGCGAAGGTGACCAGGCGTGTGCCGGGACCGTTGTAGTCCGGGACCGGTTCGCTCGCCGTGAAGCCCATGCGCTGGTGGAAGGCGATGGACGCCTCGTTGACCGGCGAGGTGATGGCCTTGACCACGTGCCGGTCATGGGCGCGGGCCAGGGCGAAGAAACGCTCGTACATCGCCCGCGCCACACCCCCGCCCCGTGCGGCGGGACAGACGCCGACGAAATGGATGTACGCCTCATCCTCGACCGACGGCGAGAGCAAGCCGACGAGGAAGCCCGCCATGCCCTCGGGGCCCTCGGCGATCATGCTCGTGCGGTGGAAGTGGTCGAGGAAGAGCCTGGGCAGGGAGGCCAGGACGGGACGGCCCCACCACTCGTCGACCACGGCCGCCACGGCGTCGTAGTCGGCAGGCGTGGCGGGGCGCAGCACGTGTCCGGTCAACGGGGTCACTCCCAGTGCGGCGGCCGGTTCTCCACGAAGAAGTCGTCCGGGTCCTCTTCCGGCAGGTCGTCGCCCCAGCCCAGGTCCCTGTCGTCCGCCGTCTGCTCGGTGTAGAAATCTTCCACGGCTGACATGCTACCCGGACGGACAAAGCAATACCCGGTGTGTCCGCAGGTCCAGGGACATGTCGGGGCTACGGCGGTACGATGCGGGAGCAGGTGTCGCCTACCCCCCGTGAGGCTGCCCATGGCCACCCCTACAGGCTGGCGGCGAGAAGGCAATCTTCCGGCGGAGCTCACGAGCTTCATCGGTCGCACGCGTCTGCTTGCCAACCTCAGACGGTACCTCGGCGAATCACGTCTGGTGACCGTCACGGGCATCGGCGGTGTGGGCAAGTCGCGCACGGTGCTTCGCCTGGCCCACCAGGTCCGCGCCCACTACCCCGACGGCGTCTGGTTCGCCGATCTCGCCCGGCTGCAGGACACGGGCATGGTCAAGCACACCATCGCCTCGGCGCTGCGCATCGCCGACCAGTCCACGCGCGCGGAGTCCGAGACGCTGTCGGAATGGGTGGGCGAGCGGGACATGCTGCTCATCATCGACACCTGCGACCGCGTGGTGCAGGGAGCGGCGGAGCTGGTGCAGGAGCTGCTCGAGGTCGCGCCCAACCTCAAGGTGCTGGCCACCAGCCGGCAGTCGCTCAACCTGCCCTACGAGCACGTGCTCCCCGTGCCGCCGCTGCAGGTGCCGGGAGAGGACCCGGCCGAGACCTATTTCGTCAACGAGTCCGTGCAGCTGTTCGCGGCCCGGGCCGGGGCGAGCGTGCCCGACTTCCAGCTGGACGAGGACAACATCAACGCGGTGGCCGAGCTGTGCCGGCGGCTCGACGGCATCCCGCTGGCGATCGAGCTGGCGGCGGTGCGGCTGCGGGCGTTGTCGGTGGAGCAGATCCTGGGGCTGCTGGCGGACCGGTTCAGCCTGCTGGCCGGCGCCAGCCGCACGGCGCTGCCGCGGCACCAGACGCTGCGTGCGGCCATCGGCTGGAGCCACGAGCTGTGCGAGCCGGCCGAGCGGCTGCTGTGGGCCCGGTTGTCGGTGTTCGCCAACGACTTCGAGCTGGACGCTGCGCGCTTCGTGTGCTCGGACGCGCGCCTGCCGTCGGGGCAGATCACCGACCTGGTCACCGGCCTGGTGGAGAAGTCGATCCTGCTGATCAGAAGCAACCACGCCGGGGTCAGATACAAGTTGATCGACACCCTGGCGGACTACGGCGACGAGTGGCTGGACAAGCTCGGCGAGAAGGAGCAGATGCGCCAGCGCCATCTGGACTACTACCTGAGCCTGGCGCAGCGTAGCGAGGACGCCTGGTCGGGGCCGCGGCAGATCTACTGGTTCGTCCGCATGCGCCAGGAGCACGACAACGTGCGGGTGGCGCTGGAGCACGCGCTCAAGACGCCGGGCATGGAGGTCCTGGCGCTGACCCTGCTGTCGTCGTTGTGGTTCATGTGGGTGTGCTGCGGCTTCGCCCGCGAGGGCCGCCTCTACCTCGAGCGGGCGCTCGGGGCCAACCCGGATCTCAGCAGGGAACGATGCAAGGCGCTGTGGGTGCTCTCTTACGTGAAGAGCGCCCAGGGCGACAGCGTGGGCGCGCGGGACGCGGCCGAGACGTGCAGCAACGAGGCCGTCAGGGTCGGTGACTCCAAGGCCGTGATCCTGGCCTCCAAGATGCAGGGCACGGCCGCGATGTTGCAGGGCGACCTCCAGAAGGCCAGCGCCCTGCTCGGCGTGGCGATCGAGTTCAACACCGACAACAAGGAGCTCAACCCGGGGCTGCTCCCGGCCATCGTGGAGCTGTCGATCGTCCTCACCACCCAAGGGGAGCTCCCTGAGGCCGAGTCGCTGCTGCAGGACTGCCTCCAGGTCTGCCGCGAGCGCGGCGAGCTGTGGCTGAGCTCATACGCGCATTGGGCGCTGTCGCTGCCGATGCTGGCGATGGGCAGGACGGAGGAGGCGTTGCGCACCGCCCTGGAGGGCTTGCGGATCAAGCGTCACTTCCACGACACCGTCGGCACGCTCATGGTGCTCGAGACGGTCGCCAAGATCTACTCGTCTCAGGGCCAGATCGAGCGTGCCTCGCGGCTGCTCGGGGCGCTGCATCAAAACTGGCGAACCTCCGGCCTGCCCATGCTGGGCGCGCCGTTCCTCACGGCGGAGCACGAGAAGTGCGTCCAAGAGTGCAAGAGGGCCCTGGGTGAGGACGGCTACAAACTGGAATTCGAGGCGGGCGCCAAACTGGATCTGGACGAAGCGGTCACTCTTGCACAGGAAGCACCCGACAGTCCCGAAGACCAGGACCGCAATACTTTCGGCTCATAACCCGTAAATCAGAGAGCGATTGGAAAAATTCTGCTTCGGGTACGCCCCACGAGAACCGACATCTGTCCCGACGAGGGGGCATTTGCCACAGTTTCTCATGTGGAGGCTGCGCACCCATGCCCGACATTCCCTCCGTGTCCCTTCCTGACCCTTTCATCCCGTACCCGTCCAAGCTCAACCCCTTCGAGGCTGTGGTGGCCGAGCACACCATCGCCTGGGCGCGGAGGTTGAAGCTCATCGAAGACGAGACCGCGACCTCGCGATTCGCAGGTGAGTCCTACTCCCGCCTCGTCGCACGGCTCTACCCGGAGGCCTCGGTGCCGGTGCTCGCACTGGCCGCCGATCTCAACAGCTGGTTCCACGTCTACGACGACCAGTTCGAGCTCGCCGAGGTGGGGTCAGACCCGGACCTCGCGCGGCGCATGGCCGACAAGTTCCATGCCGTGCTGGACGGCGCGCCGCTCGAGGCCACCGCGGGGCCGATACTCCACGGCCTGGCCGACATCCGCGACCGCATGCGGCTGCACGCCGGCGCGCGATGGTGGCACCGCTTCGCCACCCACCTCCAGGACTGCTTCGAGACCGCCCAGTGGGAGGTGGACAACCGCACGAGAGGCCGGATCCCCGACCCCGACAGCTATGTCGAGCACAAGCTCAACATCGCCTACGTCCCGCCCTCGTTCGACCTCATCGAGCTGGCCGAGCAGTTCGAGGTGCCGGACGCCATCCGCGCGTCGGCCGCATACCGCACTCTCGTCCACGAGGCCGGGCACGTGGTCGTGTGCACCAACGATCTCATCGGCCTGCGGCGCGAGCTGCTGCAGGGCGAGTTCCACAACCTCGTCATCGTCTACTGGAAGGCCTTGAGCTGCCCCCTCCAGGAGGCCGTCGAGATGGTCGACCAGAAGATCTCGGAGCGCATCGGCATCTTCGAGGCGGCCAAGGTGGACCTCGTGCGCGTCTTCGACGAGCTCGGCATCGACGAGAACCGGCGGCACAGCACCCTGCGCTGCGTCATGGGGCTCGAGAACTGGATGCGCGGCTACCTCGACTGGGCCAAGGAGACGCGTCGCTTCGCCGACCCGGTGCTGCGGGGCGAGGTCACCGGCTTCCAGCGCGAGTTAGTCGACTAGAACGACTCCCCTGTTCATGAGAACAACCCCCTGTTCATGAGAACAATCCCTCCATACCGAACATGCGGGCGGTGTCCACGGCCGAGGGCGCGCCCGCATGGGGGTCGGCGCCCGCGTCGACCAGCGCCGTGACCACGTCCAGCTCCTTCTTGAAGACCGCTCCGGCCAAGGGGGTCTGACCGCGGTCGTTGGGCCGGTCGACATCGGCGCCCAGCTCGATGAGCATCCGCACCGTCGGCGCGTGACCGTAATACGCCGCCAGCATCAGCAAAGTGTCACCTTTGCCGTTGGTCAGATTGACCGGCACCCCAGCCTCGATGTACGCGCGCAGCGTCTCGGTGTCGCCCGCCCGGGCCAGGTCGAACATCCTGGCGGCGAACTCTTCCAGCTCCGGGTCCCCGTCCATGGACCTCATTGTGCCCCGATAGGGTGCCCCCCACGGAATGATTCGGCCCCCCGCCACAGGCACGGAATCGTTCCGGCTCGCCATAGGTTCTGAGGAGAGTACCTACGGAAAGGCTGTCCAATCGTGTTCGACCCGAAGGATCTCTACAAGCTCGCAGATGACGCGCCCGAGCTGCATGATCCGGTGTTGCTGTACCACTTCGACGGCTTCGTCGACGCGGGCGGCACCGGACGTCTCGCGCTGGGCCACCTGCTGGCCGAGCTGGAGCACCGGGTCGTGGCGACGTTCGACGTGGACCGGTTGCTCGACTACCGGTCACGCCGGCCCATCATGACCTTCGACACCGACCGCTGGGTCGAGTGTGAGAGCCCAGAGCTGGCCGTTCATGTCATGAGGGACTCGACGGGGACACAGTTCCTGGTGATGAGCGGGCCTGAGCCCGATCGGGAGTGGGAGTTGTTCACCCAAGCCGTGGGGACGCTGGTGGCGCGGCTGGGGGTGAGCAAGCTGGTGACGATGCACGGGATCCCGATGGCAGTGCCGCACACCCGCCCGCTGGGTCTCACGATGCACGCGAGCAGGCCCGAGCTAATAAATTCGCAAACGAGCGCGTTCGGGCGTGTCCAGGTGCCGGGGAGCGTGGCGGCGCTGATCGAGTTCCGGCTGGGGGCGCAGGGGCACGACGCGCTGGGATACGCGGTGCACGTGCCGCACTACCTGTCCCAGGCCGAATACCCGACCGCCGCCGTGACCGCGCTGGAGGCCGTGACGCGGGGGACGGGGCTGGTGTTCCCGATGGACACGCTGCGTGATGCTGCCCAGCGTACGAACGTGGAGATCGAAGAGCAGATCCAGGCGTCCGCCGAGCTGTCCACCGCCATCACGGGGCTCGAGCAGCAGTACGACGCGTTCGCCGGCGGCAGCGAGCGCGAAAACCTCATCGCCGAGTCGACCCCGATGCCGACGGGGGATGAGCTCGCTGCTCAGTTTGAGCGGTTTCTCGCCGAACGTGACGACCCCCAAAACCCGTAAAGACGATTTTCTTTTACGGCGGTGCCAGGTGGGCCGCCACTCGGCGTACTTCGGCTGAGGGCCCTCCAGGAACACGGCCTCTGAGCCCTTCACCGGCGGGCCGCCGTTACGGAGCGCATTCTGGGCCGACTACGTGGTTTCGATAGCCTGGGCCGATGAGCGACATCAGGGTGGGGCTGGTCGGTTACGGCGTGGCGGGGGCGGTCTTTCATGCGCCGCTGATCCATGCCACTCCTGGGTTGTCATTGGCTGCCGTCGTGACCCGGAATCCCGAGCGGCAGGCCGAGGTCGGTGCTCGGTACGGGGCTGTTGGGCTGGCGGAGGTTGAGGATCTTTGGGGGCGGTGTGATCTTGTTGTGGTGGCGTCGCCCAACAGGACGCATGTCGCCCTGACCGCGGCGGCCCTCGAGCAGGGCTACCTGTGGTCGTCGACAAGCCGCTCGCCAGGACCGCCGAGGAAGGGCGGGAGCTCGTGCGGCTGGCCAAGGAACGCGGGGTCATGCTCACCGTGTTCCAGAATCGGCGGTGGGATGGTGACTTTCTCACGGTGCGGCGGCTGGGCGGTGAGGGGGCGCTGGGTGGCGTGCGGCGGTTCGAGTCGCGGTTCGAGCGGTGGCGGCCGGTGCCCAAGGGCGGATGGCGGGAGGCCGGCGGACCGGAAGAGGTTGGCGGGCTGCTGTACGACCTCGGGAGTCATCTCGTCGATCAGGCCTTGCACCTGCTGGGGCCGGTCCACGAGGTCTACTGCGAGAGTGACGTGCGGCGTGACGGGGTGGCCTCGGACGACGACACGTTCGTGGCGTTGACGCATGCCGGCGGGGTGCGCTCGCATCTGTGGGTCAGCTCTGTGGCGGCGCGGCTCGGGCCGCGGTTTCGGGTGCTGGGGTCGGCGGCGGGGTTCGTGAAGCACGGGATGGATGTGCAGGAGGAGCGGTTGCGGGCCGGGGTCGCGCCCGATGCGCCGGGGTTCGGGGAGGACGAGGAAGCGCGCTGGGGCGTGCTCGGCACGGATGACGAGCACCGGGTCGTGCGTACCGAGCCGGGGGCGTACCTGGACTTCTACCGTGGCGTCGTGGCGGCGGTGCGGGACGGGGCGGCGCCGCCGGTGGATCCGGAGAGCGCCGTCGAGGCGCTCTCCGTCATCGAGGCGGCACGGTTGTCGGCCGATCGGCGCATCGTCGTCCGGCTGCCCTGAACGCCCGGCCGCCCTGAATCGCCCGCCTGCCCTGAACGCCCGGCTGCGCCGAACGTCAGTCCCGCAGGCGGGAGCGTAGGGCCTCGGTGTCGGTGGTCGTCCAGCCGTGCTTGATCAGCCAGCCCATCGGGCCGCCGAAGCGGTCGTCCAGGACGTCCAGGAACTGCTCGATGTATTTCGCCCGGGGCTTGTGGTCGTCGGCCGGCCGGGAGTCCAGGTCGCCGCGGTAGGTGTCGCTGCCCCGCAGCCGTGTGAGAATCAGCTCCAGCCGCTCCCCCGTGGCGACGTAGTCCTCCACGATGGCCTCCCTGGTGGCGCCGGCCACCTCGAGCGCCAGTGCCGACAGCACGCCCGTGCGGTCCTTGCCCGCCGCGCAGTGCACCAGCGCCGCCCCCTCGTCGAGCGCCATCGTGCGCAGGGCCGCCACCACCGCGGACGGGCGGTCACGCAGGTAGCCGAAGTAGAAGCCGGTCACCCGCAGCTCCTCGTCGAGCACTCGCTCCGCCCACGGCAGCACCCGGTCGCCGTCGATGGCGCCAGGAGCGGTATCGGCCTCGACGTCGGTGTGCCGGCCGCCCTCGGCGAACAGCGTCAAATGGTGATGTCGCACCTCCGGCACCAGGGTCAGCGGGCCGGGGCCCTCAAGCGAGACCTCCGCGTTGGAGCGGAGGTCCACGACGTGCCGCAGTTTCAGCTCGCCGACCAGCAGGCCCACGTCCCGGGGCGTGAGCCCCTGGAGATTGTCGGCCCGGAAGATCCGCCCGCGCTGTGTGACGCCGCCGTCACGCGTCGGAAGCCCGCCCAGGTCACGCGCGTTGACCGCGCCTTCAAGATCAATCCACCTTGTCATCTCGCTCATTGTCTCGACCCTATATGTCCACCAAATATGAGCGGATTCGAGGTTCATAACGCAGCATGAACGTATGGATCCACGAGCTCTGCCTCCACGGCTGGTGATCGATCCCTCGCTGCCCCCGGAGATCTCGGTAGAGCTGCGGTCGAGCCCGCACATCCTGCGCATGGCTCGAACCGGCAAGCGAATGGACACCTCGTACAACCCCGCCCTGCTGTTCGTGCTCCCCGGCTTCCTCTTGCTGATCTTCTTGGTGACCGGTGTGTACGGCGTCTTCGTGGCAAGTCTCGGCATCAGCATGATCGCGCTGATCCGGTGGATGGCGTTGGACGGCTCCTATCGCACGACCAAACGAAGACTCCGGCTGGCGCAGACCCATGCCGAGCACTACATCATGGCCGAGGACCTCGACTATCCCTGCCAGATGTTGCTGCGCCGCGCGCAGAACGCGGTCGAGGCGATACTCAACTCCAAGGTGCACCGGGCGGGACTGATCGACAGCATCGACAACCAGGTGACGCTGCCGGAGGAGGTCTGGCAGATCGCGCAGCGGCTGCGCAAGTTGTCGTCCATGCACGCCGAGCACGGCAAGCTCATCCCCCGCGAGCTGCCGCCCGGCATGGAGGACGCGTTCAAGCCGTACACGAGCGCGCTGGACGCCGCCTGGACGTCGTTGTCGCAGCGGGTGCGCCACCTGGAGAAGTACGCCAAGCAGGTGATCAAGGCGGACAAGGTCTACCACACGCACAAGCGGCTGGAGGCGCTGGCCGCCAAGACCCCGGAATACCAGCAGCTGATCGCCGAGACCGTGCACGACCAGCTGGCCCGCCAGCACATCAGGGAGCTGGCCGACCAGGCGGCGCACGCGCGCAAGATGTTCGAGGAGAGCATCAGCCAGGCCAGGCTGGCGGCCGGGGAGCTGCTCAGGACCCCGCTCACCTAGCAGCGACTACGCCGAGGACGCCGCGCGCCTGAGCAGCTCGAGGGTGCGGCGCATGCCGGCCTCGTTGCCGAGGCTGCGGTAGATCTCCCTGGCCTGCTCCAGCGGCGCCACGGCCGCCTGGCGCCCGCCGGCCTCCAGGTGCGCCTCGCCCAGGTAACGCAGGCTCCGCGCCATCCACCACCGGTCCTCCAGCTCCTCGAATGCCTGGACGGCGCGGCGCAGCTCCGCCTCCGACTCCTCGATCCGGCCCAGCCGGGCCAGCCCCCGGCCGGCCGACACGGCGTTGCGGGCCACCCCCCACGAGTCGCCCAGGGCCACGAGGATCTCCTCGGCCCGCCGGACGTACTCCAGCTCGCGCAGCCCGTTGGCCGGGTCGCCGACCTCGCCGGCCGCTCGCAGGCAGCGGGCCTCTTCCCACAGCTCACCGCGCTGCCGGAACATCTCGGCCGCCCGGTCCAGGCTGAACCCCGCCCGGGTGAAGAGGTGGGTCGCGGCCCGGTGGTCGCCCGCAGCCAGCTCGCCCCGCGCCTGAGCGGCCAGCACCTCACCGTAGACCCGCAGCGTCTGGGCCTCGGAGTAACGGTTGCCGTCGCGCTTGAAGATCTCCAGCGCGCCCTCCAGCAGCTCCCTGGCCTCCTCGGGCCGCCGCTCGGCCATCCGCATCTCGGCGAGGTTGCGCTGGGTGCGGGCCATCCACCACAGGTCCTCCTCGCCCTTGAACGCGGTGATCGCCCCGATCAGGTAGTCCTGCGCCCGGTCCAGGTGGCCGTCGCTGTACAACGTCATCCCGATTCCGCGCATGCACCTGGCCGCCCACCACGACTCGCCCAGCTCGGTGAAGATCTCCAGCGCCTGCTCGGCCTCCTCCAAAGCCCGCTCGCGCAGCCCGAGGCCGCCGTGCACGGAAGCGCTGTCGAGCAGGGCGACGGCCAGGGAGCGCCGGTCCCCGCTCCGCTCGGCGGCCGCGCAGCCGATCTCCGCGACCGCCTTCCAGTCGGCCCAGTAGGCACGCAGCGAGTGGCACAGCGAGCAGAACGCCCTGGCCAGGCCCCACGTCAGTTCCCACAGCTCCAGCTGCCTGGCCAGGTTGATCA
>NZ_JBQQBQ010000033.1:0-114331 GCF_052245915.1 Nonomuraea sp. 10N515B
CGCCCACCCTGGCCGTGGCCGCCACGCTCAGCGATCCCCCGCTCAACCTGCTGCCCGGTGTGGTCCGCGACGGCCGGATCGAGGTGCTCGGTACGTCGTTCCCCGCGCCCCACGCGCACGCCACCGGCCACGACGTCATGCTCGGCATCCGCCCCCACCAGGTGCGGATCGCCCGCGACGGGCCCGGTGCGCTGGAACTGCCCGCGGAGATCAGGCTCGCCGAGGTGACCGGCAGCGCCACGTTCCTGCACCTGCTGCTGCGGGGCGACCGTCACCTGGTCGCCCACCTGCCGGGCACCCAGCTGTTCACCCCCGGGGAGGCCACGGTCGCGTACGTGGACCCCGCGCACATCTTCGTCTTCGACGAGGCCGGCGGGCGGCTGCTGGCCACCAGCGCCGCGGACCTCGGAGGCGTGCATGGCTGACATCCGCCTGGAAGGCGTGGGGCACAGCTACGACGGCGGCACGACCTGGGCGCTGAAGCCGATGACGTGGACGTGGCGCACCGCGCGGGCGTACGCGTTGCTGGGCCCGAGCGGGTGCGGCAAGACGACGCTGCTGAACATCATCTCCGGCCTGATCACCCCGACGGTGGGGCGGATCTTCTTCGACGACCGCGATGTCACTGACGTGCCGACGGCGGGCCGGAACATCGCGCAGGTCTTCCAGTTCCCGGTCCTGTACGAGGAGATGTCCGTCTACGACAACCTCGCCTTCCCCCTCCGCAACCGGAAATATCCGAAAAACGAGATCGACCAGCGCGTCCGCCAGGTCTCCCAGCTGCTCGGCCTGGACCACCTCCTGCGCCGCAGGTCGCGCCGGCTGGACCCGGGCCGGCAGCAGATCGTCAGCCTGGGCCGCGGGCTGGTGCGTTCCCAGGTGGCGGCCGTGTTACTGGACGAGCCGCTGACGGTGGTGGATCCGGCGCTGAAGTGGACACTGCGCAGCAAGCTCAAGGAGATCCACCGCGACACCGGTCACACGCTGATCTACGTCACGCACGACCAGACGGAGGCGCTGACGTTCGCCGACGAGGTTGTGGTGCTCAACGAGGGGGCGATCGTGCAGGCGGGCGAGCCGGCGGAGCTGTTCCTGTCGCCGGCGCACGAGTTCGTCGGGCACTTCATCGGCTCACCGGGCATGAACATGGTGCCCGCCGAGATCGTCGGCGACGTCGTCCGCGTCGGGCAGGCCGCCGTGGGGTCGGTCGCGGACGGCCTCCCGCCGGGTCCGGTGCGGATCGGGGTGCGGCCCGAGTTCGTCCGCATCAGCCGGGCTTCTCCCGGGGTGGCCGCCCAGGTGACCGGGATCGACCGCATGGGCGCGTACGACCTGGTGCAGACCCGGGTGGGCGAACACCCCGTCATCGCCAGGACCGAGGCGGGCTCCGGCTATCAGCCGGACGCGCAGGCGTTCCTGCACTTCCCGTCGGATCGGACGTTCCTGTTCCGCGACCAGGTCAGGTGCGGCTTCCTCGCGCCGCTCGACGGAAGGAGCGCCACGTGACCGCGGGCAGCCAGGTGAGCGGCGAGGTCGTCACGGCCGCGCCCGCCGAGCCCCAGGAGACGCGCACGGATCTGAAGCGCAAGGACAACCGGGCCTGGTGGCTGGTGCTGCCGGTGGTCGTGTCGGTGGCGTTCACGGCGATCATCCCGCTGATGACCGTGGTCAACTTCTCGGTCCAGGACGTCTTCAGCCCCAGCGACCGGGTGTTCGTCGGCCTGGACTGGTTCTACGAGGCCGTGCGGCGGCCGGAGAACCGGGAGGCGTTCGTCAGGACGCTGCTGTTCTCGGCACAGGTGCTGCTGGTGGAGATCCCGCTCGGGGTGGCGATCGCGGTGGCGATGCCGCGCCGCGGGTTCTGGGCGTCCGCGGCGCTGGTGCTGGTCGCGTTGCCGCTGCTCATCCCGTGGAACGTGGTGGGCACGATCTGGCAGATCTTCGCCCGCGCCGACATCGGGCTCGGCGGCTGGACGATCAACAACGTGCTCGGCATCGGCTTCAACTACACCCTCGACTCCACCGACGCCTGGATCACGATCCTCGTCATGGACGTCTGGCACTGGACGCCGCTGGTGGCGCTGCTGGCGTACGCCGGGCTGCGGTCGATTCCCGAGCCGTACTTCCAGGCCGCGCAGATCGACGGCGCGTCAGGGTGGGCGACGTTCCGGCACATTCAGCTGCCCAGGTTGCGCGGGGTGCTGACGATCGCGATCCTGCTCAGGTTCATGGACAGTTTCATGATCTACACCGAGCCGTTCGTGGTGACGGGCGGCGGGCCGGGCAACGCGACCTCGTTCCTGAGCATCCTGCTGTCGAAGATGGCCGTCGGCCAGTTCGACGTGGGGCCCGCGGGCGCGTTCTCGCTGATCTACTTCTTGATCGTGCAGGTCCTCTGCTACGTCTTCTTCACCGTGCTGACCAGGTCGGGGAGGTGAGGCGGATGGCCAGGACCACCGGACGCCGGCTCCCGTGGGCACGCACGGTCTTCTGGCTGTACGTGGCCACGCTCATGCTGCCTCTGCTGTGGATGTTCGGCATGTCGATCCGCCCGAACGAGGACATCCTCGGCAGCTTCTCGCTCATCCCGCAGCGGGTGACCTTCGACAACTACGTCACGTTCTTCACGGACGTGTCGTGGTATTCGAGCTATCTGAACTCCATCATCTACACGTCGCTGAACGCCGTGATGTCGCTCATCGTGGCGCTGCCCGCGGCGTACGCGTTCTCACGTTTCCGTTTCGCCGGCGACAAACACCTGTTCTTCTGGCTGCTGACGAACCGCATGGCGCCGCCCGCCGTCTTCCTGCTGCCATTTTTCCAGATTTATCAGAGCGTCGGGCTTTTCGACACCCATCTCGGGGTGGCCATCGCGCACATGCTCTTCAACGTCCCGCTCGCCGTGTGGATCCTCGAGGGATTCATGTCGGGAATCCCCCGGGAAATCGACGAGACCGCGGCGATCGACGGTTATTCGCTCCCTCGTTTCTTCATTCGCATATTCCTGCCGATGATCCGGTCCGCGATCGGCGTGACGTTGTTCTTCTGCTTCATGTTCAGCTGGGTCGAGCTGCTGATCGCCAGGACCATCACGTCGGTCGACGCGAAACCCATCGCCGCGACGATGACGCGGACGGTGAGCGCGGCGGGCGTGGACTGGGCGCTGCTGGCCACGGCGGGGGTACTCACGATCGTCCCCGGCGCGATCGTCATCTGGTTCGTGCGCAATTACATTGCTAGGGGCTTCGCCCTGGGGAGGGTCTAGCGCATGCTCGAGTGGATGGTGTGGACCCTCCCCACGGCCCTGGTCTTCATTGGGCTCGCTCTCTTGCTCGTCGTCATGGCGGTCTGGGGCCGCGTCTCCCCGCCCGTGGCCAGGCGAGGTTTCCTGCGTATCGAGACCGACCGGGGCGACCGGCTGTACATCGGCTTGATTAGCGCCGCGGTCGTGCTGGCCGCCTGGATGGCCGTCACCGACCTGTCCATGTGGATCGCGCTGGGCTGCGCGCTGCTCGTGGTGGTCGTGATCGGGATATGGGGTTGACAGAAGGGAAGCCATGCAATGAGGCATCGGGCAGGCAGGTCCGCGGCCGTTGGTCTGGCCACGCTGATTCTGATGATCGCCGGCTGCGCGCAGAGCACACAGCGGCCGGCCAGCGACTTCAAGGAGGCCGACGGGAAGGCGGCGGCGCAACGCTGGGTGTCGGAGGAGTTCACGCCCAGCACGCTGGCCAAGGACCAGCAGCTCGCGGAGATGGACTGGTTCATGAAGGCCGCGGCGCCGTACCGGGGCATGCAGATCAACGTGGTGTCCGAGACGATCACCACGCACGAGTACGAGTCCCAGCAGCTCGCCAAGGCGTTCACCGAGATCACCGGGATCAAGATCAAGCATGACCTGATCCAGGAAGGCGACGTCGTCGAGAAACTCCAGACCCAGATCCAGGGCGACCAGAACATCTACGACGCCTACGTCAACGACTCCGACCTCATCGGCACCCACTCGCGCGGCGACTACGTGATCCCGTTGTCGGACTACATGGCCGGCGAGGGCAAGAACGTCACCTCGCCCACGCTCGACCTGAACGACTTCATCGGCATCAGCTTCACCACCGGCCCGGACAAGAAGATCTATCAGCTGCCCGACCAGCAGTTCGCGAACCTCTACTGGTTCCGCTACGACTGGTTCACCGACCCGGAGATCAAGAAGCAGTTCAGGGACGCCTACGGGTACGACCTGGGCGTGCCGGTCAACTGGGCGGCTTATGAGGACATCGCCGACTTCTTCACCAACAAGGTCAACGGAAACGGGACCGTCGACGGCAAGAAGGTCTACGGCCACATGGACTACGGCAGGAAGGACCCGTCGCTGGGCTGGCGCTTCACCGACGCCTGGCTGTCCATGGCCGGCAACGGCGACCCCGGCATCCCCAACGGCCTGCCGGTGGACGACTGGGGCATCAGGGTGGAAAACTGCCGCCCGGTCGGCTCGTCGGTCACCCGCGGCGGCGACACCAACGGCCCCGCCTCGGTCTACGCGCTCACCAAATACGTGGACTGGCTGAAGAAGTACGCGCCCAAGGAAGCCGCCGGCATGAACTTCAGCGAGGCCGGTCCGGTGCCCGCGCAGGGCAACATCGCCCAGCAGATCTTCTGGTACACGTCGTTCACGGCCGACATGACCAAGGAAGGGCTGCCGGTCGTCAACAGCGACGGCACGCCCAAGTGGCGCATCGCGCCGAGCCCGCACGGGGCGTACTGGAAGGACGGCCACAAGCTCGGCTACCAGGACGCCGGCTCGTGGACGCTGCTGAAGAACACGCCGCAGGACCGCAGGGCGGCGGCGTGGCTGTATGCGCAGTTCGTCACGTCGAAGACCGTGTCGCTGAAGAAGTCGATCGTCGGCCTGACGTTCATCAGGGACTCCGACGTCAAGAGCGAGTACTTCGCCCAGAACGCCAAGAAGTACGGCGGCCTGATCGAGTTCTACAACTCCCCGGCCCGCAAGCAGTGGACGCCGACCGGGACGAACGTTCCGGACTACCCCAAGCTCGCCCAGCTCTGGTGGCAGAACGTGGCCACCGCCGTGACCGGCGAGACCACGCCGCAGCAGTCGATGGACAACCTGGCCAAGCAGCAGGACGACATCCTGTCCCGGCTGGAGCGGCGCGGCTACGGCGGGAACTGCGCGCCCAAGCTCAACCCCGAACAATCGGCCCAGCACTGGTACGACCAGCCGGGCGCGCCCGCTCCGAAGCTGGCCGACGAGCGCGGCAAACCGGCCACGCTGGACTACGACAAGCTCATCGCGCAGTGGAAGGCGGGTGACTGACGGCTGCGAGGGGTGCCGCCGCCCGGGGCAGGCCGGGCGGCGGCAGGTCATCGGAGGTGGCGGGCCAGCCAGTCGAAGGCCTGCTCCTGCCTGGGCACGTCGAAGCTGTGCGGCACGTCGGCGAACACCGCCTCGTACGCGCCGGTGTCCCCGTACCGCTCGCTGATGATGGCGTGGGCGCGGCGCATGCCCGGCTCTGGGAACAGCCGGTCGCGCATGGCGTACTGGACCATGAGCGGCTGGGGCGCGCGGGCGGCCACCAGGTCGGGCCAGTCACCGAGGCGCGGCAGGCCCGGCGGGTAGAACATCCAGGTGTGCTTGGCCACGTGCCCGTCCAGCATGTCCCGGTAGGACGAGACCATCGCCGCAACCACGACGGCGCTCATCTGGGGGTCGAAGGCGCCCAGGAGCGCTGCCCGCAGCCCGCCGCCGGACAGCCCGGCGCATCCGACGGGGCCGACGTCGGGGCGTGAGCGCAGGTAGGCCGCCGCCGCGAGGTCCTCGCCCGCCACCACGCCCGCGAAGGAGGTGCCGAGCACGGCACAGTGCTTGGCCACGATGTGCTCATGCGGCCCGGCGAGCCGGTCGTAACGGTCGGCCTCGCTGAGCGGCGCCTCGGCCGTGGCGGGGGCCGCTTCCGGGTCGAGGGGGAAGCGGCGGCTGCCCCAGGCGAACACATCGTGCGCGAGCACGACGAACCCGCGCCTGGCCAGCTCGTTGGCGAAGGCGCGACCGCCGTAAATGGCCGCCCTCGCCCTGACTACCTCAGGCGACGGTTCTTCGGGACCGTCGGCGATCTTCTCCTTGCCGACCCATTTCATGCCGCCGTGGCAGTGCAGCGCCACCACCCCGGGCAGCGGCCCCACCGCATCCCGGGGACGCAGCAGGAACGCCCGCGTCCGCGGCCCGAACCCGACGGACCAGGACAACTCCTCGCCCGCCAGGTCGCCGTCGATCCAGGTCCGCTCGACCCGCACGTCCTCGGCGCGCAGCTCCAGCACCCCGAGGGCGTCCCGCGCCGCCGCCCGCAACTCAGGTCCCGCCGCGGGGTAGATCCCGAGCTGCGCCGCGGCGATCCCGGCCAGCTCCGAGAACACGAGCCCGGTCCCGTCAGCAGGCACGGACCCGGCCGGTGCGGCGGACACGGGCCCGTGCGATACGGCAGGCACGGGCCCGGCCGGGGCGGCAGGCGAGGGCCCGGTTGGCTCAGCCGACACGGGTCCCGTCGTCCACCAAGCGGACGGGCGTGCCGGTCTGCGCAGCCATGGTGGCCGCGACGCCCGTCAGGACGCTGCGGATGCCGTCGCGGTAGCCGGCCTGCCGGGCCAGCGGGTCGTTGTCGGGACCGCGGAATACGTCGTTGAGCAGCAGCTTGTCGCCGCCGCCGTGTCCGCCGGCCCCGGTCTCGATGGGCACCTCTTCCGGCCTGCTCCAGTGCCGGTGCAGCGTGAGCCTTTCCCACGACCCGGCCGCGTGCTTCTTGCCGGCCGCGCTCGGGTCGATGGCGGCGTGCGGCGGCGTCCACTCCCGCTCGACCACGTCCAGCTCCAGGCGCCCGGCCGTGCCGTTGAAGGCCACCCGGTAGCCCTCCCAGGGGGCGTGGGCGTGCAGGGAGTAGGTCAGAATCGCCCGGTTGTCGTAACGCACCAGGACGGACATGTTGTCGTCGATGTCCACGCCTTCGCCGAAGACGTCCTGGTCCCGGATGTAGCCGTCCTCGTGCTCGGCGTCCAGGTAGAGCCGCTTGAGCCGGGGGTCGACGGAGATGTCCAGGATGAACGGGTCGGTGCCCAGCCCGGGAGCGCCCTGCCCTCGCGCGGGGCGCTCCTCCAGGCCGCGCTTCTTGGCGTTCTCGGCGCCGTAGAAGCGCAGGTCGGTCTGGGCGAAGACGAGCTCGGGGGCCGCCCCGAGCCACCAGTTGACCAGGTCGAAGTGGTGGGTGGACTTGTGCACGAGCAGCCCGCCCGAGCTGGCCCGGTTGCGGTGCCAGCGGCGGAAGTAGTCGGCGCCGTGGATGGTGTCGAGCGTCCACTCGAAGTGCACGGACGTCACCTCGCCGATCGCGCCCTCCATCAGCAGCCGGCGCACGGCCGAGTTACGCGGCGAGTACCGGTAGTTGAAGGTGACGATCAGCTTGCCGCTGCTGCGCTCGGCCGCCTCGGCGATGGCCGCGCAGCCCTCGGCGTCCACGGTGAGCGGTTTCTCCACAATGACGTCGCGACCGGCGTCGAGTGCCGCGCACACGTAGCGAGCGTGCGTGGCGTCGACGGTCGTGACGATGACCGCGTCGGCGAGCTCGAGCACCTTGTCGAACTCCGCGGGCGCGAAGCACGGCACCTCCTGGCCGATCCGCTCGACGTAATAGTCCATGCGGGTCCGGTTGGTGTCGCACAGGGCGACGATGGTGCCGGCGTCACGCCACTCCCCGAGCAGCGCGTCGACGTACATCTGCGCGCGGTGCCCGAGCCCGACGAACGCGTACTTCATGACTCTCCTTTAGCCTGCGATCGAGGCGTTGGCCTCGGTGATGAACTTCTGAACGGCGTCGTCAGGGGTCATCCGGCCGAACATGACCTCCTCCGAGTACCGCGTGAGGATGTCCTCCATGGCGCTGGAGCCCTTCGGCGGCGCGGCCGGCGGGTCGGACAGCTCGCTCCTGACCTTGTCGATGAACTCCAGCGTCTTCTTGTCGGCGTCCGGCAGCTTGTCCTTGACCGCCGCCAGGACCTTGGAGCTGGCCGGCAGGCCACGGTCACTGAGGATGATCTGGCCCGCCTCCGGGTCGTTGATCATGAAGTCGATGAACTTCGCCGCCTCAGCAGCGTGCTCCGACTTGGAGGAGGCGGAGTAGAACATCGCCGGCTGCAGGAACATGCCGCCGGTCGTGGCTCCCTCCACCTTCGGCATCCGCAGCAGGTCCAGTGGCTGCCCCGACGCCTTGGAGGCCGCGCCGAGCTGGTTGCTCCACCACATGCCCATCGCACCGGTGTTGGTGCCGAGCAGCGACTGGTCGATGCTGGTCGCGCCGATCTCGGTGCTCTTGGCGGCGTCGGGGGCGCCCTTGGTCTTGATCAGGTTCTGCATAATGGCCCACCAGTCCTTGATCGTCTGGGGGGACATGCCGATCTTGTTGCCGTTGTAGAACTGCTCGCCCTTCTGCGCGGCGTAGATCTGGAGGTACGCGGGGTTCCAGCTCAGCTGCGTTCCGGTGATCTTGCCAGCGCTGCCTTCGCTGATCTTGGAGGCCAGGTCGACGTAGTCGTTCCAGGTCCACGTCGCGTCGTCGGGCAGCTTCGCCTTGCTGCTCTCGACCAGGCCGGGATTGACCATCAGGGAGAAGGCGTTGACGCCGGTGGGAACGGCGTACTGCTTGCCGTCGATGGCGCCGGTGCCCAGCACCTTGGCGTCGATGTCGGCGGTGTTGACCTTGCTGGCCAGGTCGGCGAGCGTGCCGCGGTCGGCGTACTCGCGCAGGCCGCGGATCTCAATGGTGATGACGTCGGGCGCGTCGTTGCCGGCGACCTTCGTGGACAGCGTCTCGTAGTAGCTCGCCCAGTCGGAGAACTCGCCCTGGACGTCGATGTTCGGGTTCTTGGCCTCGAACTTCTTGATGGCCTCTTCGGTCATCTTCTGCCGCGCGTCGCTGCCCCAGTAGGAGAAGCGCAGCACAGTCTTGCCTCCGGCGCTCTCTCCGCCGCCGCCGCTGCCGCTGCCACAGGCCGCGGTGACCGCCAGCACAGCGGTGGCCAGCAGCGCCGCCGACCACATCTTCTTGCCAGAGCTCACGGCTCTACCTCCTAGGGGATTATTCGAGTTGGGGGGTGTTGAGTTGGAGGTGGTGCTACTTCAGGCCCGTGGTGGCGACACCACGGATCAGGTACTTCTGACCGGCCAGGAAGAAGCCGAAGATCGGCCCCAGCGCGATGATCGACATGGCGAACATGGGTCCCCACGACGAGTCGCTGCTGGCGTCGAGGAAGGTGCGCAGGGCCACCGGAACGGTGAAGTTGTCCGGGTTGTTGAGGTAAAGCAGCTGGCTGAGGAAGTCGTTCCACGTCCAGATGAAGGTGAAGATGGCAGTCGTCGCCAAGGCCGGCATGCAGAGCGGCATGACCACCCGGATGAAGATGCGCCAGTAGCCCGCTCCATCGATCTCGGCCGCCTCGTCCAATTCCCTCGGCAGTGTACGGATGAACTGGACCATCAGGAAGACGAAGAACGCGTCCGTCGCGAGCACCTTGGGCATGACCAGCGGCCAGATCGTGTTGATCAGATCGAGCTCGGAGAACATGATGTACTGCGGCACGAGGACCACGTGGTGCGGCAGCATGATCGTGCCCAGCATGATTGCGAACCAGAACTTCTTCAGCGGGAAGTTCAGCCGGGCGAAGGCATAGGCGGCCAGCGAGCAGGCCACCAGGTTCGCCACCACCGACAGGGCCGTAACCACCGCGGAGTTCCACAGGTAGTAGCCGAAGGGGTGCTTCAGCGCGTACCAGCCCTCGGTGTAGTTCTCCAGGGTGACCTGGCTCGGCCACAGCCCGGGCTCCCGGAAGATCAGCTCTTCCGGCTTGAGCGAGCTGGAGATCATCCAGAGTAGCGGATAGAGCATGACAAGGCCGAAGCCGATCAGCAGGATGTGCTTGACCAGAGGCCCGCCCTTGAGCGGGCGGAACAGGACCGGGATCGGCCTACTTGGTGTCGCCATAGAAGACCCAATACTTGGAAGCGAGGAAGTTCACCGCGGTGAGCCCGGCGATGATGAGCAGCAGAACCCAGGCCATCGCTGCCGCGTAGCCCATGTCGTAGCTCTTGAACCCCTTGAGGTAGAGGTAGAGCGTGTAGAAGAGCGTCGAGTCGGCCGGACCGCCCTTGCCGCCGCTCACGATGAAAGCCTGCGTGAACGACTGGAAGGACTTGATGACCTCCAGCACCAGGTTGAAGAAGATGATCGGTGTCAGCAGCGGAATCGTGATCGACCTGAACTGCCGCCACACGCCCGCGCCGTCCACCGAGGCCGCTTCGTAGTAACTGCTGGGGATCTGCCGCAACCCGGCCAGGAAGATGATCATCGGGGCGCCGAACGTCCACACGTGCAGGAGGATCAGCGTTCCGAGCGCGGTGTCAGGATCTCCCACCCAGCCGGGCCCCTGGATGCCGAAGATCGCGAGCACCGCGTTGACCAGGCCCTCGGCGCCGAACACCTTACGCCACAGGATCGCAATCGCGACGCTGCCGCCCAGCAGGGAGGGCAGGTAGAAGATCGAGCGGTAGATCGACAGGCCGCGCAGCCCCCGGTCGAGCACCAGGGCCAGCGCGAGCGCGAACGCCAGTTGCAGCGGGACCGAGACGACCACGTAGATCGTGGTCACCTTCAGCGAGGACAGGAACCTCGGGTCCTCGGTGAACATCGTGATGTAGTTATCGAATCCGACCCACTTCGCCTCCTCCAGGAGGCTGTAGTCGGTGAAGGAGAGGTACAGCGAGGCGAAGATCGGGCCGATCGTGATGACGAGCAGGCCGACGAACCAGGGCGCCAGGAACAGATAGGCGGCCCGCGCCTCACGGCGGGAACGTTTTGTGGCGCGGTGACCGCCCCGTGGGGGTTGGGTCGCCGCTCCCCGGGGCTTCACCGCCACCGAAACGTCAGTCATCACACGGACCTTCCGGCGAAATGTGGATGGATAGCGCTTTCCTATAGCCGTCGGGAAAGTTACGTCAACCCTTTGCAGGCGTTACATACCCGTTACCGATATATCGCCACAGCGTTTTCCCAGGTGACAGACTCGGCGGCCGAAGAAGTCAGACGAATTTGCATCGCGGATAGTACAACCGGTTGCAGCGACCGGGCTATCGTGGCGCTGCGGTGGAGTCCCGGATGACGAGCCGGGTCTCCAGCGACGTGGTGGCGCTCACCTCCTGGATGAGCAGATCCACCGCCAGCCGCCCGGCCGCCGCGGTGGGCATGGCGACCGTGGTGAGCTTGGGGCGGTTGAGCCGCCCTGGCACGATGTCGTCGATCCCCACGACGCTGACGTCCTCAGGAACGCTCAGTCCGAGCTCGCAGAGCCCTTCGATGAGACCGATCGCCACCAGGTCGTTGTAGGCCAGCACGCCGGTCACCTCCGCGTCCCGCACCCGCTTGGCGACGTCGAATCCGCCCCGCTCGGTCGGCGGGTTGGGGCCGATCACGACGAGCTCGACGCCGGCCACCTGCTCGGCGGCCGCCCGGATCTCCGCGCTCGTCCACGAGCCGGTCGGCCCCGACACCAGCGCCACACGGCGGTGCCCGAGCCCGGTCAGGTGCTCCACCGCCAGCCTGGCCCCGTGGCCGACGTCCATCAGCACCGTCGCGGCGCCACGCAGCCGCCGGTTGATCACCACGAACGGCACCCGCTCGGCCAGCCGCTCGAGCACCTTGTTGGACGAGCGCGGGCTGCACAGCACGAGCCCGTCCACCTGTTTGGAGAAGGCCTGCACCAGCTCCTCCTCCGCGGCCGGCTCCTCATCGGTGTCGGCCACGAACAGGTGGTAGTCGCGCTGCCGGGCGGCGGCGTGCGCGGCTTTGATCAAGGGAGGGAAGAACGGGTTGGCGATGTCGGCCACGATCAACCCGAGGTTGTGCGTGCGGCCGGTCGTGAGCGCCCGCGCCGCCCGGTTCGGGCGGTATCCGAGCTCCTCGGCCACCGTCAGCACCCTGGTGCGGGTGGCGGCGTTCACCATGTGCGGCGCGGAGAACGTCCTCGACACGGTGGACACGTGCACGCCGGACGCTCGGGCCACATCACGAATCGTCACTGTCACAGTCGCCCACCCTAACGCAACCGCTTGCAGAACCATGAGTACCCTGAAAGCGCTTGCCGGTCTACGGCATACCGAGCCTCACCCGGAATCCCCAGGTAGCGCTAGGGGAATGAAATCACCTCTTGACGCCCTGGGTCCGGGGACACAAAGGTTTAGTGCAACTGTTTGCAGTCTTGAAGGAGCCCCTCACGGTGAGCAGAGTCCTCATCACCGGAAGTGCAGGACGCCTCGGCCGCAGCGTGGTCAGCACGCTCGCGGCGGCCGGGCACGAGGTCATCGGCGTGGACAGCGCGCCGGGCACGCCGGCGGAGGCCGCGGCCACCCTCCCTGCCGACCTCACGAACACGGGAGAGGCGTTCGAGGTGATCGCCAGATTCCGGCCGGAGTCGGTGATCCATCTGGCCGCCATCGCCACGCCGTTCAGCCGGCCGGAGTCGGTGATCTACCGGGTCAACACGCAGCTGGCGTTCAACGTCTGCGAGGCGTCGGTGGCCCTGGGCGTGCGGAACGTGGTGGTGGCCAGCAGCCCGACCGTGATCGGCTACGGCGCTCCGCGCGGGTGGGCGCCGGCGTACCTGCCGATCGACGAGGACCACCCGGTGCGGCCGTGGAACGCCTACAACCTGTCCAAGGTGGCGGCTGAGCAGACCATGAAGGCGTTCGCCGAGGCGGGGACGACGAAGCTGGCCGCGATCAGGCCGTGTTTCGTCATCCCTCCGGAGGAGTGGGCCGGCGCGCCCACGCAGTCGGGGCACACCGTCAACGAGCGGCTGGACCGGCCGGAGCTGGGCGGGGTGTCGCTGTTCAACTACGTCGACTCCCGTGACGCCTCCGAGATGGTGGGCGTGCTCATCGAGGCGCTGCCCGAGCTGCCGAACGGCGAGGTGTTCTTCGTCGGCGCCGCGGACGCGCTGGCCAGGAAACCGCTGGCCGAGCTGCTCCCCCAGGTCATCCCGGGCACGGAGCCGTTCGCGGCGGGCCTCACCGGGACCTCCCCGGCCTTTTCGACGTCCAAGGCGGAGCGGTTGCTGGGCTGGCAGGCGAAGCGTAGTTGGCGTACCGAACTCAAGGAATCTCTATGAATCTCAGCGGTGTGCTGTTCTTTCCCGTGACCCCGTTCGCCGCCGACGGCACACTCGCCGAGCAGGTGCTGGCCGAGCACATCCGGCAGGGCATGGCGCACGGTCCCGGCGGGGTGTTCGTGGCGTGCGGCACCGGCGAGTTCTCCGCGTTGTCGGAGGCGGAGCACGAGCGGGCGGTGCGGGTGGCGGCCGAGGTCGTGGACGGGCGCGTGCCGCTGTTCGCCGGGGCGGGCGGATCGCTCGGCGCGGCGCTGAACCAGGCGCGGGCGGCGCGGGAGGCGGGGGCCGACGGGTTGCTGCTCATGCCGCCTTACCTGGCGCAGGGGCCTGGGCACGGGTTCAAGGCGTATGTGGAGGCGGTGGCCGCGGAGCTGCCGGTGATCGTCTACCAGCGCGGAACGGTGGTGCTGGAGCCGGACGCCGCGGTGGAGCTGGCCGGGATCCCCGGAGTGATCGGGCTCAAGGACGGCCTCGGCGACATCGACCGGATGCAGCGGACCGTGCTGGCGATCCGGGAGACCTACCCGGACTTCCTGTTCTTCAACGGGCTGCCGACGGCCGAGCTGACCATGCCCGCGTATCGGGGCATCGGCGTGGAGCTTTACTCGAGCGCGGTGTTCGCGTTCGCGCCGGAGATCGCGCTGGCTTATCTGAACGGTGACGAGCGGCTGCTGACGGAGTTCTACGCCCCGCTCGTGCGGTTGCGCGGCAAGGTCCCGGGCTACCCGGTCGCCCTGGTCAAGGCCGGGGTACGGCTGCGCGGCCTGGACGTGGGCCCGGTCCGCCCGCCGCTGGTGGACGTGACCGACGAGCACCTGGAGGAGCTGGAGACGCTGATCAAGACGGGGCTGGAGCTGGCGACGTCATGACCATCGCGGACCTGCGTACCGAGCTGCGCACCGCCCCGCTGCCCCGGCCGTGGGGCCCGGACGTGCCCGCCAACCACGTGATCGTCACGCACGTCACGCTGAAGGACGGGCGCACCGGGACGGGGTTCTCGTGGACGCCGCAGATCGGCGCGCACGCCGTACGGGCGCTGCTCGACCACGACCTGCGGGAGGCGCTGATCGGGCTGCCCGCGCACCCCGAAGTCGTGTGGGACCGGCTCTGGCGGCACCTGCGTGAAGCCGGACCCGGCGGGATCACCACGATCGCGCTGGCCGGCATCGACCTGGCGTTGTGGGATCTGCGCTGCGGCGAGGCCGGCCTGGCCGACGTGCTGGGCCGGCGGCGCGACGAGGTCCCGGTCTACGGCAGCGGCGTCAACCTGCACTACTCGCTGGAGGAACTCCTCGAGCAGGTCAGGCGGTGGATGGCGGCCGGATACAAGGGTGTCAAGATCAAGGTCGGTCGTCCCGACCTGGCCGAGGACGTGGCGCGGGTGGCCGCGGTACGCGAGGTGCTCGGGCCCGACCGGCTGCTGATGATCGACTCCAACCAGCGGTGGGACCTGCACCGGGCCCGGCGGGCTCTGGCCGCGCTGCGCGAGTTCGACCTGCACTGGATCGAGGAGCCGCTGCCGGCCGACGACGTGGCCGCCCACGTGGAGCTGCGCCGCTCCATCGACGTGCCGGTCGCGGTGGGCGAGAACGTCTACACGACGTACGGCTTCCGCGACCTGCTGGCGGCCGGCGCGTGCGACGTCGTGCAGCCGAACGTGGTGCGGGTCGGCGGCATCACGCCGTTCCTGCGCATCGTGGAGCTGGCCAGGACGTACGACGTGCCCGTCTACCCACACCTGCTCCCGGACGTGTCCGGGCAACTGGCCCTGGCGCTGCCACTGCCGATCATGGCGGAGGATGTGGAGGACGCGTCGTTCGCCACGCTCGGGCTCCTGGAGGAGCCGTATCCGGTGGTCGTGTCGGACGGCGTGCTGCGGGTGGGCGAGCACGAAGGGCTGGGACTGAGGTGGGCACGACGATGAAGGTCGTTCTGGCGGGGGCGAATGGGCACGGGCAGCACCACCTGCGCAACCTGCGCAGCCTCGCCGAGCGAGGGCTGGTCGAGCTGGCCGGGATCTGCGACGTGCGGCCGGTGGAGGTCGACTTCGCCTCGCCCCTGCAGTCGTCCGATCTCGGCGCGCTGATCGAGAAGACCGGCGCGGAGATCACGATCATCTGCACGCCCATCCACACGCACGCCGACCTCGCGGTGACCGCCCTGCACGCGGGCTCCCACGTGCTGCTGGAGAAGCCGCCCGCGCCCAGCCCCGCCGAACATGGGCGCATCGCGGCGGCCGTGGCCGAGACCGGGCTGGCCTGCCAGGTCGGGTTCCAGTCGCTCGGGTCGGCGGCCGTGCCCGCGGTGCGTGAGCTGATCGCGAGCGGCGCGCTCGGCCGGGTGCGCGGCATCGGCGGAGCCGGCGCGTGGGAACGCCCGTCGACGTACTTCACCCGCTCGGCCTGGTCGGGGAAGCGCCGCCTCAACGGCGTGGACGTGGTGGACGGCGCGCTGACCAACCCGTTCGCGCATGCCGTGGCGACCGCGCTGGCGCTGGTGGACGGCCCGATCGCGGAGATCGAGACCGAGCTCTACCACGCCAACCCGATCGAGTCGGACGACACGTCGTGCGTGCGGATCCGGATGGACGACGGTCTCGTGGTCACGATCGCGGTGACGTTGTGCGCGTCCGAGCGGCACGAGCCGTACCTGGTCGTGCATGGCGACCAGGGCCGCGCCACGCTCGTCTACACCCAGGACCAGCTCAAGGTCGAGCACGCGGACGGGTCGGTCACGACCACCGTGTACGAGCGCACCAACCTGCTGGAGAACCTCATCGATCATGTCCGTACGGGCGTGGACCTGCTGGTGCCGCTCTCCCGGACCGAGACGTTCACGCAGGTGCTCGACGCGGTGCGGCTGGCGCCGGAGCCGCTGCCGATCCCCGAGCGGCACCAGCTCCTCGCACGGGAGCCCGGCTCGGACGAGGTCGCCTACCGGTTCCTGCCCGGCATCGCGGACCTGACGGCCCGCAGCGCGGACGAGCTGGCCCTCTACTCGGAGCTGGACGCGCCGTGGACGAAGGTGCGGCTCCTGGCCGCCGGCACGCCGGTGGCCGACTACGAGGTGCAGCCGGACCTCCCGGCCACGGACTCGCCGCGCCCGTACCTGCACGGGGTGCGGACCCTGGGCGGCATCGAGGTCACCCAGGTCCGGCCCGAGGACCACGTGCACCACCTCGGGGTCGGCGTGGCGATCTCCGACCTGGGCGGGGCGAACTTCTGGGGCGGCCGCACGTACGTGAAGGACCAGGGTCCGGCCTGGCTCGGCGATCATGGCAGCCAGCGGCACCGGGCGTTCTCGCGGCTCGACGACGACGGCTTCACCGAGCAGCTGGAGTGGATCGGCCCGGACGGGCGGCTCATGGCACGCGAGGAGCGGACGGTGCTCGCGCGGCCGGTCGGCGAGGCGTGGGCCCTGGACTTCACGTTCACGCTCACCAACCTCACCGGTGCGCCTGTGGAGATCAACAGCTCGGCCACCAAGGGCCGGGTGGGCGCGGGTTACGGCGGCTTCTTCTGGCGCGCGCCAGGGACTTCCACCGCCCGGACGACTCTGCCGGGCGACGAGCAGGCCGTGCACGGCAGCCGGGACCGGTGGATCGCCATGTCCGGCACGGACCCGGAGGGGCGGGACTGGACGCTGGTGTTCGTCCAGGACGACGGCGACGCGTGGTTCGTGCGAGTCGAGGAGTATCCGGGCGTCGGGCAGGCGCTGGCGTGGGACCGGCCGCTGGTCGTCGAGGACACGCTGACCCGGCGGGTGGTCACGATCGTCGCGGACGGGCGGCTCGACCACGCCCAGGTGGCGGAGCTGGCCGCCGAGGTTTAACCCGCGGTTTCCTGGCGGTTCCATGAGCCTGGCTAGGGTGCGTTGCCTGTGAGCGAGCGAACCAATAGACACAGCAGCGCCGTGCTCACAGGGTCGCCGAAGGCGAGCCTGTGAGCACGGCCGTAATTGCCGAGCCTGTCACCGCCAGGGATCCGTTCTTCGACAACACCAAATACCTGGCCATCCTGCTCGTCGTGTGCGGTCACCTCATCGAGAACCAGCGGGACGCGCCCATCGCGCACGCGCTCTACTTCTGCGTGTACGTCTTCCACATGCCGCTGTTCATCGTGCTCACCGGCTACCTGTCGCGGAAGTTCACGTTCGGGGCGGGCAAGGCACGCAAGCTGATCTCCACGCTCGCGGTGCCGTACGTGATCTTCGAGCTGGCGTACTCGCTGCCCCGGCTGTTCCTCTACGGGAAGTTCGAGCTGAGCCTGCTGGAGCCGTACTATCTGACCTGGTTCCTGATGTCGTTGTTCCTGTGGCGGCTCTCCACGCCGGTGTGGCAGCAGCTCAGGTGGCCGTTGCTGGTCGCGGTCGTGCTGTCGCTGGTGACCGGGATGAGCAAGCTGCTCGACGAGCTGTCCATGAACCGCACGTTCGGCCTGCTGCCCTTCTACGTGCTGGGGCTGATGTTGAAGCCGGAGCACTTCCAGTGGCTGCGCAGGCCGTACATGAGGCTGGCCGGGGCCTGCGTGCTCGGCCTGGGGCTGGCGACGGCGCTGCTCGTGCACGCCGCCGTGCCGACGGAGTGGATCAGGTGGCGGCTGTCGAACACGGAGATCGGCGTGGACGACCTCACCGGCACGGCGATCAGGCTGGGCCTGCTGCCGTCGATCGGGCTCGGCCTGGTCGCGGCCACGCTGCTGTGCACGCCGCCGGTGCGCAAGCTCTTCCACTGGGCGGTCGAGCCCCGCATGTCCTGGGCCTTCACCCCGCTGCGCAAACCCAGCTGAGAGAGTACTTTCGGGGAGGTGGCCATCGATTTCACCCTCGCCCCCGAGCACGAGGAGATCCGCAAGCGGGTCCGCGCCTTCATCCAGGGCACCGTCATCCCCGCGATGGAGGAGGTGAAGGAGCACGACCGCGACGCGTACCTGCGGACCCTCGTCCGGCTGCGCTCACAGGCGAAGGCCGAGGGCCTGTGGCTGCCGCACATGCCGAAGGAGTGGGGCGGCATGGGGCTGGGCCACGTGGAGCTGGCCATGGTGCAGTCGGAGGCGGCCAAGACCCGCGTCGGCCCGTGGGTGCTCAACTGCATGGCCCCCGACGAGGGCAACATGCACACGCTGCTGCACTGGGCGACGGACGAACAGAAGGAGAAATACCTGCGCCCGCTGCTCGACGGCACGCAGATGTCCTGCTTCGCGATGACCGAGCCGGAGGTGGCGGGTTCCGACCCCACGCTGATCCGCACCGAAGCCGTACGCGACGGCGACGAATGGGTGATCAACGGTCACAAATGGTTCATCTCCAATGCCCGGCGCGCCACCTTCGCCATCCTCATCGCCAGGACGGAGCCGGACGTGCCGGAGGGGTCGCGCGGCGCCACCACCGCCTTTCTCGTGGACCTGCCCAGCCCGGGCTGGAACGACGTGCGCGAGGTCGAGACCATGCACGGCTCGACCGGCCACAGCGAGATCCACATCCAGGACCTCCGCGTGCCCGACGACCAGATCCTGGGCGGACGGGGCAACGGCCACCGCCTGGGCCAGTATCGCCTCGGTCCGGCCAGGCTCGCGCACTGCATGCGGTGGATCTCGCAGGCGGAGACCGCGCTGGACATGATGGTGGACCGCGCGCTCAACCGCTACAGCCACGGCTCCCTGCTGGCCGAGAAGCAGGGCATCCAGTGGATGATCGCCGACTCGACCATGGAGCTGTACCAGTGCAAGCTGATGGTGCTGCACGCCGCCTCCAAGATCGACAAGGGTGAGGATTTCCGCACCGAGGTGTCGATGGCCAAGCACTTCGTGGCCAACAGCCTCAACCGGATCGTGGACCGGGCGATCCAAGTGCACGGGGCGCTGGGATATTCGACGGACACGCCGCTGGCGAGCATGTTCCAGCACGCCCGCTGGGCCCGCTTCGCCGACGGTGCCGATGAGATCCACCAGATGCGCATCGCCGAACGCACGATCGCCGCCTATCGGGCGACCGGCTCGACGAGCGCGGCCACCGGCGGCCTTCCTCTGTAGTCCTCCGCCCCTCCCGCCCCGGAACGACGTGCTCGTCTCCGGGGCTTTTTCATGCCATTGCCGGGTCGGGAGGCGAATGTTACGGTTATACCTGTCAGAAATTTATTACACCAGACAGAGCAAGATGAACAAGGAGTCTCATGAAGGCGATCCGCTTCTACGCCTACGGCCCGCCCAGCGTGCTCACTCTCCAGGACACCGGCCTGCCGGCGGTCGGGGACGACGACGTGCTGGTCCGCGTCCGAGCAGCCGCGGTCAACGCCGGCGACTGGCATTTCATGCGGGGCGCGCCCTACATCTTCCGCGCGGTGGCCGGCCTGACCCGCCCCAAGGCCAACGGCCTGGGCGCCGACTTCGCGGGGCACGTCGAGGCAGTGGGCGCGAATGTCACCGAGTTACAACCGGGCGACGAGGTGTTCGGCTGCGCCGAGGGAGCGCTCGCCGAATACGTCTCCGTCCGCCAGGACGCGGCGGTGCTGAGGAAACCGGCCAACTTGACGTTCGAGCAGGCGGCGGCCGTGCCGACGGCGGCGGTCACCGCCCTGCTCGGCCTCCGCGACGTGGGACGGGTCCGGCCCGGGCACCGGGTGCTGGTCAACGGCGCCGCGGGCGGAGTGGGCACCTTCGCGGTGCAGATCGCCAAAGCTCTGGGCGCCGAGGTGACCGGGGTGTGCAGCACCGGCAACGTCGAGATGGTCCGCTCCATCGGCGCCGACCACGTCCTCGACTACACCAAAGAAGACTTCACCCGCGGCGGCCGGCGCTATGACCTCATCCTCGACAACGTCGGCAACCATCCCCTGTCGGCGATCAGACGCGTTCTGACCACCCGCGGGACGTTCATCCCCAACTCCGGCAGCGGCGGTCGCTGGGCCGGCCCCATGAACCGGATCATCGGGGGGAAGCTGATGTTCCTGTTCGGCGGCCAGAGGCTCGTGAACTACGTGGCACGCCCGAGCAAGGACACGCTCACCGCCCTGCACGACCTCCTCGACGACAAGACGATCATCCCGGTCATCGACCGGACGTACGCGCTGAACGAGGCGGCGGAGGCGATCCGCTACCTGGAAGAAGGACACGCCAGGGGCAAAGTCGTCATCGCCGTCTGAACCGCCGGCTCGGGCTCGAGGTAGCGGTGCACCACGGGATGCCACCGGTTGGCGCGGCGGTCGCGGAGGGTGGCGACGGCGATGCAATATTTGCTCACGCTCACCGGCCGCACCCCCATCCCCCGTAACACCCGATCGACGGCCGCCTTGCCGTCCGCGGACTTCGACTCCAGCAGGACCAGGTCCCTGCGGGCGGGCACGACCCGCCCCGCACCGCGGCAGACCAGGCCGGTGTCGCAGGTGAGGCGGGCCATTCCCGCCCGGTCCACCAGGGTCACCCTCTTGTAGTCGGTGGACAGGACCGGCCCCAGCGGGCGGGGCATGGTCAGGCGGAGCTCACGCACCAGGGTGTCGCTCACGAAGTCCAGCGCCTCCGCGGTGAGCGCGTGCGCCGGCGCGTCGTCGTAGGGGATGCGGTGTTTGTCGGTGCTGCCGCGTGCCCCGCTGAGCTTGAGCTCCAGCCACCGGCCGCCCCCGTCCAGGTACGTCCGCGTCCGGAGCTTGAACCGGCGGCGCCGGTCCTGCCGATGCTGCCGGAAGGTGACCAGGTCCGGCGTGTCGAAGTACGTCGAGGTGTAGCGGAACTGCCGCCGCCCGTCGATCCGCAACACCGCGAACCGGTCACCCAGCTCGGCGGCGAGCCTGACCATGGTCGCGGCCGGCACGATGTACTTGGAGTCCACCCGGCTCATCAACTCCGGCACGTCCTCGAGCTCGATCGCCGCCGCCCCCGCGGCGACCCCGGCGAGCACCACGTCCGCGTTCACCGCACCCTCGCCTTCATGTCCGGCACCACGTAGCGCACGTCCACGACGGTCACGTCGCGTACGTAGTCCACCTGAGTGACCATGGCCTGCAGCACCCGGGCCCGCAGCCGGCTCTCCAGGTCGGCCTTCAGCAGCTCCGGGTCCGCGTGCACGACGTCCAGCGTCACGAGCTGCTGGCGGGTGCGGCCGAGTAGCCCGCGGTGGTCGGCGACGTATATCACGACGAGCAGCACCCCGTTCAGGGTGAGCGCCGTCAGCGGCATCGCCGCCGCGATCCCGTTGACCAGCCCCAGCACGATCGCGACGAAGTAGTAGGCGATCTCCTGCTGGGTGATCTCGCTGGAGCGCAGCCGGATGATCGACAGCAGCCCGAACAGCCCGAATCCGACGGCGATGTCGACCCGCTGGACCAGCAGCAGCGACACCACCGCGAAGATGCCCACGTTCAACGCGATGTAGGCGAACAGCAGATCGCGCCTGTGGTGGCGCCGATAGTAGATGCCGTAGGCGAGCAAGATGATCGCCACGAGGTCCATCGCCAGTCCGGTGAACACGGTCCCTCCTCTTTCTGTCCTGTTGATGAACAGCCTGGAGGAGGCCGGTGAAGCAGCCGTGAGGTGATGATTAGGCGACTCTCATGCGGTATCCCGTGCCGCGTACGGTCTCGATCCGGTCCGCGCCGATTTTGCGACGCAGGTACCGCACGTAGACGTCCACGACGTTCGAGCCGGGGTCGAAGTCGAACCCCCACACGTGGCTGAGCAGTTGCTCGCGGGTCAGCACCTGGTCCGGGTGCCGGCAGAAGATCTCCGCCAGCGCGAACTCCCTGGTGGACAGGTCCACCGCCCGATCCCCCACGTAAGCCCGCCTGGTCCGCAGATCCAGCGACAGATCCGACACGCGCAGCACGGTCACCTCGGGCGTGCGCTCGGCCCGCAGCCGCAGCCGCACGCGGGCCAGCAGTTCCTCGAAGGCGAAGGGCTTGGCGATGTAGTCGTCCGCGCCGCCCTCCAGCCCCGCCACGGTGTCGGTGACGCTGTCGCGGGCGGTCAGGATGATCACCGGGATGGTCACCTTGGACTCCCGCAACCGCCGCAACACCGTGAAACCATCGCTCAACGGCAACCCGATGTCCAGGATGAGCAGGTCGAACCCGCCCGCGCACGCCAGGTCGTACGCCGCGAGCCCGTCCCCCACCACGGCGGTCACGAACCCGTTGGCCCGCAGCCCCTTCTCCACGAAAGAGGCGATCCTGGCCTCGTCCTCGGCGATCAGAATGCGGTTCACCGCACCTCCCACAGCGGGATGGACATGACAAAACAGGCCCCGCCGCCCGGAGCCTCGGTCACCTGCACCTGGCCCCCATGGGCCTCGGCGATGGATTTGACGATGGCGAGGCCGAGCCCGGACCCGTCGAGGGCGCCGGTACGGCCCGCCCCGCGGGCGAACCGGCTGAAGATGCGCTCCCGATCCGCGACCGCCACCCCGGGACCGCTGTCGCGTACCCACAAATCGACCCGGCCATCCCGGACGGCGGACCCGACGGCGATCAGGTCGCCATCCTTCGTGTGCCGGAAAGCGTTGGCGACCAGCTGCATGAGCGCTTGCGTGAGCCGCTGGCGGTCGGCCGGCACGCGGGCCTCGGCCACCTCGTCCACCCGCCATTTCCGCTCGCCGAGCGCCCGCGCCTTGGCGACCACGCTGACCGTAAGGTCGGCCAGCTCGACGGTGTCCACGGCCAGGAACCCCGGCTGCTCGGCCTTGGCGAGCGTGAGAAGGTCGTCGACGATGCGGTTCATACGCTCCAGCTCGTCGGTGACGAGGGCGAGCGTCTCGGCGCGGTCGGCCGGGTCGTCGCCCATGAGCTCCAGGTGACCGCGGATGACGGTGATCGGCGTACGCAGCTCGTGCCCGGCGTCGTCCAGGAAGTTCCGCTGTACTAAGAAGGCGCGTTCCAGTCGGTCGAGCATGTGGTTGAACGTACCGGCGAGCGCGGCCACGTCGTCGTCCCCCGGCACGTCCAGCCGGCGGGTCAGGTCGGAGGAGTCGCTGATCTGCTCGGCCGTCTGGCTGACCAGCCGGACCGGCGCCAGCACCCGCCCGGCCACGAACCACCCGGCCGCCCCGGCCAGCGCCATCGCGGCCAAGGCGGACAGCCCGAGCACCCGCACCGCCTCCACGATCTCATTACGGTGCCTGTCGTAGAAGATCGCCACCACTAAGTGGGCGGCGCGGGGGTCGGCGGTCACCCTGACCGGGATGACCGCGTATCGGACCCTCCCCCCGGCGCTCTCGACATTTCCGCTGACCGTCCTGGTGGCCGCGGCCAGCCGCGCCACCAGGTCGTCGTCGGTGTCGAGGCGCACGGGCGGCGGGATCGCCGTGATCCTGTGTGGCTGGCCGTCGACGATGCTGAAGAAAGTCTCATGCCGGTCCGGCGAGTTGATCGCGAGGTATCCCTCAAGCAGGACCTCGACGTCCCTGATGGCGCGGCTGTTGTCCGCGTACCTACGCAGCTTGTCGACCTCGTTCTCGAGCTCGTGCTGCACCCGGTTGTCGAGGTTCGTCTGGAGGAAGGTCCAGGTCGCGAAGATCGAGACTGACAGGGCGAGGCCGACGACGGCGAGCATCCAGCCCACGATCCGGGCACGGGCGCTCACTCGCATGCGGTCTCCCCATCAGTCGTCACCGTCGTCGTCCCCACCATCATCATCGTCGTCGCCGCCATCATCATCGCCGCCGCCTGGCCTGGGGGATGGCGGTTTGACCGGCTCGGCCTTGGTCTTGCGTGGAGTCGGCCGCTTGCTCTCGGTCTTCTCGGGCGTATGGGCCGCATCGCCTGACTGGCTCCGGCCTGGCGACGGGGACTGGCTTCGATCAGGCGAGGCCGAAGGGGATGGCGAGACCACGACGGGCTCACCCAGATCAGAGCCCCGATCGGCCGCATTGACCAGCCCCACCGACAGGATTCCGGCCACCGCCGCACCCAGCCCGAACAGCATCACCATTGCCCGCTGTCTCATGCCATCGACCTTGATGCCCTTCGAGGAGACCACGCTGAAGCCCAGATGAGAAAGCTCTCATCTGATCGCGCCCGTATAGAATATGGTTCTACATACCGGGCGGTCGGTTCAGGAGGAGCATCCATGCAGGTGCGGGACAAGGTCGTCGTGGTCACGGGTGCGGCGGGCGGGATCGGCCGGGCGCTGGCCCTGCGGTTCGCCGCCGAAGGCGCGGCGGGGGTGGTGGTCGCCGACCTCGACGAGGCGGGCGCGAGCGCGGTGGCCAAGGAGATCGGCGAGCGCGCGGTGCCTGCCCGGGTGGACGTGGCATCGGAAGCGAACGTCGCCGCCCTGGTGGACACCCCGTTCGGCCCCGTCGACCTGTTCTGCTCCAACGCCGGCATCATCGGCGGCCACGGCCTGGACGCCCCCGACCAGGAGTGGAGCGACCTGTACGCGGTCAACGTCCTGGCCCATGTGTACGCCGCCCGCGCCGCCGTCCCCTCCATGATCGCCCGCGGCGGCGGCTATCTCCTGAACACCTGCTCCGCCGCCGGACTGATCGGCTGCCCCGGGGACGCCCCGTACGCGGTCACGAAGGCCGCGGCGATCGCGTTCGCCGAGTGGGTCGCCATGCACTACAGCTCCCAGGGCATCAAGGTCAGCGTGTTGTGCCCGCAAGGGGTGCGGACGAACATGTACGAGCGTGGCCAGGAGGAGGACCACCTGACCGCCCGCGCGGTGGGCGCGTCGGGCACGATCCTCGACCCGGCCGACGTGGCCACCACCGTCGTCGAGGGCCTGGCGGCCGAGCGCTTCCACATTTTCCCGCACCCGGAGGTGGGAGAGTTCGCGCGCCGCAAGGCGGAGGATCCCGACCGATGGCTGGCCGGGATGTCGCGCTTCATCGACTCCCTGACGACGTCATGACGGGCGACACGGCCGCGGCCCGCCGCGCCTGGCGCCGCCTGGAGCCGTTGCACGGCATGATCTACTTCGTTCCCGAGGCCGCCGATCGGTACGCCAGGCTCGGCCTCACCGGCATGTCCGGATATTTCGCCTCGCGTGGCGCTGCCTTCGGCCGGGCCTCCGCCGACCTGGTCATCGCCACCTTCTACAACTTCTGCCCCGACCTCGTACGCCGCTCCCTCCCCGCCGCCTGGGACGTGGTGACGCCGGAGCAGATGCTCGAGGCCCGCCTCGAAGCCGCCGACGAAGCCCTGCGCCGGGCGGGCATCCACGAGCTTCCTCACCTGGCCGAGACCCTCGACCTGGCCCGCCGAGCCGCTACGGCGGCCTGCGACCACCCCCAGGGCCGACCGCTCTTCGCCGCCCACGCCGCGCTCCCCTGGCCGGTCGACCCGCTCCAGCAGCTCTGGCACGCTCAGACCCTGCTCCGCGAGTTCCGCGGCGACGGCCATGTGGCCACCCTCCTCGCCGAAGGCCTCACCGGCCTGGAAGCCCTGGTCCTCCATGCCGCCGGCGGCGAGGTCCCCGTCGCTTTCCTCAAGATCAGCCGTGCCTGGCCGGAGGAGGCGTGGACGGCCGCGGAAGCCGGCCTCCACGCCCGCGGGCTCCTGGAAGGGGATGCCCTGAGCGCGGCGGGCCAGGCGCTGCGCCGCCACCTCGAGGACCGAACGGACACCCTGGCCATGGCCGCGTACGGGGCGCTGGGCGAGGACGGCTGCGAGCGCCTGGCCGAACTCGCCCGCCCCTTCGGCCGCCGGGTCGTGGACGCGGGCCTGCTCAGCCTCGGCTGACGACCTGGCCCGGCAGGCTGTCGTCGTCCCGCTCAGCCTGGCCCGGCAGGCTGTCGTCCTGCACGGGCGAGGGGCCGACCCCGGTCGGCGGCGAGACCCTGCCGGGCTGATCGACGTAGACGGTGCCGCCGCGCTGCCGGAACTCCTCCGCCTTCTCCGCGTAGCCCGCCTGGCGGATGTCGTGGCTGATCCGCATGGAGCAGAACTTCGGCCCGCACATCGAGCAGAAGTGCGCGGTCTTGGCCGGTGCGGCAGGCAGGGTCTCGTCGTGGAAGGCGCGGGCGGTGTCGGGGTCGAGCGACAGGTCGAATTGATCCTCCCAGCGGAACTCGAACCGCGCGTCCGACAGCGCGTCGTCCCACTCCTGCGCCCGCGGATGCCCCTTGGCCAGGTCCGCCGCATGGGCGGCGATCTTGTAGGTGATCACGCCGGTCTTGACGTCGTCCTTGTCCGGCAGGCCGAGGTGCTCCTTGGGGGTGACGTAGCAGAGCATGGCGGTGCCGTACCAGCCGATCATGGCGGCGCCGATGCCCGAGGTGATGTGGTCGTAGCCCGGGGCGATGTCGGTGACCAGCGGCCCGAGCGTGTAGAAGGGGGCGTCGTCGCAGAGCTCGCGCTGCAGGTCGACGTTCTCCTTGATCTTGTGCATGGGCACGTGTCCCGGGCCCTCGATCATGACCTGGACGTCGTGCTCACGTGCGATCCTGGTCAGCTCGCCGAGCGTGCGCAGCTCGGCGAACTGGGCCTCGTCGTTGGCGTCCGCGATCGAGCCGGGCCGCAGCCCGTCCCCGAGTGAGAACGACACGTCGTAACGAGCGAGGATCTCGCACATGTCGGCGAAGTGCTCGTACAGGAAGCTCTCGCGGTGGTGCGCCAGGCACCAGGCCGCCATGATCGAGCCGCCGCGCGAGACGATGCCGGTCTTGCGGCCGGCGGTGAGCGGCACGTACGCCAGCCGCACTCCCGCGTGCACAGTCACGTAGTCCACGCCCTGCTCGCACTGCTCGACGAGCGTGTCCCGGTAGACCTCCCACGACAGGTCCTCAGGACGGCCCTTGACCTTCTCCAGCGCCTGGTAGATGGGCACGGTGCCGACCGGGACCGGCGAGTTGCGGATGATCCACTCGCGGGTCTCGTGGATGTCCGGGCCGGTGGACAAGTCCATGATCGTGTCCGCGCCCCACCGCGTGGCCCAGGTCATCTTCTCGACCTCCTCCTCGATGGAGGAC
This sequence comes from Nonomuraea sp. 10N515B, assembly GCF_052245915.1. Taxonomy (NCBI): domain Bacteria; kingdom Bacillati; phylum Actinomycetota; class Actinomycetes; order Streptosporangiales; family Streptosporangiaceae; genus Nonomuraea; species Nonomuraea sp. 10N515B. The sequence goes on from NZ_JBQQBQ010000033.1 coordinate 27,115, forward strand.
GTCACGGCCGAGTTGCCGATGTTGGCGTTGATCTTCACCAGGAAGTGGCGGCCGATGATCATCGGTTCGGACTCGGAGTGGTTGACGTTGGCGGGGATGATGGCCCGGCCGGCCGCGACCTCCTGGCGGACGAACTCGGCGTCGAGGCCCTCACGGACGGCCACGAACTCCATCTCCCTGGTGATCAGCCCCTTCCTGGCGCAGCCGACCTGGGTGACGGGCTGGCCGGCGGCGCGGCGGTCGCGTACCCAGTGCTCGCGCAGGCGCGGCAGCCCGCGCCTGACGTCGGTCTCGATGGCGGGGTCGGTGTGCGGGCCTGACGTGTCGTACAACGTCACCGTCGATCCGTTCGACAGGCGCACCTGACGCATCGGCACACGGAGGTCACCGGTGTAAACCTTGGTAAAACGCGCGTCATGCATTGCGCAAACTCCCTTCGCCGGCATTACCCGGAGCAGGTTCTGGCGGTCGGCGGCTGTCAGCCGTCCTCTCAGCCCGGTCCGTACCGGGCTCCCGCGTTGGACGGCGGTGATCGTACCCACCCCCGATGCCGCGCCAAACCTGGCATGATCCGGGTGATGGACGATCCCACCCCCCGCACGACCGCGACCTACGACCGCATCGCCCCGGTTTTCGCCGAGCGCAGCCGGACCCGCAGCGGCGGCTTCCTGGCCTTCCGTCAGCGGTTCGCCGAGGCGGTGCGGGGGCCGGTGGCCGATTTGGGGTGTGGTCCTGGGCACGACGCGGCCTGGTTCCTGGAGCAGGGGCTGCCGGTGGTGGGGGTCGACCGCTCCACCGAGATGGCCAGGCTGGCCGCCGCCCAGAGGGTGCCCGCGGTTCTGGGCGACCTGCGCAGGCCACCGCTCGCCCCCGGCTCACTGGCAGGTCTGTGGTGCTGCGCGGCGCTGCTCCACGTGCCCGCCGACGAGACCGAGCCGACGTTGCGCGCCTGGTCGGCGGCGCTGCGGCCGGGCGGCGTGCTCGGAATGAGCACCTCGGCCGGCGACCGGCAGGAATGGGAGCCGATCCCCTACGACACCGAGGTCTCCCGGTGGTTCGTGCACCGCGACCCCGACACGCTGCTGGCGATGCTGGAATCGACCGGGTTCGAGGTCCTGGAACACGGTCTGAGCACCACCCACCGCACCTGGCTCAGCGTGCTGGCGCGCCGGCGCGAGGTTTGACGAGCGCCCTGGGCGGTACGTCCCCATCAGGGGAAACCATGATGAAGATAGCCGCTGTCGCAGGACTCGTGGTGGTGGCCGCGTTGGGAGGGACCACCGCCGCTGGGGACGGCATGGACAAGCACGAAGTCAGCCAGGAGCAGTACGAGACCTTGATGGCCCAATGCCGCTACGCCAACACGGCGCGGGCGCGGACCCAGTGCCGCGCGGACGTCAAGGCCATGTACCAGATCGGGGAGGCCGACCCCACGCTCGACTGCCGCACGTACTCCGGCGTGTCCGTCTGCGGCACGCTGAAGCTCAGCAGAGCCGAGCGCCAGTGCACCAAGGACTCCACGGACAAAGGGCTGCCGTTCCGCCGGGCAGAGGTGGAGTGCTTCGCGTTTACCTGAAAGGCGGTCGTCGTGATCATCGTTGGGGTGGACGGCTCACGCACCGGGCTGGAAGCCGCCGCGTGGGCCACCGCCGAGGCCGCCCTTCGGCGCACGCCGCTCGTCGTGGCCCACGCCGTGGCCAAGTGGGTGTACGAGGACACGCCCAGCAGCCACTACGCCGAGGTCAGGCGATGGATGCGCGAGGGCGCCACCACGGTGCTCGCGGCGGCCGAGGACCGGGTCCGTCGCGAGCACCCGGAGGTCGAGGTGACCACCGAGCTGCTGCCCGGCGATCCCCGCACCGCGTTGATCCACGCTTCCGAAGGCGCCGAGCTGCTGGTCGTGGGCAGCCGCGGCATCGGTGGCATCCGCGGGCTGCTGGTCGGGTCCGTCGCGCACGGCGTGGCCGCGCACGCCCGTACGAACGTGGTCCTCATCCGTGAGCTGCCCCGGCCGCCGCGCAGGGAAATCGTGGCCGGGGTGGACGGCTCGCCCGGCGGGCTGTGCGCACTCGACTTCGCCCTCACCGAGGCCGAGTTGCACGGTGCGCGGGTGCGTGCCGTACAGGCGTGGGCCTGGCCACACCCGAGCGGCTTCGAACCGGCCGACCCCAACGGCGAGCAGAACGCCCTCCGGGCGCTGCAGAAGCTGACCGCCGACGGCCGGTCGCGGCATCCAGGGGTGGAGGTGGTGGCCGAGGTCGTCCACGGGCACCCCATCGAGGTGCTCAAGGAAGCGGCGGCGCGGGCCGACCTGCTGGTGGTGGGGACGCGCGGGCACGGTCAGCTGACTGGGATGATCATGGGTTCGATCAGCCACGCCCTGCTCCACCACGCGCCGTGCCCGCTCGCCATCGTCCGCCCCTGACTTGAAAGTTACATCCCGGATCACGCATCGCCGCAGGTCGCGTCCCTCCGCCCAGGCAGCCGCCTTCCCGTCTCCGAGCCGCGCTCTTACGATCAGCGCCAGGCGACGACGGGAGCGCGGACGATGCGGAAGACCTGGGTGTTACTGGCGGCGTTGCTCGCGACGGCCGGCGCGGTGCTGTTCTTGACGACCACCCCGGCCAGCGCCGCCGCCATCCGGGTCATGCCCCTGGGCGACTCGATCACCGGCTCCCCCGGCTGCTGGCGGGCCCTGCTCTGGAACAAGCTCCAGAGCACCGGCTACACGGACGTCGACTTCGTCGGCACCCTCCCGGCGCAGGGCTGCTCGGTCCCGTACGACGGCGACAACGAGGGACACGGCGGCTACCTGGCCACGAACGTCGCCAACCAGAACCAGCTGCCCGGCTGGCTCGCCGCGACCCGGCCCGACATCGTCATGATGCACTTCGGCACCAACGACGTGTGGAGCAACATCCCGCCCGCGACGATCCTCAGCGCGTACACCACGCTGGTGAACCAGATGCGGGCGAGCAACCCCGCCATGAAGATCCTCGTCGCCAAGATCATCCCAATGAACCCGTCCACGTGCGCCGAATGCGCCCAGCGCGCCGTGAACCTGAACAACGCCATCCCCGGCTGGGCCGCCACCACCTCCACCCAGCAGTCGCCGATCACGGTGGTGGACCAGTGGACGGGGTTCAGCACCAGCACGGACACCTACGACGGGGTGCACCCGAACGCGGCGGGCGACCAGAAGATCTCCGACAAGTGGTACCCGTCCCTGGTGAACGCCCTGTCCGGCGTAACCCCGTCACCCACCGTAACCCCCACCGTGACCCCAACCGTGACCCCGACCGTGACCCCCACCGGCACTGGCGGATGCACGGCCACGTACAAGAACGTCGGCCAGTGGCAGGGCGGCTTCCAGGGCGAGGTCACCGTCAAGAACACCGGCACCGGACCGATGAACGGATGGACGGTCCGGTGGGCGTTCGCCAACGGGCAGCAGATCAGCCAGATCTGGAACGGCACGCTGAGCGCCAGCGGCGCGGACGTGACGGTGCGTAACGTGAGCTGGAACGGCTCGCTGGCACCCGGCGCCACGGCCACGTTCGGCTTCCTCGCCTCCTGGAACGGCGCCAACACCGACCCCGCGCCGACCTGCGCCTAGCAGCTCGTCATGACGTCGTCACGATGGGGCACCTTCACTGGCCTGTCACTATGGGGGCACCTTCACTGGCCTGCACCAGCACGAAGCCCTGCCCCCTGAACGCCAGTTGCATGGCCTCCCCGCTCCCCCGCCCGATCAACGCCCCCACCTTCATCGTCCGGTTGACTCCGACCTGAAGCCCCGTGCTCCAGCAGACCGCCGACTGCCCATCCGCGAAGGTCGGCATGCGGGCGACGTCGAGCAGCACCGGCGTGCCGTGCGTGGTCACTGCCACCCACCCCGTCCCCGTGACCGTCGTGTTGAACAGTCCACCCGCAGCCACCCCAGCCCCCTGGACCCGCTGGATGTCCCAGGTGAGCTGCGGCTGAAACGCCAGCAGATTCCGCCCGTTGACGGTCAGCCCTTCGTTCTCCAGGTAGAACAGGTGAATGTCGTCGGCATTGTCGGCCAGGTAGAGCAGTCCCTCACCACGGACCCGCATGAGCGAGGCGCCCTCACCGGTGACGGCCTTCTTGAACAGCTTGCCGAGCCCTCCGGCGCCCTCGTAATCGAAGTCCATCTGCCCCTGAAAGGCGACCATCGAGCCCTGTTTGGCGAGCACCTCATGAGGCAACTGGACCCGCAACATCTTCTTGTTCTCCAGCGCGAACCCACCGGGCAGCGGCTGGCCGTCGAGATTGCCGAAAATCGAGCTACGCACGATTCAACCCTTCGAACGGGAATGTTGCCGCCAGCGTACGGAAGAGCCCTACACCCGCGCACGCGCCTCATCGACCCAAGCGCAGCGCCTGCTGTCGGCGTCCGTGACCAGCGCGGTGAGCGACGATGGCGTTGCCGGGCGCGGGCGCGAACATCGAGCCGTCGCCGAGCGCCCTCGCGACACCGCTGAGCTCCTACGGACGGCGCCTCCGTAGTGCCGCTCCCACGATGATGAAGCCGATCAGGAACGGATAGATGATTCCGCGTTCGAAGAGGCCGATGAGGACGCCGGCATCCGAGACGAGGACGGTTTCGAAGCCCACCAGCGAGACCAAGCCGAGTATCCCGAACACCACCAGGGCCCGGCCCAGTCTGGGGGAGATTCCTAGGAGCTGATGCGCCCTGCCGATCAAGATGGAAAGCACGTTGCCGGGGACGAACGCCATGAGAGCGCCCAGCCCGTGGTAGTCGGTCGTGCCGTTGTCGTCAGACCCCGGAAACAGTCCCACCAGCATGCCGCCGACCGCCAGCAGCACCGCCGTCGCGACCATCGCCCAGCGCCACCTGCCCGGCAGTCCCCTCAGCATGACGACGCCGGTCAGCGCGGCGAGCCCGAACAAGAAGAAGCCGGTATTCATCACCGTCGCGAGCGGGGAGTACATGAACTGCCCAAACGCCGTTAGGGGGCCGTGAACCCCGAGGTTGCTGATGAAGTGGTGCGTGTAGCTGTAGGGCGGATTCGTCCATGCTGCGGCGGCGATGAACTCGGCGGTGAAGAAGATGCCTCCGCTAGCGATGAGCGCCGTCCCGGCCCCGCGGCGCTGCTTGATGTCGTTCAAGGTTTCCTCCTTTGGTTCGGCATGTGAAGACTGAGGCGGGTCGCTCACACGGGGCACACACGGGACACACGCGGCGCTGACACGGCCGCCCGATTTGGGGCCTTGCGGGTGAGCGCGCGAAAATCGGGGAATGGACGGGGATGGACGGCTTCGCGTCAGGCTGCTCGGCGCGTTTCAGGTGTCCCGCGGTGACGCCGTCCTGCCCGTTGCGGGTGCGCGGTTACAGGGCCTGCTCGTACGGCTTGCGCTCGCCGGTGGCCGCGCGGTCGAGCCGGGCGTGCTGGTCGATGCGATCTGGGCCGAGGAGCCGCCGTCCGGCCCTGCCCACGCCCTGCAGGCCCTCGTCTCCCGGCTGCGCCGCGCCCTCACCCCGACCGGCGCGGCCGGTGGCGTGGTCGTGCAGGTCGCGGGGGGCTACCGGCTGGCGGTGGACGCGGCCGACGTGGACGCGCCGCGCTTTGAGCGGCTCACCGCTGCCGGTCGGGAGAGGCTGCGGGCAGGTGACCCTGAGGCCGCGGTCGCCGCGCTTGCCGAGGCCGTGGCGTTGTGGGGCGATGATCCTGGCGCCGAACCCGCGGTCATCGCCGCGGTCGCGCCCACGGTCGCGACACGGTTGGTACATGTGTCGATCGAGGCGGTCGCCGACCTCGCCGACGCCGAGTTGTCGCTGGGACGGGCAGAGGTGGCCGCCGCCCGGCTGACCGGGTTGCTGGCCGAGCAGCCGGTCCACGAGCGGGCGGCCGCGCTGCTGATGGACGCGCTCGCCGCTCAGGGGCGTCAGGCCGAGGCGCTGGCCGTCTACGAGCGGGTCCGGCAGACCCTGGCCGATGTCCTCGGCGCCGACCCGGGCACCGCCCTGCGGGAACGCCACCAGCGCCTGCTGCGCCCCGACCAGAGCGCTGCGGCTGTAACCGGGCGGAATGCCAGGTGGCAGGCGGCGATGCAGGCGTCCACCGACCCCGGCCAGATCCGGCCGACCAACCTACCTGCGCCGCTGACCACCTTCATCGGCCGCGACGACGACCTCAGCCGCATCGGCACCCTGCTCACCACCAGGCGCCTGGTCACCGTCCTCGGCCCCGGCGGCTCCGGGAAGACTCGGCTCGCGCTGGAGGCCGCTCGCCGCCACCGCCACGAATACCGCGACGGCGTCTGGCTCATCGACCTCGCTCCCGTCACCGAACCAGCGAAGATCGCCACGGCCGTGCTCGCCGGGATCGGGCTGCGCGGCGGCGCGATGCTCGACGCCCGCAAGCGAGTCGAGGGTGACGAGCTGGACGTCCTCGTCGGCGAGCTCGGCGGCCGGGAGAGCCTGCTGCTGGTCGACAACTGCGAGCACCTGATCGACGCCGTGGCCCACCTGGTCGCGGCGCTGCTGCCCCGTAGCCCCGGGCTGGGCGTGCTCGCCACCAGCCGCGAACCCCTCGCGGTCGACGGCGAGGCGCTCGTGCCGCTGGCCCCGCTCGCGCTGCCTGACCCGGACGACAGCGTCGAGCAGGCCCGCACGGCGGCCTCGGTGCGCCTGTTCACCGAGCGGGCCACCGCCGTGCGACCGGGTTTCGACGTCGACGAGACCACACTGCCCGACATAGTGCGCGTGGTACACGGCCTGGACGGCCTGCCGCTGGCCCTCGAGCTGGCCGCCGCCCGGCTGCGGACGCTGTCCCTGCCCGACCTGGCCGACGGGCTCTCCGACCGGTTCCGGCTGCTGTCCACCGGCAGCCGGACCGCACCACCCCGGCACCGCACCCTGCGCGCGGTCATCGCCTGGAGCTGGGAGCTGCTGAGCGAGCACGAACGCATCGTCGCGGAACGGATCTCCATTCTGCCCGGCGGCGTCACACCCGCCTCAGCCACCGCCGTCTGCGCCGGCACCACCGTGCCCACCGCCGCAATCCCCGAACTGCTCGCCACCCTCGTCGACCGGTCACTGCTGCAGCTCGCGCCCGGCACCGGCCGCTACCGCATGCTCGAAACCATCCGCGAGTACGGCGCCGACCGCCTGACCGACACCGGCGACCTCCGCACGGCCCGCGACCTGGCCGCCGCCCACTTCACCGAGCTGATGGCCCGCCACGACCCTCAACTACGCGGGCCCGGCCAGCTGACAGCCATGAAGGTCATCAGCGCCGAGTACGACAACACCCTCGCCGCCCTGCGCCACCTGTGCGCCACCCACGACTCCCCCGGCGCGACCACCCTCGCCCTGACCCTGACCTGGTACTGGCAGATCTCCGGCCGCCACTCCGACGCCGCGTACTGGCTGGGCGAGGCCCTGGCGGTGCCCGGCGGCGGGCCGACGCCCGAGCGCGACTGCGCCCGAGCCGTCTACTTGCTCAACCGGGCGGACATCCTGTCGGGGATCAGCGCCGGGGAAGCCGCGGACGACCGGGCGGAGATGCGCGAGCTGGCCGACCGGCTGCTCGCGCATCCGGAGCTGCCGAGCCACTACCGCGTGTTCGGCCCGGTCCTGCTCTTCCTGCTGGAGGAGGAGGCCGCGTTCGCGATCTTCCAGCGCCTCGCCGACGGCGACGACGTGTGGCTGTCCGGGCTGGCCCACATGTTCCAGGCCGAGATCGCCGAGAACGCGGGCGCGCTCGACCGGATGCGTGTCCACGTGGAGGCGGCTCTGGCCTGCTTCCGGCAGGTCGGCGACCGTTGGGGCGAAGCCGCCACGCTTCCGAGGCGCGCCCGGCTGCGGCGATACGACGACCTCGACGGCGCGCTGGCCGACCTGCTCGAGGCCCGCGCGCTGGCCGGTGAGTTCGGCTCGCTCAGCCTCGGCGACCAGCTCTACAGCGACCTGCGCTGGATCGACGTGCACATGCGGCGCGGCGACACCGACCGGGCGATGGCGATGATCGACTCCGCCCGGGAGCGTGCGCTGCACGCGTCCTCGGCAGAGCTGCTGGTCCTGGTCGACGCGCGGGAGGCCGACATCCGGGTGCGGCTCGGCGACCTGGGCAGGGCGGCCGACCTGCTCGACGACGCCGAACGGGGTCTATCCGGCGACACCGCGTTCCCCGCCGACCACGCCCGGACGCTGGTCGGCAGCGCACGGGCCGCGCTTTGCCTGGCGCTGGGCGACCTGCCCGGCACCGACAAGGCGCTGCGGGAGGCGTACGCGGCCGCACTGGCAACCCGGGAACTGCCGATCCTGTCGCTGGTGACGGTGAACGCGGCCGCGCTCGCCGAAACGCGCGGGCGCCAGCACGAGTCGGCCGTGCTGCTCGGGGCCGCCGCCCGGCTGCGGGGCGCGCACGACCACACCGATCCGCAGGTCCGCGAGCTCACCCGCCGTGGTCAGGCCTCGCTGGGCAGGGAAGAGTTCGCCGCAGCGTACGCGAAAGGCTGGGAGCTGGACGCAAAGACGGCCGTGACCACAGCCGACCCGGCCGGCTGAGGTAGCACCCTTCACCCTTGAGCGTTCGCCGCGAGATCCCGCACAACTTCAATCAACTCCGCCGGATCAAAGGGTTTCGTCAGATAGGCGTCAACCCCGATACCCCGCCCCCGGCGCTTGTCGTCATCCTGCGCCCGCGCCGTGATCAACACGACCTTGATGTGGCTGGTGTCCTCGTCCGTACGCAACTTCTCCGCCGTAGCCCACCCATCCAGGTACGGCATCATCACATCCAGCGTGATGACGTCGGGCATGACGTCCCGCACGCGATCAAGGCAATCCTGCCCATCCGTGGCGGTGGCCACCTCGAACCCCTCCAGATTCAGGTTGACTGCGATGAGCTGACGGATGACCTCGTCATCGTCCACGACCAGCACTTTGCCAAGAACCTCGCTCACGGGCGCAAAGTTAACCGGTAGCGGACCCGTCACGTGCGGTTTTCACGGGATGTGTTCGACGAGCGTTATCCGGTGCAGAGTGGTAGCTAGATGCTGGTAGCCTTATCACTCGTTGAGCCCCGTTAGCTCAGGGGATAGAGCACCGGCCTCCGGAGCCGGGTGCGTAGGTTCGAATCCTACACGGGGCACACGATCTTGATCAATGGTTTCGGCCGCTGACCAGGGCGAACATCGTACGAATGGGCGGGTCTCCAGTCTCACGGAGTCCCGCCCGTTCTCGTTGACGCTCGCTAGCGGCGATCAGTTCCTGTGTCTCCTATTTCCTGGCGAAGACGCCGAACTCGTCGGCGTTGTCAGCGGTGACCAGCTCGCAGTCGATCGACTGCTTCTCCTCCTTGCCGGTCTTGCCGGTCTTGATGAACTGGTCGGCCTGGTCCACGGCGCTGGTGGCGCCGAGCGCGGCGGGCTGCAGCGCGGTGGCGTGCATCTCGCCCGCCTTGACGGCGGCGATCGCGTCGGGGCTGCCGTCGAAGCCGACCACCGTGACCTTGTCCAGCAGGTTCGCGGCCTTCAGCGCCGCCACCGCGCCCAGGGCCATGGTGTCGTTGCCGGCGATGACGCCCTGGATGTCGCGGTTCTTCTGGATGATGGTCTCCATCTTGGTGAACGCCTCCTGCTGGTCCCAGTTGGCGCTCTCCTTGGCGACCTGCTTCATGTCGGGGTACTGGGAGATGACGTCGGCGAAGCCCTTGGAGCGCACGCTGGCGTTGGTGTCGGACTCCTTGCCGACCAGCTCGACGTAGTTGCCCTTGCTCTTCATCGCCTCGACGAACGACTGCGCGACGAGCTGGGCGCCCTGGGAGTTGTTGGAGACGATCTGGGCCTTGGCGATGCCGGTGGCGTTGATCTCCCGGTCGATCAGCAAGACGGGAACGCCGCTGTCGGTGGCCTTGCGGACCGGGCCGATGGAGGCGTCGGCGCCGGCGTTGTCCAGGATGATCGCCTTGGCCTGGCGGGAGATGGCGGCGTCGATCAGCTCGCTCTGCTTGTTGGGGTCGTCGTCGTGGGAGGCCACGGACGTCTGGTAGCCGAGCTTCTCGGCCTGGGCCTTCGCCGCGTCGGCCTCGGCCTTGAAGAAGGGGTTGTCGTGCGAGGGGGTGATGATGGCGATCAGCCCGCCGGCCGCGCCGGTGCCGCTGCTCGCGGGCGCGCTGGTGGCAGGCTGCTCGCCACCGCCTCCGCAGGCGGTCAGGGCGGCACAGCCGAGGGTCAGGGACAGGGCCATGGTCAGGACACGGCGCATGGTGGTTCTCCTTGTGGGGGGTGGTGCTGTCTAGTCGTGGTGCTTGGTCGCCGCGACCGCCGCGGCGGCGGCTCCCCGGCGTTTGAATCGCTGCTGGCCCTGGTCGAGCATGACGGCCAGGATGATGACCGCGCCCTTGATGAGGATCTGCCAGAACGTCGACACGCCCAGGATCACCAGGCCGTCGGCGAGGAAGCCGATGACGAAGGCGCCGACCAGGGTGCCGCGCACGGTGCCCCGGCCGCCGCTGAGCGCGGCTCCGCCGATCACGACGGCGGCGATCGCGTTGAGTTCGTACGTCTCCCCGGCCTGCGGGGCGGCCGAGGTCAGCTCGGAGGCGATGATGAGGCCGGCCACGGCCGCGCACGCGCCGGAGATCACGTACACGATGGTCTTGACCCGCCGGATCGGCACGCCGGACAGGTCGGCGGCCCGCTCGTTGCCGCCGGTGGCGTAGAGCCAGCGGCCGAAGGGGGACTTGGCCAGCAGCAGCGTGACCGCCACCGCCAGCGCGATCATGATCCAGATGGAGGTGGGCAGGCCGAGGGGCCGGCCGCTGCCCAGCAGGCCGAAGCCGGTGTTGCCGAGGGCAGGGTTGCCGGCCAGGTTGGGGTAGGTGGCGCCGTCGGAGATGAGCATGGCCGCGCCGCGCGCCACGTAGAGCATGCCGAGTGTGGCGATGAACGGCGCCACGTTGAAGCGGGTGATCAGCACGCCGTTGACCGCGCCGACCGCCATGCCGACGGCCACGCACAGCACGATGACCACCCACACCGGCGGGTAGGCGATCACGCCCCCCACGTGCAGGCCTCCCAGCAGCTCGCCGGCGACCACGCCGGACAGTCCGACGATGGAGCCGACCGACAGGTCGATGCCGCCCTTGAGGATCACCAGCAGCATGCCCAGCGCGATTACGGCGTTGATCGCCACGTGCTTGGTCATCGTGATCAGGTTCGGCACGGTGAGGAACGAGTCGGACAGCAAGCCGAAGATCACGATGAGCACTGCCAGTGCGATGAAGGCACGCAGCTCGAAGGCGATGTTCAGCACCGACAGGTGGCGGGCGCGGGCGGCGGCCTGCTCCGGGGGCGCGGTGGTCGCTGTGGTCGTCATGAGAGGCGATCCTCGTCTGTTACCTGGCCGCCGTCGGATACGCGCATGAGTTCCTCCCGGGTGAGCTCGCCGCGCCGAAACTCGCCGACGAGGGCGCCGCGGGCGAGCACGAGCAGCCGGTCGGGGATGTGCAGGGCCTCTTCGGCGTCGGACGTGGTGAACAGGACGGCCAGGCCGCGCCGGGCCTGGGCCGCCATCAACTCGAAGATGTCGGCCTTGGCGCCCACGTCGACGCCGCGGGACGGCTCGTCCAGCAGCAGGACGCGCGGGCCCGTCAGCAGCGCCTTGCCGATGATGACCTTCTGCTGGTTGCCGCCGCTGAGCGAGCCGATGGCCGCCTGGGCGCCGCTGGTCTTGACGGTGACGTCCGTGATCGTCTGGGCGACGGCGGCGCGCTCGCGTGGCTCGGAGACGAACAGGCCGCGCACGTACGTGCCGAGCGCCGCCAGGGACAGGTTCTGCCCGACGGACATGGTCTGGACGAGCCCGTCGCGCTGGCGGTCTTCGGGCACCAGCACCATGCCGCGGGCGATGCGCTCGCGGATGCCGCTGTCGCCGAGCAGCGCCCCGGCCAGCAGGACCTCGCCGGAGGCGGGCCGCAGCCGGCCCGCCAGCGTCTCCAGCAGCTCGGTACGGCCGGAGCCCATCAAGCCGTAGACCCCGACGATCTCGCCCTCGCGGACGTCGAGCGACAGCCCGTCGACGGCCAGCCGGCCGGGGGTGGCCGGGTCGGCGACGGTGAGGTTCCGGATGGTCAGGGCCGCCTGGCCGAGCACCGGGTCGTGCGCGGGGAACAGGGCGTCCTGGTCGTGGCCGACCATCTGCTCGACGATCCAGCGGATGTCCACCTCGGCGGCCCGCGCGGTAGCCACCAGCGTGCCGTCACGCAGCACCACGACGTCGTCGGCGATGTCGAGCGCCTCGTCGAGGTGGTGGGAGATGTAGACGACGGCCACGCCGGCGGCGGTCAGCTCCCTGATCACGCGGAAGAGCACCTCGACCTCGGGCGCGGTCAGCGCGGAGGTCGGCTCGTCCATGATGAGCACGCGGGCGTTCTGCAGCAGGGCGCGGGCGATCTCCACAAGCTGCTGCTGGCCCAGGCGTAGGTCACCCACCAGCAGGTCGGGATCGACGTGCTCCTCCAGCCGGTCCAGCACCGCCCGCGTCGCCGCCCGCTGCGCCCTGCGGTCCACGCCCCCGTAGGGGGTGCGTAGCTCGCGGGCCAGGAACAGGTTGTCGGTGATGCTGAGGTTCGGGCACAGGCTCAGCTCCTGGTGGATGATGGCGATGCCCAGGTCGGCGGCGTGCCGCGAGGACTGCAGCCGCAGCGGCCGGCCGTCCAGCTCGACGTGGCCGGTGGTGGGCTGCTCGATCCCGGCCAGGATCTTCATCAGCGTGGACTTGCCCGCGCCGTTCTCCCCGAACAGGGCGGTGACGCGGCCGGCCGCCACGGCGAAGTCCACGCCCTTGAGCGCGTGCGTGCCGCCGTAGACCTTGGCGACCTCGCAGGCCCACAGCACCGGCGCGCTCATGTGACCGCCACCGGGGTGATCGTCACGGTCTGCGGGGTGAGCAGCGTGAACGCTCCGACGAAGGAGATCTCCTTGCCGTCCAGCGCGGCCACGTCCAGGCCGTTGAGCAGCTTGGCGCGCATCTCGTTGTTCAGGGCGGTGGCCGCGTCGGCGTACTCGACCTGGTTGGTGAACTGGCCGAAGGTGATGTACCCGGCGGCGTCGCGCAGCGCGGTGCCGTTGATGGCCGGGCCGATCTGCAGCGACACCCTGGTGCCGTCCGGCAGGCCCTTGACGGTGACCGGCAGCAGCCCGGACCTGGCCTCGCCGGCCGTGCCCGTCGCTTTGACGGCGAAGGTGTAGGGGCCGCTGCCCTGGCGCTTGCCGTACTTCTGCCCGGCCGCCTCCTTGTCCTCGGTCAGCGCCTCGAGCAGGACCGGCAGGTCCACGGCGGCGGCCTGGATGGCGGGCACCACCTTGGCCTGGTAGTTCTGCGCGCCGAACGTGGCGGGGTCGAACTTCTTCGGCGCCGCGGCCGCCGCGGTCTCCACCGTCCGGTACTCGGTGTCGGCCGCCATGAGGACGACCAGCACGGCGACGGCCGCGGCGATGATCCAGCGGGCCGGGATACGCCGGCGGCTCGTCGGCGCGGTCGTGGTCACGTGGCGCTCCTCTCCTGCGCGGGGCGGGATCTGCGGACGGCCTCGTGCCAGGCGTGCCTCCTGGCGCGGCGCTCCGCCTCGCCGAGCCCGGGCTCGTAGGTGTCGGCCGGCCTGGGCCGTCGTTCGAGTTCTTCGAGAGTCCACAGCTTGGCCGTCAGCCCGGCGGCGTCGGCCACGCCGAGTGCGGACAGGTCGTGCTCGCCGGAGCGGGCGACGACGCGTCCGCTGAGATCGGCCTGGAGCCGCATCAGCCGGTCGCTGTGGGTGAGCCCGCCGTCCGTCATGAGCACGCGGACCTGTCCGACGGCCTGCTCGATCGCTGTCAGGACGTCCTCGACCTGGAAGGCGACGGCCTCCAGGGCGGCGGCGGCGAGCTGGGCGCGCCGGGTGCCCAACGAGAAGCCGGTGATGACGGGGGTGGCGTCGGGGTCCCACCAGGGGGCGCCGAGCCCGCCGAAGGCGGGGACGAAATGCACCCCGTCGGCGGCCTCCGCCTCGTTCAGCAGCGTCTGGACGGGGACGCCGAACAGCTCCGCCAGCCAGGTGATCGTGCGGCCGGTGGCGCGGATGTTGCCCTCGACGCACAGCGCGAGGCCGTCGCCGAGGTCCCAGGCGATGCTGCGGCACAAGCCCTGCGCCTGGCCGTCTTCACCGATGGCCATCACCGACGAGCCGGTGCCGTAGGTGGCCTTGACGACGCCGGGCCGCCAGCCGGCGTGGGCGAACATCGCGGCGTGCGAGTCGCCCATGACCGCCAGGACCGGCACCCCGTCCTGAAGCGGGGCCAGACCGCGGGCGGCGGGGAAGGCGGCGCACGAGGGCACCACCCTCGGCAGCACCTCGCGCGGCACGCCGAACAGCTCCAGCAGCCGGGCGTCCCAGTCGCCGGTGGCGAGGTCGAGGAGCTGGGTGCGTGAGGCGTTGCCGACCTCGACGAGGTGCTCGCCGCCGAAGCGGCTGAGCAGCCAGGAGTCGACGGTGCCCAGGCACAGCTCGCCCGCCCGGCGGCGCCCGGGGTCGTAGGTGTCGAGCAGCCAGCGGGCCTTGAGCGCGGAGAACATCGGATCCAGCGGCAGGCCGCTCACCGAGCGGACCAGCTCGGCGGAGCCGGCCAGCTCGTGACAGCGGTCGGCGGTGCGCTGATCCTGCCAGCTCAGCAGCGGCCCGACGGGCTCGCCGGTGCGGCGCTCCCACAACACCAGGGACTCGCGCTGGTTGCTGATCCCGACGCCCGCGACGCGTTCGGCGTGTGCGGGCGTGACGCAGTCGGCGACCGCCCGCTGGACGCTCTGCCACAGCTCGCCGGGGTCCTGCTCCACCCAGCCGGGGCGAGGCTGCGCCTCGGACAGGGGCGCGACCGCGCGGGAGACGACCTGGCCGCGCGTGTCGACCAGGAGCGCCTTGGTGGAGCTAGTGCCCTGGTCGATGGCCAGGATAAGCGGGTCAGCCATGGCGCAGCAGACTCCGTGCGGCCTCGGCGATGCCTTCGGGCGACATGCCGTAGCGGTCGAGCAGGAAGGCCGCCGATCCGGTGGGGGCGAACTCGGGGATGCCGAGGATGGCGACCCGGGTGGGGTGGTGCTGGACGACGGTCTCGGCGACGGCGCCTCCGAGGCCGCCGGCGATGGTCGACTCCTCGATCGTCACGATGCCGGCGGTCTCCCGGGCAGCGGCCACGACCGCCTCTGTGTCCAGGGGTTTGACCGTCGGCATCGACAGCACGCGTGCCGAGACGCCTTCGGCTTCCAGCCGTTCGGCGGCGACCAGCGCCCGCCACAGCACGGTGCCGTTGGCGATCAAGGTCACGTCGCCGCCGTCGCGCAGCGTCACGGCCCTGCCCGGGGTGAAGGTGTAGTCGTCGGCGTGGACTTGGGGCACGCTCATGCGGCTGACCCGCACGAACACCGGCCCTTCGACGGCGGCGGCCCAGCGCAGCGCGGCGCTGGTCTCGACGGGGTCGGCCGGGACGATGACGGTCAGGTTGTCGATGGCCCGCAGCCAGGCGATGTCCTCGATGGAGTGGTGGGTGGGGCCGAGCTCGCCGTAGGCGACGCCGGGGCTCATCCCGCACAGCTTGACGTTGTGGTTGGAGTAGGCGACGTCGGCCTTGATCTGCTCCAAGGCGCGGGCGGTGAGGAAGCAGGAGGCGGCCGAGACGAACGGGATGCGGCCGCCGTTGGCCAGGCCCGCGGCCACGCCGACCATGTCCTGCTCGGCGATGCCGACGTTGATCAGCCGGTCGGGGAAGGCCTTGCGGAAGCTGTTGAGCTTGCTGGAGCCGACCGAGTCGTTGACCACGCCGACGATCCGGTGGTCCTCGTGCGCCAGCTCCGACAGGGTCGCCACGTAGGCGTCCCGGCAGTCGAAGCGGGGCAGGTCGGCGACCGAGGTGCGCGGCATCAATGCTCCTTGCCGAATCGGGGGTGGCGCGCCGTCTCCAGCTCGGTCAGCGCCTGGTGGTACTCCGCCTCGTCCGGCACCTTGTGGTGCCAGGCGACGTTGTTGCTCATGAACGAGATCGGATGTCCCTTGTGCGTGTGAGCGATCACGAACGTGGGCTTGCCGGGCCGGAACGGCACCGACGACAGCACGTCCAGCAGCTCACCGTGGTCATGCCCGTTGACCTCGACCACGGCGAAGCCGAAGGCGGCCGCCTTGTCCGCGAGGGGGTCGAGGTCGTTGGTCTCCTTGACCGTCGCCCCTTGCTGGAGGCGGTTGCGGTCGACGATCACGGTGAGCCGGTCGAGCTGATGCTGGGAGGCGGCCATCATCGCCTCCCAGTTGCTGCCCTCCTGCAGCTCGCCGTCGCCGACCAGCACGTACGTGCGGCGCAGCGACACATCCAGCTTGGCCGACAGCGCGTGCCCGACCGCGACGGGCAGGCCATGTCCCAGTGGCCCGGTATTGGCCTCGACGCCCGCGACCTTGGTACGGCTGGGGTGGCCGTTCAGCGCCGACAGCGGCTGCAAGAACGTCGCGAGCTCGGCCACGGGCAGGAAGCCGAACGCGGCGAGGGTCGTGTAGAGCGCGCCCGCGACATGCCCCTTGCTGAGGATGAACCGGTCCCGTTCCGGGTCGGCGACCCGGTCGGGGCTGATGTCCAGCACCGCGCCGTACAGGGTGGCCAGGATGTCAATGGCCGAGAAGTCGCCGCCGATGTGCCCCGCTCCAGCGTGGTAGACCAGCTTGAGGTCCTGGATGCGGATCCGCCAGGCCGCCTCGGCGAGATGCGCGATCTGCTCCGCGCGGCCGGCGTGCCGGTCCACCCTGCCGAACACCGGCAGGGTGACATGGCTCCGCACAGCCTCGACGAGATCGGTCATGCGTCCTCCAGCCCGGCCATCGAGGTCAGCAGCGCGTTCTGCACGAGCCGCTGGGCGGCCAGCGCGTCGTGCGCGGCCTGCGCCTGGGCGAGCGCCTCGTCGTCCAGGACGCCGAGCGCCCGGTCCACCGCCTTGAGGAAGCGGATGGCCTGTTTGGCCGCCTGGACGCTGTCCTCGCGGAAGGGGAACTGGTCGAGCTGCCACACGCCGTCCCAATTGTTCTTGCGCAGGGTGTGGAAGAACTCGAAGGTTTCCACCAAGTGGACCGAGCCGACGACCATGTCGTCGTCCCAGCCGCGCATGTTGTCGTTGACGTCGATGGCGAACAGGCGCCCGTAGTCGATGGCGAGCTGCGCCGCGTCGGCGGGTGTCTCCTGCCCGTACAGGGAGTGGCCGAAGTCGAGCAGGATGCCCAGGTTGGGCAGGCCGATGCGTTCGATGCCGAGCAGCGTGCGCGCGACGCTCGGGAAGATGATCTTCACGCGGGGCTCGCGGGGCTTGTACTCGATCACATAGTTGATCTCGGTGTACGCTGAGCACAGCTCGGTCAGGCCGTCGAGCGCGAGCTGCCAGATGTCGTGGTAGTTCACCTGGAACGGGTAGTCCCAGCCGTCCTGGCCCGGCCACAGCTTGACGTACGAGCAACCCAGCTCCAGGGCCACCTCGGTGGCGTCGTGCATCAACGCGATCGCCCGCTTGCGCACCGCCGGATCGGGGTTGGTGAACGAGCCCTTGACGAAGTCGCGCGTGTAGATCTCGGGCGTGATCGCGATCGCCTTGAGATCGTTCTTCGCCAGTGCCGCCTTGACGTCGTCCAAGGTGCCGTCGAAGCCGGCGAACGGCCAGTTCAGGTCCACCACCGACAGCTCGCCCACGGCTCCCGCGCGGTCGATCTGCTCTAGCAGGCCGACCGGCGGCCCGTAGCCGTCGGTGGCGTAGCGGTCCTTGTAGGTGGCGAAATGCCAGATTCCAGCGCCGAAGGTCGGCACGTCGATCACTCCTATCCCTTGGTAGCGCCGGCCGTCAGGCCGGCCACGATCCACCGCTGGAGCAGCGTGTACGCGATGAGGATGGGCACGACCGCGATGAGGATCCCCGCGGCCAGGCCGGTGTTGTTGTTGGAGAACTGGCCCTGGAAGTTGAGCAGCCCGACGGGCAGCGTCTTGTTCGCGTCGGAGTTCAGCAGGATCAGGGCGAACAGGAACTCGTTCCAGGTGGCCACGGCGTCCAGGATCAGCACCGTGACCAGCGCTGGCGCGGACAGCGGGAGCACGATCCGCCAGAAGATCCGCCAGTCCCCCGCCCCGTCCACGCGCGCCGCCTCGACGATCTCGTCCGGGAGCTGCCGGAAAAACGACTGCAGGACCAGCACCTCGAACGGGATGCCGAAGGCGAGGTACGGGCCGATCAGGCCGAGGACGCTGTCGGTCGCGCCGGCGGTCTTCATCATGATGAACACCGGGACGATCGTGATGTAGATCGGGATCGTCAGCCCGAGGAAGACGGTGAACATCACGGTCCGGCGGAACTTCATCCGCAGCTTGGCCAGGGCGAATCCGAGCATCGCCGAGATCAGCACGCCGAGCGGCACTTTCAGGAGCAGCAGCAGGGCGCTGTTGCCGTACGTGGTGGCGAAGTTGCCGATGTCCCAGGCGTCGGCGAAGTTCTCCCACGTGAACTCCGACGGCCAGGACAGCGGGCCGTTGCCGACGAAGTCCGCCAGCGGCCGGATCGCGGTCACGACGAGCAGCGCCAGGGGTGAGATCCAGAAGACGGCCGCCGCGGCGAGCACGACGGTCAGGGCGAGGCGGCCCTTGGTCTTCTTCTCGGCCGGTGGCTGCGCCGGGGTGACGGTCCGTGTCGTCGGTGCGGAGGCGATCGAGGTCATGCCGTACGCTCCCTGGTCTGGGACCGGACGTACGGGATGCCGACCGCGATCGCCACCACGGTGATCATGACGGCGATGGCCGTGCCGTATCCGGTCTGGTAGTACTGGAAGACGTTGGCGTACATCCAGGTCCCCATGACCTGGGTGGCCGTGCCGGGGCCGCCGTAGGTCATGGCGTAGACCAGGTCGAAGACCTTGAACGAGTCGATCAGGGACAGCGCCAGCACGATGTAGTGCGCCGAGCGCAGGCCCGGCATGGTGACGTGCCGGAACTGTTCCCAGCGGCTCGCCCCGTCGACTCGCGCCGCTTCGTAGAGCTGTCCGGGGATGCCCTGCAGGGCGGCGAGGTAGAGCAGCATCGGGAAGCCTGTCCGCAGCCACACCGCCGGCACCATCACGGCCCACAGCGCGGTGGAGTCCTGGCCGAGCCAGGGCTGGGCCAGGCCGTCCAGGCCGATGAGCTGCAGGAAGGAGTTAATGGCGCCGTGCTCGGGGTTGTAGAGCCACCCCCAGATCGAGGCGATCGACACCAGCGGCAGCACACCCGGCGCGTAGAAGATCAGGCGCAGCACGGGCTTGCCCCGCACCTTGCCGTTCAGCAGCAGCGCCAATGCCAGGCCGAGCGTCACCGGCACGACGATCGTGACCACCGACCACAGGAGGTTGTTCCGGGCCGCCGTCAGCACCACGGGATCGCCGAGCATGCGCGCGTAGTTGTCCAGGCCGACGAGGTTGTAGGACGGGCTGAGGCCGTCCCAGTCGGTGAAGCTGAACCACAGGGATGACACGGCCGGGTAGACGAGGAAGATCAGGTAGATCCCAAGCGCGGGGACGGCGAACAGCCAGGACCGCCATCTCCCTCTCTGGGGAGTTACGGTAGTCATGAGCTGCCCCGGATCAATTACGGACCCATGCGGAGACGATCTCCTGCATCTTCTTGGCCGCCGCGGCCGGCGTCACCTTGCCCTGCAGCAGGTCGCTCTGCACGCTGAAGTACTGGTCCGACTGCTGCTTGGGGAAGGCCTGGTCCTGGATCGTGTAGAAGGGGCTCGAACCGTACTTCTGGTCCCATCCCGCCGACAGCGGCAGCTCCTTGGGGTCGGCCTCGGCCCCCTTCACGGTGGACGAGGTGACCTGCATGGCCTTCTGGCTGTCCGGCTTCAGCAGGAAGTCCAGCAGCGCCGCGGCCTTGTCCTTGTTCCCCGACCTGGCGTTGAGCATGTAGCCCTCGACAAACCCGGAGTGCCGGACCGGGGTGTGATCGGTGGGCAACTGGAAGTTCCCGAACTGCGCGGGATCCTTCTTCGCCGCCAGGATGGCCGAGACCTCCGACCACTGACCCTCGAGGTCGTAGGCGACCTTGCCCTGTACGTACCAGTTGCCGACGTCCGCGGGGTCCAGGCCCAGAGCGCCCTCGGGCAGCCACTTGTTGTCCTGCCACTTCTTGAACAGGGTGAACGCCTCGACGACCTCGGGCCGGTCCCAGCTCTCCTGCCCCAGCAGCAGCTTGTCGTGGAGCTGCGGGCCCGCGGTGTGCTCCAGGAGATACTCGAACAGGCGCATGATGTGCCAGCCGTACTTGCCGCCCAGCCCGCACGGGGTGATGCCGGCGGCGACGAGTCGCTCGTTCATCTTCTCGAGCTCGGCGTACGTGGTGGGCGGGACGTCGACCCCGGCCTTGGCCAGCAGCTCCATGTTGTACCAGGCGCCCACCCCGCGCGCCGTGAACGGCACGCCCGCCTTGACGCCGTCGAACGTCATGCCCGCGATGGCCGCGGTGTTGATCGAGGAGTCCCAGCCGAACTTCTGGTAGTACGGCGCGAGGTCGGCGGCCTGCTTGGCCTTGGCGAACGGCGCGCCGATCTGCCCGCCCCAGATCCGCCAGAGGTCGGGACCGCTGCCGCCCAGCAGCTCGGTCCGCAACTTGTCGGGATACTGGGCCGCACCCGAGCCGGGTAGGTTGTCGACCGTGGTGGTGGTGCCGTTCTGCTCGTCGAACTTCTTGACCTGCGCCCTGAGCATGCCGATGGTGGTGTCGTCGTCGTAGGTGAACAGGCGCAGCTTGTTCGTCGGAGCAGCCGTCGTAGCGCTGCCGCCGACCGAGGCACCGGTGCAGGCGCTGATGGCGAGCCCGGTGGCCGCGACGGACGACAGAGCGAGGAACCTGCGACGGGTATACGAGCTGCCAGTCATGTCGAATCTCCCTTGGTACGCAGGACAAGTGCTTAGTGGTGCTCTCCGCTAAAGGCCCGGATCTTGGCGAACATGTCCGCCAGCAGGAACCGAACGTCGACCTCCTCGCAGACCCGGATCGGGTGATTCGATCCGGGCAGGTGGGAGCCGTCGGCGCCGAAGCGGGGAGCGGGCCGCACGCGCAGGTTGCCGCTCCGCGGGAAGAGCATCAGCGCGATGGCCGGGGAGTCGCCCAGGGAACGGGACTCGATCGGCTCGGGACAGTAGGTGGCGTTCCACTCGTGGAGCTGCTTGATGAGGTAGCGGCCCAGCGGGCCGGCGTCGCCGATCTTCTCCTCCAGTTCGGCGTAGCTCACCGAGACCTTGGTGTAGACGTCTCTGGGCACCTGCCACACGGTGATGCCGGAGTCGAACACCACGTTGGCGGCGTGGATGTCATTGGAGAGGTTGAACTCGATCCCGGGTCCCTCGTCGTAGCCGCGGTAGCCGGGGCCGCCGATCCAGATCACGACCACGGGACGCCGGACGAGCTCGGGGTCCAGCAGGATCGCTGTGGCCATGTCGGTGAGCGGGCCGAGGAAGGCCACGTAGAGCGGGTCGTCGTCGCTCGCGAGCTTCGACTCCTCGATGATCAGCCGGGCGCCGGGCGAGTCCACCGGGGTCCGCTCGTCCGGCAGGGCGGTCGCGGCGCCGTTCGCCACGGTGACGGAGCCGCTCATCTTGAGCAGGTCGAGCAGGAGGTCGATTTCCTCACGGGACTCTTCCATGCTGCGGTGCGTGCGCCGGGTGCCGAAGTGGGCCGGGATCAGTCCTCGCACGTCGAAGGTGGGTGACAGGAGGCCGTGCACGATGGCGAACTGGTCGTCGGCCTCGTTTTTGGCGTCCGTGTTGATGATCACTTTGCGGTGGCGCATCGCAGTCTCCCGATGGTGCATAATTATGCGATAGTGCATAATTTCCCGTGGTCGTAGATTGGCTGATCCGCGCATGCCTGTCAATAACGTTGAGCAACCCTCGACGGTGAGAACTGCTTGGTGCAGTCGAAACGCGCAACCGAGGGCTGCCTCGCCCGCACAACGGGGCAAGGCGGGCCATGAGGACCTAGGTCCGGCGGGCCCGAGGAGTGGCCTTCCGGATGGACAATGTGGGGCGACGAGATTCCGCGACGGCGAAGGGGACGGATCCTGATGGCTGTGCACGCAGGCG
The DNA here is from genome assembly GCF_052245915.1 of Nonomuraea sp. 10N515B. Taxonomy (NCBI): domain Bacteria; kingdom Bacillati; phylum Actinomycetota; class Actinomycetes; order Streptosporangiales; family Streptosporangiaceae; genus Nonomuraea; species Nonomuraea sp. 10N515B. The sequence goes on from NZ_JBQQBQ010000033.1 coordinate 49,269, forward strand.
GCGCCGGCCGGTCCACCTCCGACGGCCGGGTGCGACTGATCACCAAGGTCGCACACATGTACCACGAGCAGGGCATCCGTCAAGCCGACATCGCCGACGCGCTGCACATCTCGCAGACGAAGGTGTCCAGGCTGCTGAAGCGGGCGGGCGAGATCGGCATTGTGCGCACGGTGGTCGTCGTCTCCCAGGGCGTGCACCTAACGCTGGAGCAGGCCCTGGAGAGCCGCTACGGGCTGCGGGAGGCGGTCGTCGTCGACGTCGAGGGCGACGAGTCCGACATCATCGCCGGCATCGGCTCCGCGGGCGCGGCCTACCTCGAATCGACCCTGGCCGGCGGCGAGCGGATCGGCATCTCGCCGTGGAGCCAGACCCTCCTGTCGGTGGCCGAGCGGCTGCATCCCCTTCGCGTGGCCGGCGCCGACCGCGTGGTGCAACTTCTTGGCGGCGTCGGCGAGGGCGCCGTACAGGCCAAGGCCAACCGCCTGCTCGGCCACCTCGCCGAGCTGGTCGGCGCCGAGCCGCTCTACGTCCAGGCTCCTGGCCTGGTCGGCACCGCCGAGATCCGCCAGAGCCTGATCAGCGACGCGGCCATGCAACCTGTGATCGAAGAGTGGCAGGGCCTGACGATGGCGCTGGTCGGCATCGGCAGCGTGCAGCCCTCGCCGCTGCTGCGCGACAGCGGCAACGCCATCGCCCCCGCCGACCAGGATCACCTCATCGCCGCGCACGCGGTCGGCGACGTCTGCCAGCGCTTCTTCGACTCAGCCGGCGAGCTGATCCACAGCGACCTGAACAGCCGGGTCGTCGGCATCGACCCGGAGGTTCTGCGGACGATCCCGCGCAGGATCGGCATGGCCGGCGGCGAGCGCAAGCACGCGGCCATCCGCGCGGCGATCAGCGGCGGCTGGGTCAACGTCATCATCACCGACGTCACGACGGCCCGCGCGCTGCTCGACGAGAATCAGCAGGCATGAAAGGATCATCGGGCCCTCCTTGCATCCGGACGTGCTCGACCCGTTCACCGACCTTCGTCATCACCGGAACTCGAGCGCCCAACTCAGCTCCACTGTCTTCACAGGACGTGGACGCTGGAGGACATGCCGCGGCGGATCAATTGCTGGGTAAGGATTCCGAGCCAGATCTCGATCCGGCTCGCCGCGGTGGCCATCGACGCGCCCGCCTCCGCGGGCTGCCCACACATCCTCGCCGCGGTGATGTCGGCCCAGCCGGCGCCCCGCATTCCCTGGCGGCGATTTATCACATTATGTCCCCTAATGTCGATTATGATAAGGAGATAGACCGCTGATGCGTCGGGGGTAACCCAAGTGGCACAAATCGGGGGTGGCGGCGGACCAGCCGAGGAGGTTTTCGAGCGGTTTCTGCAGGGAGAGCAGGTCGACCTATCCGTGCGTCCTGCCATCTTGAGGTCTTGGCGGCGATGCAAGGCGGCGGGGGCCCGGGAGAAGCTTGGCATCGCCGACCCGGTGGAACTCGACTCGGACACCTTCCTGATCCGGATGGCTCGGCCGGTCCTCGAACGAGCGCAACCCATCGTCGCGGACGCGGACGCGGCTCTGCTCCTCGCCGACGACCAAGCGAGGATGCTGCTTCGCTACCTCAGCGACCCTGGGATGAGGAGATTGTTCGACAAGACGCATGCCGTTCCCGGCGCGGGATACTCAGAAGCCGTTCTCGGAACCAACGGCATCGGCACCGCACTGCGCGAGAAACGGTTGTTTCGCGTCTCGGCTTTCGAGCATCCCGCCCCCTGCGTGCAGCCCTTCACCGCCACCGGTGTTCCGATCCTGGACCCGCTCACCGGTCACGCCTGCGGCGCCGTCACCATAGTTTGCTCCAACGAGCGCGAGGATCTGGCGATGAGCGTCCTCGTCCGGCAAGTGGCCGAGGCCATCGAACGGCGGTTCTTGGAGCACAGCAGCGAACGCGAGCGGGCCCTGTTGGAGGCGTTCCTGCGAGCCGGAGACCTGCCCTGCCGGTTGCCGGACGAGAGAACGGGTCTGTTCCTGCACGATCTGCCGCGCGTAGACCGCCTTGTTCTGGAGGAGAAGGCCGTTGAGATGATCGCGTTGGGGCAGCGGGCGGCCATCGAGATCATGCTCTCCGGCGGGCGGGTGGCTATCCTGCGGGCTGTGCCGGCGACGGAGCCCGCCGGTGCGGTCGGTGTCGTGGCGCAGGTCAGGATCCAGGGCGGCCCATGGGAGCCTCTCGCCGGCGTTCCGGTCTCCGCGATCCCGGATTTGGGGAATAGCCCCGCGCTCTTGGGCCCGGCCGCCCCGCTGGCTGCGAAGGCGATGGCGGGCAGTGGGGTGGGACTCGACGGCGGTGAGGATCCCGAGTCGACGCCCGTGTGTGAGACGTCGATGAAGTCACAGGCGCCGGCCGATCCGTGGCTGTTCCTGTTCGGTGAGCCGACAGTCGGCAAGCTCGCCGCCTCCGCCCGCAGGCGCATCAGACTGCTGTACGAGGCCGCGATGAGCATCGGCAAAACCCTCGATGTGGTACGAACGGCCGAGGAACTCGCCGAGGTGATGGCTACGCAGTTCGCCGACTCCGTCACAGTCGATCTTGACGAGTGCGTCCTGCGTGGGGAGGAGACCACCGATCCGGTCATGGGCCTGCGCCGCGTCGCGGTCCGCGGTATGCGGGAGGAACTGTCCCCCGTCGCCGTGGGGGAGCCGATCCACTATGTCCCATCCTGCCCGCAGGCCGACTCCCTCCTCCGGAAAGAAGCCGTGCTGCGGCTGGATCCACGCACCGAGGGACAGACACCGGCCTCCGATGCCACGCCGCGGACATCCGGGCGCGGGATCTGTTCGGTCATCGCCGTCCCGCTGCTCGCCCACGACAGTGTCCTGGGCCTGGCGACCTTCATGCGCTCCGGCCAGTCTGAGCCCTTCGAGGAAGACGACGTCTCGCTGGCGGAGGAACTGGTCGGCCGCGCGGCGATCTGCGTGGACAACGCCCGGCGTTTCACGCGGGAACGAGCCATGGCGGCGGCTTTGCAGCGCAGCATGCTGCCCCGCAGTCTTCCCGAGCAGACCGCGATCGAGGTGGCCCACCGCTACATACCGGCGCAGGCGGCGGCTGGCTTCGGCTGGTTCGACGTCATCGGCCTCTCGGGTGCCCGTGTCGCCTTGGTGGTAGGCGATGTCGCCGGTCGCGGCCTGCGTGGCGCGGCCACCATGGGACGACTGCGTACCGCCGTAGGCAACTTCGCCGCCCTCGACATGCCGCCCGCAGAGATTCTGGGGCATCTCGACGATCTGGTCCGCCGCCTCAGCCGCGAGGAGGCCGACCAGGCCGGAAGCCAGGAGAGCCACCTGCTGCGGGACATCGGGGATATCGCCGCTGCGAGCGCCGGAGACGGTGTCACCGGGACGACATGCGTGTATACGGTCTACGACCCGACATCCCAGCATTGTGCCATAGCCAGCGCAGGCCATCCGGCGCCTGCGGTCGTCTATCCCGACGGCGTGGTGGAGTTCCTCGACGTGCCCACGGGACAGCCGCTCGGGCTCGGGGGCCCACCCTTCGAGACAGCCGAGGTGAAGCTCCCCGAGGGCAGCAGGCTCGTTCTGTACACCAAGGGCCTGCTGACCGGCGATCGAGAGATCGGCACCCACGCCGGGCTGGAACAGCTGCGGCTCGCCCTGGGCCGTGCCGCCCGATGGCCCAACAGACGACGTCACCGTGCTGGTCGCCCGGACCCGGGCGCTGAAGCCTGAGCACGTCGCCTGCTGGGACCTGCCTGCCGATCCCGCTGTGGTGGCCCGCATACGCACCGAGGTCACCAAGCAGCTCGCCGCCTGGAACTTGGAGGAGCTGACCTTCAACACCGAACTGATCTTCAGTGAGCTGGTGACCAATGCCATCCGCTACGGCACCGAACCCATCCAGGCGCGGCTGATCCTGGACCGAAGGCTGATCTGCGAGGTGTCCGACGCAAGCGAGACATCTCCGCGCCCGCGTCGCGCGGCCGACACCGACGAAGGGGGACGCGGGTTGTTCCTGGTCGCGCAGCTCACCGAGTGCTGGGGCACCCGCTACACGCGCCGCGGCAAGGTCATCTGGGCCGAGCAGCTTCTGACGGGTGATGAGCACGGGCAGAGGGAGCCGTCACCGGCCTTCCTCTTCCCGGACGACCCGTGATCAGGTGCGAACACAACGACCTGCAGCCAGCCGGTTCGGAGCGGCACAGTCTGCGACTGCTGGGCCCGTGCTACCGCAACCGCACATCCTCACCGGACTCCGCAAGGCGACCATCGTGCCCAAAAGCCTGGCGGTCACCTGGCAGCCGTCGAGCAGTGAGCCACTGGTGTGGGCGGCCGACGCCGTGGTGAGCGCCTAACACCTGGTGGCTCGACGGAGTGCCGGCCTCACTTCCGAACCCAGAGGGATTGGCAGTTCCCAGTGTTGCTTCACCGAACGTAAGCAGGCAAGCGCTATGCGAAGGGATACCGACCAGACAGGTTACAGCAGCGCTCGGAGCTGCGTTGGCTTTGGCGGGCGCGGCGAATACACATCAGTGGTTCGCCCCGGCCAGCGGTTCGTCGGCGACCGCGTGGTGTGCCCACGTGACGATGCGGCTGGAGCGGGCGAACAGCCAGATCGCGAGCCAGCCGATTCCCACGGCCAGGGTAACGAGTCCGAAGTCCAGCGCCGCCTCGGGCACGAAGGCTCGCAGCGACACGGGTACGGCGCCGACGGCGTACAGGACCAGCGGTGTGGTGGGGACCTCGCGGGACCGGAGCATGGCCGCGACGAAGGCAAGGGTTCCCAAGAGGAACAGGATGGATGCCGCGGTCAGCGCGATGCCGAGCGTGCCGTCGCGGAGCGCACCAATCGTGTGGTCCGGGAGGTCGTTGAAGACGAGATTGATGACGAACTCCACGCCGACCAGCGCGGACAGGGCGAATGCGTTCAGCAGGAAGGCGACCAGGCCGAAGGTGCCGGCGCGGCGACCGAAGGCCAGGTAGAGGGCGGTGACAAGGGCCAGCGCCAGGATCTGAGCGAGCGGGGCGACCAGTTGGGTGAAGGCAGAGGTCGGGATGACCTCCGCGCGCTTGGCGGCATTGATGAGCAGGACGACGGCGCTTCCGCAGCCAGCGGCTGCGGCGATGCGATAGAGCGTCGTAGGGACGGGATGGGACATGGCTTTCTCCAACGGTTTCGATTGGTTGACGGCTCCCGGCCGGAGGCCAAGGGGCTGGTGGAACGAGGGGATGGTGGAACGAGGGGATGGTGGAACGAGGGGATGGTGGAACGAGGACTCAGTCAGGTGCGTCGATGACCTCTACCGAGATCAACGTGGCGCCAAGGTCGCGTACCTTGGCGAGCAGGCCGTGGAGTGCCGCTTGGTCGGGTACGAGACCGCACAGGGTGGTCGTCCCGTCGTTCTCGTGGGTGAGGGTCAGATCGTCGAACCACGCGGTCCAGTGGTCGTCGAGGTGCCCGTCGATCCGGAGCTCGTAGCGGGCGGGCGCCTGTCCTCTGCTGCCCTGGTCGCTCATCGGGACTTCACGACCGGATCTGCGGACCGGCGGGCCGGCTGCCGACGGATGAACCACTCGGCGACGGCAAGGTTGATCGTCCAGCCCGCGCCCTGCAGAAGGGCCTCGCTGAGGTCACTCGCCCCGAGGATCGCCTCCCCGATGCCGAGAGTGAACACCTGGGTGCCGGCGCCCAGGGCGAGGGCGTAGGCGCGGGTCGTCCACGCGCGGTGCCGGGCGACGTCGCGCCGCTTGATGGCGAGGACGCCGAGGACGAGGCTCGTGGCCATGCCCGATCCGGCCAGCAGCCGGAACGCGAAGAGCAGGTCACCGCCTTCGGCGCGGGGATAGAACAGCGTCAACCACAGCGCGGACAGCGCAACGACCATGCCGGCGAGGACGAGAAGGCGTCCGGAGGCCCGATGCCAGCCGACTCTGCGGCGGCGGAGCCCGGCGGCGAACTGGAAGGCGCCGAGAACGGCGTACACGATGACGCTGACGATGTGCGCGACCAGCGGCACGGGTGAGGGGTCGTTGACGCGGGAAGGCAGCAGATGCGGGCCGCCCGACAGTTCGACGAGTCGGGCCGAGCCGACCAGAACCGGGACCAGGCTGAGCGCGACCAGCGCGGCGGGTATCCGCCAGGTCCACGCGCGGCGCCGGACCGGCCGCAAAGACTGGGCCGGAGCTGCCTTCTTGCCAGAGGTTGGACCATGCTCGGGTCGGTTTACCGCGAAGGACCCGGTTCGGGACGTCACTCGACACCGGCCGCGTCGAGCCGCGCTCTGGGGCCGCTTTGCACGGACTCATGGGAGGTGCCGCGCTGCTCGAGCCAGAGCGAGTACCCGAGGCCGGCCAGGGCCAGTCCGACGGGGAATGCGAGCAGCCGGTCGAGTGCGTGCGGGAGAAGAGGCACCAGGAGTGTGGCCACAGCTCCGACTGCGAGCAGCAGGGCAGCCCACCGCGCGAGGATGCGGGCCCGGAAGAGCGCGACACCGAACAGCAGACCGCCGAGCAGGTAGCCGACTGCCGACACCAGATTGGCCACCGGCAGGGGCCCGACGCCGCCGGTGACGGCAGCACCGGTGAAGGTCGCGAGGAAGTCACCGACATACTGGGGCGCCTGATCCGCGAGCGGCGGCAGGACGAACACCTCGACGAAGGTGACCGCAATCGTGAGCACGAAACAGGCTCCGAACAGCAGGAACCCGACCAGGCCCAGCACGCCGGTCTCCGTCACCTGGCGGAGGTACAGCCCGGTGAGCCCGACCAGCAACAGGACGGACATCGCCATGGTCAGGATCGCGGTAACGGTCCAGGCGGTCGTTGTGACCGTTGCGACGTCCTCGTGGGGATGGATCAGCTGGATGAGGATGAACAGCAGCCCTGCCACCACGGCCGCCAGGCCGGCCGCACAGGTGAGTCTGGTGGTGGTAACGGACATGACGCTTCCCTCGCTTCGAGTCGCCGTGGCCAGGTGCCGCGGATGACTCGGAATCTAGGAAGCAAGGTGGTGACCGGGCATCCCCACACGATGTGATTGACGTGGTGAGAGCGGCGGCAGGGCTAGAGCAGGCCACGCTCCCGGGCGCGGCTCACAGCCGCCGGGCGGCTGTTGACGTCGAGCTTGGTGAAGATGTGCTTGGTGTGGCTGCGAAAGGTGTTGAGCGAGATGAATAGCTCGCGGGCGATCTCCGGCCCGCTGAGGGTGCTGTTGAGCAGTCTGAGCACCTGCAGCTCGCGCTCGCTCAACCCCCCTGCCGACGGTGGTGTCACCTGGTCCGAGCCGTTTTCGCTGGGGGTGCGGGCACGGAGCATGCGACGAGCATGGTCGCCGAGCCGGCCGCGTTCGTCGGCGGCGTGCAGCAGCGAGACCATGGGCTCACCCTCATCGAGGAGGAGCCGGCCGTAGCCCCCCGCCTCGGGTGTCTGGCCCAGGGCTCGCTCCAGCGCGTCGAGCGCGCGGGCCAGGTCGCCCTGGGCATGGTGTGCGAGCGCTTGCAGCATGGCGATCTCGAGGACACTCCCTGATCGTGCGGACTGTGTGGCGGCCTCGTGCAGCCGGCCCAACAAGCCGACCGCCTCGCGGATGGTACCGGCGTCCGGGTGGCTGCGGTGCTGTGCGATCAGCAGCCGCACCACAGTGAGGTGGTCGAACTCGCGGAGATAGCTGAGGTCATCCATGGCGGGCAGGCCGCGTTCGCGGGCCCAGTCGGCGGCCTCCGAGAGCTTGCCCTGGATGATCCGGATGCGCGCCCTCATCGCCGCGATCGGCCGTACGTCGGGGAAGAAGCCGCGCACGTAGAGCCGCTCAGCCTGGTCCAGCAGGGAGATGGCTCCGTCTGGGTCGCCGTCCGCTTCCCGGATCCGCGCCATCGCCAGGAACCACCGGTGCCGGTTCTCCGTCATCTCGGCCCGCTCCCCGAGCGCCTTGGCGGTCTCGAGGTGTCGGGTCGCGCCTGCGAGGTTGCCCAGCTCGCGGTCGAGCTCGCTCAGACCGACATGTAGGTCCGCGGTCGGGAGCGGCAGGGCTGTGCCGTGGGTATCGCCGTGGGCAGTGGCCTCTCGCAACGCAGCCTCGTAAAGCCCGCGTGCCCGTTCAGGTCGTCCAGCCGCGAGCCACATGTCCGCAAGGACGATCGTGCCGCTCAACGCGTCGGCAAGATTCCCGGCAGCGCGCAGGCTCCGCACAGCCTCGGAGAACGTCCGCAGCCCTGGCTCGATCTCGCCGTTCGCCCAAGCTGCGAGCCCGAGGAACCCCGCGGCGGCGCCACGGGAGAGGTGGGCGCCCGGCCCGGCCATCTCGAGCGCTCGCTGCGCGTGCAGCGCCGTACCTGCCGCGTCGCCGCGGGCTTGCGCGAGCGAGGCACGGTATATGGCCAGGGTCATCGGGAGGGTGCGGAGCTCCTCGTTGCCGGTGTCCGGGGTGCTGCCGGCGGCGAGTGCCCGTTCGGCGTCGTCCAGGCGGTCTTCGACCGCGTCGAGGTCACCCGAGACCATCAGCCTCCAGCCGTAGAAGACGCTGAGTACGGCGCTGCGCCGGACCACGTCGTCGGGGAGTGCGGCGAGCCAGCCGAGGAGCATCGCGTCCTGCCGGTTGCGGCGCAGCGCGGGCAGGGCCAGTTCCATCAGGTGGGCCGCGTGATCGAAGTCCCGGGCAGCCAGGGCGTGCCGGACGGCGTCCTCGGCGAGATCATGGCGCTCGTACCAGTCGCTCGCGCGCCTGTGCAGCACCGGGATCAGTTCGGGTTCCTCGCTGCGCAGGCGCGCGCGGAGCATGTCGGCGAACAGGTGGTGGTAGCGGGACCACTCCCGTTGATCGTCGAGGGCGACGACGAAGAGGTTGCCGCGATCGAGGTTCTCCAGCATCGCGACACTGTCGGTCCGTACGGTGACGGCGTCGCACAGCGGCGCGGCGAGGCGGTCGAGGACTGCGGTGTGCAGCAAGAACGCGCGGACGTGCGAGGGCTGGTGCTGCAGCACCTCGTCGACGAGGTAGTCCAGGACGAAGCGGTGGCTGCCGGTGAACGCTCCGATGAATCCGGAGACGTCGACATGGCCGCGCAGCGAGAGGGCGACCAGCTGGAGTCCGGCGATCCAACCTTCGGTGCGAGTCTCGAGTGCGTCGACGTCCGAGGTGGAGAGGCCGAGGCCCATGACCTGGTTGAGGAAGCTCATCGCCTCGTCCGGTGTGAAGCGCAGGTCAGCGGTGCGCAGCTCGACCAACTCGTCGCGGGTCCGCAGGCGGGACAGTGGTAGCGGCGGATCCGAGCGGCTCGCGACCACCAGGTGCAGCTGCGGGGGCAGGTGGTCGAGCAGGAACGTCATCGCCTCGTGCACCGGCCGGGCGTCGATCACGTGGTAGTCGTCGAGCACGAGCACGATCTGCCCGGCGGTCTGCGCCACGTCGTTGATCAGTGCGGTCAGGGACGCCTCAACCGGGAGCGCGAGCGTGCCGTGAAGGAGGCCGAGCGCCTCGTAGCCGAGGTCCTCCTCCAGTCCCTGCAACGCGGCCACGAGGTGGGTCAGCAGCCGCGGAAGGTCGTTGTCGCCGTCGTCCAGCGACAGCCAGGCGACCCGCGCCGCGAGCTGACGTCGCGTGGTGTGCTCGATCCAGTCGGTGACCAACGTCGTCTTGCCGAAGCCGGCGGGCGCCGAGATGAGTGTCAGCCTCCGGCCGGGATCCAGCGCAGCGTCCAGCCGGTCGATCAGCCGCGGCCGAGCAACCAGTTGAGGGCGTCTTGCCGGCGCAAACACCTTGGTGGCCAGCACCGTCGTAGGCATCTCCCGACTATCCCTCAGTTCGGTGCTTCCTGCTTGCTATGAAAGCCCATTGCAGACCTGGCATGGATCGCCGATGTCGAACCGGGCTCGGTCCACGAAGTAGCTCCGCCCGCGCGGGGGTGACAGGCACCGCCCTTGCGCCAGAGGAATGTCCTGCTTTGGTCGGCCTCTTTCGAGACCAAGGTTCGATGCGGGGGCGTGCACGTCGTTCGTAGCTTCGGTACATGACGGAACTCCGCACACCGCCCGCCAGCCGTGTCCACGAGGTCGACGTGCTGCGCGGGTTCGCGCTGGCGGGCATCCTCGTCGCGAACATCGGCTTCTTCGCCGACCCCGGCTACGCCATGGCGGGCAACATGCCCATGCCGGAGGGGCCGGTGGCCATGGCCATCACCGCCTTCGTCCTGACGAAGTTCTACATCATCTTCTCTTTCCTGTTCGGCTACTCGTTCACGCTGCAGATGCGCTCGGCGGAGCGGACAGGGGCGAGCGTGAAGGGCAGGACCCTGCGTAGGTGCCTGGGCCTATTCGTGATCGGCCTGCTCCACGGGATCCTGCTGTGGGTCGGCGACATTCTCACCCTGTACGCCGTGCTGGGCCTGATCCTGCTCTCGCTGCGCAACCTCAGGCCCAAGACCGCCGTCGTCATCGGATCGACCATCATCGGCGTGCTGACCCTACTGTGGTCGGCGCTGGCGTGGCTGACCACGCTGGACCCCACCGCGGGACAGCCGGCGGCGGATCCCGCCGTGGCGGCGAGGGCGCTGGAGCTGGCCACCGGCGGGCCGCTCGACTTCCTGTCCCTGCAACTGGAACTCTATCCGCCGCTCGTGACGATGATCTGGCTCTTCCAGGGGCCGACGGCACTGGCCATGTTCCTGTTCGGGCTGGCGGCGGGCAAGTCCAGGCTGCTGGAGGAATGCGAGCGGTGGTCGCGGCTGCTGCCCCGAATTCAGTGGGTGGGATTCGGAGTCGGCATTCCGGGCGGAATCCTGTTCGCCTGGACGTCCGGTGCCTCGGGCCCGGGGGAGGTGGCGGGTGTTTCGGTGAACACCCTCACCTCGATCCTGCTGGCCGCCGCCTACGTGGCGACCCTGCTTCGGGTGATCAGGCGCTTCCCCGCCGCAGGCCGCGCGCTGGCGCCTGCGGGGCGGGTGGCGGCGTCCAACTACGTGGGGCAATCCGTGCTGGCGTGCCTCGTCTTCACCGGGTACGGCCTGGCGCTGGCGGGCAAGCTGTCGCCGATCGCCGTGATGGGCGTGGCCCTCGTGATCTACACGGTTCTGCTGTGGCTTAGCGCGCTCTGGCTGCGGAACCACCGTTACGGGCCCGTGGAGCACGTCCTGCGCCGCATCACCAACTGGACCTAGTGCCGCGTCAGGCCACGTTTGCCCTCTTCACGATGCAGCGCCTCGTGTGGGGCCGTCGGCAGCTGGTGGAGGGGGAAGGAAGACGTCTATACAGCGGCGAGACGTCACAGAACGCACGCACCGCAATCGAGCGTGCTACGCCGCGCTCCGCGTGTCCTGGCCGACTCGGGGCGCCCACCGCCACACCGTCGACATGGCCTACTGATCAGCGTGTGCGGCTGAGGGCGGCCTTCATCACGGGCGCCGCGGTCGCGGCGGACGGCGGCTTCACCGCGATCTGAGCGGCCGACCCTGCCACCCAGACGGCAGCGGCAGGCGGACACCTTGCCCGCCGCTGAGGCACTCGCGCGTCAGCCGCGGTTCGGACGTGGCCGGGCACGTACGTGAGCGCGTTCCCCCTGGGGCCCGAACAGGATGAGCAGCTCGACCGGCGTGGCCCCGGCGTTCCCCATCCAGTGCGGGACATGCGTATCGAACTCGGCCACCTCACCAGGCGCCAGGATGAGCTCCTGGTCACCGAGCACGAGCCGTAGCCGGCCGCTGAGCACGTAGACCCACTCATAGCCTTCATGACGCTGCGGATCGGGCTCCGCAGGGCCCGTCGCCCCGGGAATGATCAGCTTGTACGCCTGGGTGCCGCCCGCCTTGTGGGTCAACCGGATGTAGGTCATGCCGTCGCGCTGGATCGGCCGCAGGTGGACGCGTGGGTCGCCGGTCTGCGGTGCCCCGATGAGCTCCTCCAGCGGCATGCCGTGGGCCCTGGCCAGCGGGAGGAGGAGTTCGAGGTTCGGCCGCCGCCCGCCGCTCTCCAGGCGCGACAGGGTGCTCTCCGAAATGCCGGTTTCCGCGGCCAGGTCGGCCAGGGTCAGGCCGCGATGGCGGCGCATCCGCCGAAGCCTCGGACCCAGGGCCGTCAGCGCGGCGTCGAGATCGTCGTCCACAGTGGCCATCCTTGCTGGTTCGGCAACGAGGAACGCAAAGCGCCGGACGCGGCTCCACGTCCAGCCATGGCGTCAAGCGTCCACGTCTGCGCTCGCATTCCCTCGGGGCGCCTCTTGCCGGTCCGGCAATTTTTCGTGCGTCCGTCTCCGGGGGCGACGCAGACTCGCAGCCGTGCGACGCCTGCCAGGCGCCGAACACCGTCAGCACTGGCCACAGTCAGAAAGGACGCTCACGGTGAGCACTCAACCCCTCCAGAGCGCCGGCCACCCGGGTGTCGGCGTCGCGGCCGTCGGTGGGCAGGGCGTGGTAGACGGCTTCTGCCGGAGGTTCAGGCGTGGCGGGCGAGCCAGACGGTGGGCTGCCGGCGGATCTGGTCGATGGAGGTGAGCGCCGCGCCGATCACGGCGGCGTCGGGGCCGAGCAGGGCGGGGCGGACGGTGACGGGAGCCCAGGCGGCGGTGAGCACGCGCCGGTCGATCTCGGCCTTGGCGGTGGCGGTGAGCCAGGACGACATCAGCGAGAAGCTGCCGCCCAGCAGCACGGTGTCGATGTCGAGGATGTTCAGTGCGCTCGACAGGGCGATGCCGAGCGCGGTGCCGGCCCGCTCCAGGGCGGCGAGCGTGGAGGGAGAGCCTGCCTCGGCGCGCTCGGTGACAGCGTTGTCGGGATTGACGGATTCCGGAACGGGGTCGTCGCCGACGATGGCAGCGGTGCTGGCGTAGGCCTGCAGGCAGCCGCGAGCCCCGCACGGGCAGGCAGCGCCGTCGGGGTGGACGGTGACGTGGCCGAACTCGCCGCTCCAGCCGCGGGCGCCGCGCATGAGGTGGCCGCCCAGCACGATCCCGGCGCCGATGCCGAGGCCGCCGGAGACGTAGACGAAGCTGTCGAGGGTGTTGTCGCCGGCGTACAGCTCGCCGAGGGCGGCCAGGTTGGCCTCGTTTTCGACGGCGGTGGTCAGGCCCAGGTCGCCGAGGAACGTTCCGGCGGGCACGTCGCGCCAGCCGAGCGCAGGGGCCGAGCGAACGATGCCGCCGTCGACCGGCCCGGGCACGGCCAAGGTGGTCGTGACCACGGTCAGGTCCTTGGCGGTGACGGCGTCGACGGCCTCGCGGGCCATGCGCGCCAGCTCGGTCAGGACGGCGGCGGCGTCCCGGCCGGCGTAGCGGGCCGGGACGAAGGTCAGGTGGCGCACGGTGCCGGTCAGGTCCACGACGCACGCGGCCAGGCCGTCGACGCGGATGTCCAGGCCGAGCCCGGCGGGACCGCGGTCCGACAGCGTGAGGCCGACGCGCGGGCGGCCCGCCCGGCCGCTGTGGGTGACGCCTTTCTCGGTGATGAGCTGTCCGGCCAGCAGTTCCTCGGCGATGCGGGTGATGGTGGGCCGGGTCAGCCCGGTGGCGGTGGCGAGCTCCGTGCGGGAGATGGGACCGCCCGCGGTGAGGATGCGCTGGAAGACCACCTCGAGGTTGAGGTCGCGCAGGTTCTCCTGCCGGACGGCGCCCTCGGGCGAGCGCGGCGCGCTGGGCCGGAAGGCGGCGGTCATGTCGCCAGCCGGGCCGCGTCTTCGGCCGTGAGGCGGCCGTCGGCCACCAGGACGACCACGGTGCGGGAGATCGTCTCGTCCGGCTCCAGCACCAGCGGCTCCGCCCAGGCCACGCAGGAGCCGACGCCGAGGTAGTCGCGGGCCCGGACGAACCAGGGGTCCTGGGCGGTGCCCTCGTCGCCGGGCCGGAAGACCAGGGTCCACTCCGGGGCGGCGACGGCGACCCAGGCGGCGCTCCGGCCGTGCGCGGGCTCTACGCCTTCGCCCGCGGCGCTGAACACGGCGGCGCCGGTGACGTTCGGCCCGCGCCAGAAGAAGCCGCCGTAGCCCGCGCCGACCCGGCCCTTGGCCGCCGGACTCCGCATCACCAGGGCCCGCTCGGCGCGGTTGGTCAGCTGGGTCCGTACGGCCAGCGACCAGACGGTCCCGTCGACCGGCGTGCAGGTGATCGTCCGCCGCTCGTGCAGCAGCAGCCCGTCGTCGGGCCCCAGCCAGCGCAGGGCGTGCGAGAGCGAGGTCTCGCTGCGGCTCAGCCAGCGTTCGTGCCGCTGGCTGCCGTGATTGTCGAGCCAGGCCGGCCCGTGACCGGTCACGAAGGTGCGCCCGCCCCAGAAGTTGACTCCGTCGAGGTCGGGGAAGGTCACGCCGATCCCGAACTGGTGCGGGTGGGAGTCGGGCATGGCGTCGGTCACGGTACGGCCGGCCAGGGTGCGCACGGGATGCAGGAAGGGGCGCGGTGAACTGGAAGCGGGCGCCTTCGGCTGCCAGACATAGGAGGCCACCTCTCGTCCATCCAGCCGTAGCACTTCCGTGGCCATCTCGCCGCCCTCTCGCATTCGGGGATTATGAGCGTAGTCCCCGGGCGGTGCCGCCACGAGCAGGGCGGGCGTCATGGCAATGGCAATCCCAGCTCATCCAGACGAACGGCCTTGCCGGTGCGCAGCGACTCGTTGCCCGCCACGCCGACCAGCACACTCGCGGCGCCGTCGGCGAACCCGGCGTGCCTGCTCAGCCGGTCTCCGGAAGGACCGCGGAAGACGTCGTGCAGGAGCATGGCGTCGCCGCCGCCGTGGCCGCCCACGCCTTCGGGGATGGGCACCTCGACCGCGGGCTCCCAGTGGCGCTGCAGCAGCAGACGCGAGCCACGTTGCCGGTGTCCCGCGTCAGCGACGGCACTTTCGCTCTCCGACAGAGCGCTCGGGTCCAGGACTTCGGCCGGCTCGGCCAAGGCGACGGCCACCTTCGAGGCGGCGGTGGCCGCGCCGATCGTCGAGGAGGCGCCCGCGGGTGAGACGTGGGTCCGCTCGACCACGTCGAGTTCGATGCGCCCCGCCGTACCGTTGATCGCGACGCGGTAGCCCTCCCACGGGCAGTGCGCGTGCAGGGTGTAGGACATCGACGCGCCGCCCCGATAGCCGACCACCAGGTTGAGGTTGTCCTCGATGGTGATGCCGTCGGAGAAGACGTCGCGGTCGCGGATGTAGCCGTCCAGGTGCTCGCCGTCCCGGTAGAGCTCGCGGAGCTTCTCGTCCGAGGCCAGGTCCAGGGAGAACGGGTCGCCGTCGATGAGGCCGCGCGCGGGCCGGGTGCCCAGGCCGCGGCGGCGGGCGTTGTCGGGGCCGTAGAAGCGCAGCCCGCCGCGGGCGAAGACCACCTCGGGACGGTCGCCCAGCCACCAGTTGACCAGGTCGAAGTGGTGGGTGGCCTTGTGCACCAGCAGCCCGCCGGAGGCGGCCTTGTCGCGGTGCCAGCGGCGGAAGTAGTCGGCGCCGTGCACGGTGTCCAGGCACCATTCGAAGGTGACGGAGGTGACCTCGCCGATCTCCCCGTCGGCGATGAGCTGCCGCATGAGCGCGTTGCGCGGGGAGTAGCGGTAGTTGAAGGTGACCGTCAGCTCCGACGTACCGGCCTGGAGCGCGTCGTGGATCTGCCGCACCCCGGCCAGGTCGATGGTCATGGGCTTCTCCACCACCACGTCCACCCCCGCCAGCAGCGCACGGCTCACGTAGCCGGCGTGCGTGTCGTCGCGGGAGGTGACGAAGACGACGTCGCTCTGTTCGAGCATCTCGTCGTAGGCGTCGGGGAGGTAGTGCGGCAGAGGGGCGCCGACGATCCGGTCGTAGTAGGCCATGCGCACCTCGTTGGTGTCACAGAAGGCCACCGGACGGCCGAGGTCGGCGTAGGGGCCGAGCAGGGCGGCCAGGTACATCTGGGCGCGCGAGCCGGTCCCGACGAAGCAATAGCGTTGCATCTACTTCAATCCCGTGGTGGCGATGCCCTTGACCAGGTACTTCTGGCCGGCGATGAAGAACCCGATGACCGGGGCGAGGGAGACGAACGACATGGCGAACATCTGCCCCCACTGGGACTGGCCCTCGGAGTCGATGAACTGGCGCACCGCCAGCGGCACGGTGTAGAGCTCCTGCTCGGTCAGGTAGAGCAGCGGGCTGAAGAACTCGTTCCAGGACGCGATGAAGGTGAAGATCGCCGTGGTGGCGAAGGCGGGCTTGCACAGCGGCAGGATGACGCTCCAGAAGATCCGGAACGTGCCCGCGCCGTCGATGCGGGCCGCCTCGTCCAGCTCCTTGGGCAGGGAGCGGATGAACTGCACCATCAGGAAGATGTAGAAGGCACTGGTGGCCAGGAAGTTCGGCACGATCAGCGGGTAGAAGGTGTCCAGCCACCCCATTTTGTTGAACAGGATGTACTGCGGGACCAGCAGCACGTGGCCGGGGAGCATCATGGTGCCGAGCGTCAGCGCGAAGAACAGCTTGCGCCCGCGGAAGTTGAGCCGGGCGAAGGCGTAGGCGGCCAGCGAGCACGAGATCAGGTTGCCGAGGATGGTCAGCGCCGCGATCACAAGGGAGTTGACCAGGTAGAGGTCGAAGGGGTACTCGAGGGCCGTCCAGCCCTGGGTGTAGTTGGACAGGTCCCACTCGGCGGGCCACAACGACAGATCCTTGAAGATCAGGTAGTTGGGCTTGAGTGAGCTGGCCACCAGCCATGCCAGCGGGTAGAGCATGACTCCACCGGCCAGGCAGAGCAGCAGGTGCTTGCCGAAGCGCTTGGCACGGGTGTCGCCGAAGCGCTCGAGGTAGCTCTCGTCAGTTGTCATAGTGCACCCACCGCTTGGCCAGGAGGAAGTTGAGGCCGGTGAACGCCGCGATGATGATCAGCAGCATCCAGGCCATGGCCGAGGCGTATCCCATGTGGAACTGCTCGAACCCCTGCTTGTACAGGTAGAGGTTGTAGAACAAGGTCGAGTTGGCCGGCCCGCCCTTGCCGCCGCCGAAGACGTAGCCCTGCGTGAAGGTCTGGAAGGACGAGATCAGCGACTGGATGAGGTTGAAGAAGATGATCGGGCTGAGCAGCGGCAGCGTGATCTTGCGGAACTGCATCCACTTGTTCGCCCCGTCGATGGCGGCGGCCTCGTAGTACATTGCCGGGATCTGCCGCAGCCCGGCCAGGAAGATCACCATCGGCGAGCCGAACGTCCAGATGTGCAGGATGATCAGCGTCGTGAGGGTGAAGTCGGGGTCGGAGGTCCAGGCGATCTTCTCGATGCCGAAGAAGCCGAGGAAGGCGTTGACGATGCCGTTGAGGCCGAAGATGTAACGCCACAGCAGCACCAGCGCGACGCTGCCGCCCAGCAGCGAGGGCAGGTAGAAGATCGCCCTGTAGACCGGCAGGCCGCGCACGCCGCGATTGAGCAGCATGGCGACGCCCAGTGCGGCGGCCAGCGAGAGCGGCACCGAGACGAAGGTGTAGACGAACGTGACCTTGACCGACTGCCACCAGGTGGCGTCGGAGAACATCTTGGCGAAGTTGTCCAGGCCGATCCAGTTCGGCACGTTCAGCAAGTTGTAGTCGGTGAACGACAGATACAACGAGGCGAAGAACGGGACGATCGTGAAGGCCATCCCGAGGAACCAGGGCAGGATGAACAGGTAGCCCGACCGGTCCTGGCGCGGCTTCCTTGGCGCCGCGGTGACCAGGGGTACGGCCGGGTCCTTGACTTGCGTGACGGTCACTGCGACAGGGCTTTCGCCGCTTCGTCGATGATCTTCTTGGCGGCCTCCGCCGGGGTCACGCGGCCGTGCTCGACCTCCGGCGCGACCGCGGTCAGGGCGTCCTGGATGGCGCTGGCGCCCACCGGGTACGGCGGGACCGCCAGGAGCTTCTCCTTCTGCAGCCCGATCAGGTAGTCGGTGGCCACCTGGTCGTCCTTGTCCAGCGAAGGCTTGATCGCGTCGGCGACGGTGCTGCTGGCCGGGACACCTCGGGTGGTCTTCATCGCCTTGCCGCCCTCGACGTCGTTGATGAGGAAGTTGAGCAGCTTCAGCGCCTCCTGGGGGTGCTTGGAGGCCGCGGCGACCGACCACAGGGCCGGGGTGCCGATGTTCATACCGCGGTGCTTGGCGTCGGCCTCTCCGGGGATGCGCAGCAGCTGCAGGTTGCCGCCGGACACCTGGTTGTAGCGCAGGAAGTTGTTGGTCGGGATGATCTGCGAGGCGACCGACCCCTTGGCGATGTAGGACTGCTCAGGGGAGGAGCCGGTGGTCTCCACGAATCCGGCGGGCGGGAAGCCGCCCTCCTTGCGCATGTCCTCGAACATCTGGAACCACTTGGTCAGCGTGGCCTCGCTCACGCCGAACTTGCCGTCGGCGGTGAAGAAGTCCTCGCCCTGCTGGGCGACGTAGACGATGACGTTGGCCATGGTGGCGGGGTCGACGAGGGTGCCGTAGACCTTCTTGCCGCTCTTGTCGGTGATCTCCTTGGCGAATTTGGCCAGGTCCTCCCAGGTCCAGGTGTTGCCGTCGGGGATGGCCACGCCGTACTGGTCGATGATCGTCTTGTTGACGACGAAGCCGATGGTGTTCAGGCCCGAGGGGATGCCGTAGGTGGCGTCGCCGACCTTGGTGAGGTCCTTGGCGGCCTGGCTGAGGTTGGCCATGTCGACGGCGCCCGCGTGGTCGTCGAGGTTGAGCAGCGCCTTGCGGTCGGCATACTCCCGCAGGGAGTCCATCCGCATCATCATCAGGTCCGGCGGGTTGCCGGCGGCGAAACGCGTGGCCAGCTTGTCCTTGTAGGGGCCGCTGTCCTGGTACTCGGTCTTGATCTTGATGGTCGGGTTCTGCTTCATGAACAGGTCAAGCGCGGCCTGGGTCTTGGTCGCGCGGTCGGCGTCGCCCCACCAGACCATGTTCAGCTCGATCTTGCCGGAGGCGGACTCGCTGCCGCCGCCGCCGAAACCACGTCCACAGGCGGCCACGGCCAGACCGAGTCCGGTCAGTCCGGCAGTGCGCAGCATGTCTCTTCTGGAAATCATGACTCGTTGCCCTTCGCACGGGGGGTTGCCAGGAGGCTACGGCCGGGTTTCCGATTGCGTCAATCCGTGAAAGAAATATTAAGGAAAGCCATTGACGCTAATTCTGCGGCCTTCTTACAGTGAGGGCACCTCGCCCCAGACTCCCAGCCGTGGCGACTGCGGAGACCGCCACGGCCGGATCTCCCTCAGGAAAGCGACCCCCCTGTGACCACTGCGCGTCATGCCGCCCTGGCGGCTGCCACCCTGACCTTGCTCGCCGCCACCGCGACCCCGGCCTCAGCCGCCTCAGGCCACGTGGGCGGCGGCTACCACATCGTCAACGCCGAGACCGGCCAGTGCCTGGACATCAAGCTCCGGGAGCAGCCCTGCCGCGGCCGCACCGCCGAGCTCCGCCTGGAGGCCGCGGCGGGCGGTCAGGTCCACCTGGTCAACGGCGCCAACCGCAGCTCCGCCGAGGTCACCCTGACCTACGCGGGCGACGGCAAGTACCAGATCGCCGACCGGCTCTGGACCTTCCGCCCGGTGGGCGGGTCCCGCCACTGGTCCGGCCGGGCGGATGGCTTCGCCGCGGGCACCACGGGAGGCCAGGGCGGCCAGGTCGTCACCGTGACCACCCAGGAAGAGCTGAACACCTACGTCACGGCCGCCGAGCCGTACATCATCAAGGTCGCCGGCCCGATCGAGATCAGTCCGAAGGGGACCGAGCTCAAGGTGGCCTCCAACAAGACCATCATCGGGGTCGGTACGGCAGGCGAGATCGTCGGCGGCGGCTTCTTCCTCGGCGCGACCACGAGCAACGTGATCATCCGGAACCTGACGATCCGCGACACCCTCATGCCCGAGGACGACCCGGATGACAAGGACTTCGACTACGACGCCATCCAGATCGATTCCGCGACGAAGGTCTGGATCGACCACAACCGGCTCGCCCGGATGAACGACGGCCTGCTCGACAGCCGCAAGGACGCCACCGACATCACGGTGTCGTGGAACCAATTCCTGGACAACAACAAGACCCTCGGCATCGGCTGGACGGCCAACCTCATCACGCGGATGACTCTCCACCACAACTGGTTCGCCCGCACCAACCAGCGCAATCCCAGCGGCGGCAACCTGCTCAACATGCACATGTACAGCAACTACCTGCAGGACATCAGGTCGTACGGCAACTGGGCGCGTGGCGAGACCAAGGGCGTGATCGAGCACAGCCTCTTCCACAACGTGGCCGACCCGTACTTCGTCGATCCCGCCGGCGAGCTGGTCCAGCGGGGCAACGTCGTCACCGGCACGAGCTCCTGGCGCGACGGTCTCATCAAGGAGCAGGGGGCCGCCTTCGACCCGGCGAGCTTCTATTCCTACACCCTCGACCCCGCCACCGCCCTTCCCACGTTGCTGGCCGAGTCCTCCGGTCCGCAGCCCACCATCGGCCTTTGACCAGGCGTCAAGGGCATTGCCACGACCGGTCTCGAACAGATGACGAGGACATCATGAGAACACAGAACCTCAGCAAGGCATGTCGCTGGATCATCCTTACCGCCACTGCGTTAGTGCTGCAGGCGGGCGTGGTGTCGCCCGCCACTGCCACGCCTCAGGCGACGGTGGCCGCCGACGGGAGCGGGACGTACACCACCGTCCAGGCCGCCATCGACGCCGTGGCGAGCGGCAACACCAGCCAGGTCACCATCACCGTCGCGCCCGGCACCTATCGGGAGATCGTCACGGTGCCGTCGAACAAGCCGTACATCACGCTGCGCGGGCTTGGCCGCTCGCCCGAGAGCACCGTCATCGTGAACAACCGCCACGCCGGAGCGTACGGCACAACGGGCAGCTCGACCATGTTCGTCTACGGCCACGACTTCACCGCCCGCAACCTGACCATCGCCAATGACTTCGACGAGAGCACTGCCACCAGCGGCGGGCAGGCGGTGGCGCTGTACACCCGGGCGGACCGTGCCGTCTATCGCGACATCCGTGTGCTCGGCGACCAGGACACCCTCTACGCCCGTGCCGGCCGCGCCTACTTCAGGAACTGCTACGTGGAAGGCACCGTCGACTTCATCTTCGGCGAAGCCAGCGCCGTCTTCGACCGCTGCGACATCTACCAGAAGCGGCTCACCGGCGGTCCGATCACCGCGGCGAGCACTCCGGCGGGGAGCACCTACGGCTTCTTGTTCTACCGGTCGACCATCACCGGCGCCGCCGACAACGTCACCCAGCTCGGCCGGCCGTGGCGCCCGGATGCGCAGGTGCTGTACCGGGAATCGTGGCTGTCATCCACCATCGCCACCGCACAACCGTGGATCAACATGTCCGCGAACTCCTGGACCGCCGCCCGGTTCTTCGAGTACCGCAACACCGGACCCGGGGCTGCCGTCAACGGCAACCGTCCTCAACTGGCCGACGCCGACGCGGAGAACTACACCCTACAGAAGTACCTCGCCGGCTCGGACGGCTGGAACCCCTCTGACCTCTGATCCGCACGCCTAAGGACCTCCGGCTATGCCCGAGTACCGCAATCCATCATCGGCGGCTTCCACCCCGACCCCAGCATCTGCCGGGTCGGTGAGGACTACTACCTGGCCTCTTCGAGTACTTCCCCGGTGTGCCGATCTTCCACAGCCGGGACC
This sequence comes from Nonomuraea sp. 10N515B, assembly GCF_052245915.1. Lineage (NCBI taxonomy): Bacteria > Bacillati > Actinomycetota > Actinomycetes > Streptosporangiales > Streptosporangiaceae > Nonomuraea > Nonomuraea sp. 10N515B. The sequence continues at coordinate 70,874 of NZ_JBQQBQ010000033.1, forward strand.
TGGTGCACTGGCGGCAGATCGGCAACATCCTGGACAGGCCGGCGCGCATCGACCCCAAGCGCGGTGTCATCGTGGAAGGACCGTGGCCGGTCCGGCACGGGCCACGCGGACCGTTCACGCCCGCACCGGCCAACCCCATCCTCTCCCACTGCAGCACCAACAGGCCGATCCAGGCCATCGGCCACGCCGATCTGGTCGACACGCCTGAGGGCGACTGGTGGCAACGGCGAGGCGCCTCGGGCCTGGAGCCCGATGCCGGCCGAACCCGAGCGTGACGACTTCGACGCCACGGCGCTGTCCCCGCGCTGGATCTCACCCCGAAGCCGCCCGCCACACGCGTGGTCGCTCACCGAACGGCCGGGCTGGCTCACGCTGCGGGCCACCGGTGGCACGTTGGACCGGCCCGGTGGCACCTTCCTCGGCCGCCGGCAACAGCACCACGACGTGCGGGTGGCCGCTCGGCTGGATCCCGGCACGGGGCGTGGCGGCCTGTCGGTGCCACCGACCGTCACCGCCCGCGATCACATGACCGGTGACCCGCTGGGCGTGGTCGCCACCGGCTTCACCTCCTGCTCTGCTGGGCGCGGGGAAAGAACTCACTGAGTGACGCGCCCGACGCGGTCGCTCTCGTCGCTGGACATCGCCAGCGGCCATTCGGTCCCACCGTCTCCGGCAGCGGGCGGACTTCCTCGCCGATCTCATCGTGACCGGTCTGAGAACCGACACATCGATCGACTTCCCAGACGGGGCATAACCGGCCCCGTCACGTGGCCGCGCCATCGCACCCTCCGCAGCTGCTTGGACACCCGGCCGAGAGCGGCTACCACGGGCCGACCGTCGAATGTCCGCACAGAGCGACGACGACGGAGGCCGCAACACCGTCGAGCGGAACCAGCCGGCACGTGCGCCTGGCATACCTGGGATATACCCGCCACCTGCACAATGCCGATCGGAGGTGAACGATGTTCCAACTGTTGGGACGCTTGGCGGTGGTCGACGGCGGGGGCCGCGCGATCGACGTCCGGGCCGCGAAGCAGCAGGCGATCCTCGCCGTTCTCATGCTGAACCCGGGCGGAGTGGTCAGCATGGATCGACTGATGACGGAGCTCTGGCCGGACGAGCCGCCGGCCACGGCCAGAGCGAGTCTGCAAACGTATGTTTACCGCCTGCGACGCACTCTGGCACCGCTTGCCGCCCACGGTGTCAACCTGATCACCCTCGCGAACGGCTACACCCTGGTCGTCCCGGATCGAGCGGTGGACATCAGGGTGTTCGAGCAGTACTTCACCCAGGGATCGGAGGCGCTGGCCGCGGGCAGTCCGGCGGTGGCGGCCGGGCTGCTGCGGGAGGCGCTGGACATGTGGCACGGTCCGCTCGCGCCGGAGATCGACGTCGAAACCGTCCGCTGCGAGCGCCGGCGCCTGGACGCGGTGCACCTGACCGCGTCCGAGCTCTGGGTGGAGTCCGAGCTGCGGCTCGGCCTCCACAACTGGGTCATCCCGGAATTGGAGCGCCTCGTCGAGGCCCACCCATTCCGTGAGTCCCTGTGGGAGCTGCTGCTGCGTGCCCTGGCCGGGCGCGGCCGCCGTGCCGAAGCGCTCGCCGCCTACCGGCGCATGCGTGACATCCTCAGTACGGAACTCGGCATCGAACCGGCCGACTACCTACGCCGGCAGCATCAGGACATACTCCGAGGCGCGTCAACCTAGCAACAAGCCCCTTAATGCGTTCTACGGGAGTACCCCCTGGCCGGCGCCAGCCAGGGGGTGGTCTCTTTACTTGCCTAGGCGCACCGCTTCTTCCAGTACGGCGTGCAGTCGCTCGTCCAGCACTTGTAGTAAGCGCAACAGATGCTGCCCGTACAGGTCGTGTGGTCGAGGATGCAACGTGGCGTGCACGCGGCCTGCGCGTCGCTGGCCGGTACGACAAAGGCGACGATCCGGTCCGCCAGTGCGGTGATGGTCTTCACCTGTCCCACCTCTCTCCGTCGATTACTCGCACACAGTGACGTAATGAATGGAGCAGTCGCCGTTGACGCACCGCATCCTGTAGCACCCAGGGGACGGTTGGCCGATGACCGTGCACCTCGGCGTGCACGCCGCGTCAGCCTTGACCGTGGGGATCAACCGGTCGATGAGCTTGTCCAGCATTCTGTCTTCACCTCCTTTCTCCGGCGAGTTATTCGCAAAGAGTGACCGTGCGATAGGTGCAGTCGGATCGATAGCACCTCATCTTGTAGCACCCGGTGTTCGGGTCGTAGCTGATCTGCACGCACCTCGGGGTGCACGCCGCGTCAGCCTTGACCGTGGGGATCAACCGGTCGATGAGCTTGTCCAGCATTCTGTTTTCACCTCCTTTCTTGCCTCGGGTTCACTGGGCGCGGTATCACGGGGGGCTACCTCGTGATATCCGCGGGCTTGGAGGCGGAAGAGGCGGGCGTAGGTGCCGTCCACCGCCATGAGGTCGTCGTGGCTTCCGCGCTCTGCGACGACCCCGTCCTTGAGAACGACGATCAGGTCGGCGTCCCGCACCGTGTTCAGCCGGTGGGAGATGAGCAGGCTGGTCTGGCCCGCGCGGTGGTGGCGCATCCGGGCGTGCACGTCGGCCTCGGCTTCGGGGTCGAGACCGGAACTCGGTTCGTCGAGGATCATCAGGTCCCGTCCGTCGCGCAGGAAGGCTCTGGCCAGGGCGGTTCGCTGCCACTGGCCGCCGGAGAGCACGACGCCGGTCGAGGAGTCCTCGCGGTCCTCCTCGCTGGTGAACATCCGGGTGAGCAGCGTGTCGTAGCCGCGAGGAAGGGCCGCCAGCAGCTCGTCCACCCCGGCCCTTCGCGCGGCGGCGCGGATCCGGTTCAGGTCGTCACGGGCTCCGACGTCTCCCACGCCGATGTTGTCGCGGGCGGAGAAGTCGTAGGCCATGTGGTCCTGGAAGACACCGCTGATCCGCTCCCGCAGCGCCTCCGGCCGGACGTCGCGCAGGTCGACCCCGTCCCAGAGGATCGCTCCCCGGCTCGGGTCGTAGAACCGGCAGAGCAGTTTGACGAGCGTGCTCTTGCCCGCGCCGTTGAGCCCGACCAGCGCCACGGCCGCGCCGTACGGGATGAACAGGTCGACGCCGCGCAGGATCCAGGGATGGTCGTCGCTGTAGCGGAACCACACGTCGCGCAGTTCGATCCCCCGGCTCAGCGCCGGCGGCGGCGCGGAGTCGGCCGGCACGACGAGGTCGGGCTCGGCCCTGACCACCGCCACGTAGTGGCCGAAGAGCCGCAGGTTGTGATGGGTGATCGCGATGCCGTTGACCAAGGTGTCGAGCGCGCCCTGGACGGCGACGACGGCGGCGGTGAACATCGACACGTCCCCGACGGTGAGCGTGCCGGTCCGGGCCGCGCCAATGGCCCAGATGAGGCCGCCGCCGGCCACCACGGCGGACAGCAGGGCGAGCGCCCCCTCCGCCGACAGCTCCTTGCGGTCCATCCGCCGCTTGCCCGCATGGGTCGTCGACAGCTCGGCCATGAGCCGGCCGCGCAGGAATCCGCCGAGGTTGAAGAGCCTGATCTCCTTGGCCGCCTCGATCGTGCTGAGCAGCGTGCTGTAGAAGAGCTGCCGTCGCTCCGCCGGACCGATCTCCCACATCATGGTCGTGCGCTGGCGGGACAGCTTCAGCTGTGCGATGAGTGCCGGTACGGCGGCGCACAACACGATCAGCGTCATGGCAGGACTGATCACCAGCATGGACCCGACGAAGCCGATCACGGTGACGGCGGAGCGGACCAGGCCGAAGGCCTCGGTGACGATGCCGTCGGCCCTGGACGTCCCCTCCTGGGCCAGGCGCAGCCGGTCGAGGAAACGCGGATCCTCGAAGGGCCGGAGCCCGGGAAATCGTGCCGTGGCCGCGAAGAGCCGGTCCGTCGTGGTGGCCGCCATGGCGCGGCCGATCTGGCTGCCGAGATACCGCGAGCAGTGCGGCAGGATCGAGGCGGCGACGCCGGTACCGGCCAGCCCCGCGGCGAGGCCCAGCAGCTCGGCCAGGGAGGCCGTCCCGGTGAGGCCGTCGATGACCAGCTTGGTCAGCCAGGCCACCGCCACCGGCGCCGCGGCCATGCCCAGGAGAGTGAGCGCATACCCGATCATGGGAACGGCGGCGCCGCTCCAGCCGGTGGCCGCCGCCTCACGCGCGGAGGCGGTCAGGCGCACCCCGTCAACGGCCATGCTGCGGCTCCAGCTTCCGGAGAGTGACGGCATGGAGGTCGTCGGCGTGGAAGAAGCCGTGCTCGCGGGAGTCGAAGCTGGCCTCGGTGTTGTCACCGATCAGGACGAACCTGCCGGCCGGGACGACGTCGTCGGCGACGACCTTCCGTACCCACTCCGGGACCGGATCGCCGGGCAGGGCGGCAACGCGTTTGACCAGGAACTTGCTGCCGGTCGGGCGAGGGCTCAGGACGACGACGATCTGCCCGTTGCGCAGCGCCGCCAGTCGCGTGCGCCGGGACAGGATCCGGTCTCCATGGGTCAGCGCCGGCGCCATGCTGTTGCCGCGGACGCGGATCACCAGGTACGTCGCGCGCAGCCGTACGGCCAGCAGGGCCAGACCCGCGAGCCCGCACGCCGCCGCAAGGAACGCCCGCCTCACGACGCCTTGACCTCGGCGGGCATGGTGTGGCCGCTGCTGACGACCGTGTCCGCGGCGTCGATCGTGATGACCGTCGGGTACGCGTTGACCTTGAACGCCGTCTGGAGGGGTCCCCCGGGCACCTCCGTGACGACACGTGCCACCTCCGAGAGCCGTTCGATGTCGGCTGCGGAGTCCTGGCCGGGGTCGGCGACGACCACGGCGAGCACGGCGTCCGACGTGTCGCGTGCCCGCTCCACGAAGAGCGGGAGCAGTTCCTTGCACGGCTGGCAGCCCCGCGAGAAGAAGCCGACCAGCGCGGGTCCGCTCAGGAGCTCGTGGGAGATCGGCTCGCCGCTCGTGGTCATGGCGGCGAACTGCGGGACCCTCGAGCCGGGCGAGAGGCCTTCCTCCATCATCGATGGTGGCAAGCTCTCCTTGCGCAGCCGGCGGATCACGCCGACGGTCAGCAGCAAGTTCACCATGCACAGCAGACCGACCAGCACGACCGCGGCGACCAGGTACTGCATCTGCCCTCCCCCTATCTGTCCATGAACAACTCGGCGATGTCGTCGAAGGCGATGAGCACGACCGCCCCCGCCAGCCCGGCCGGCAACGCCACCGCCAGCGCCGGCGCGGCCGGCGGCCCGCCCGTGAAGGTCACCGCCATCCCGCCCAGCGCCACCACCAGCAACAGCAGGGCGTTTCGCACCAGATGAATCCAGCCGAGCGAGACCTCGGACGGGCCGAAGCAGCGGCAGGACACTGGCGTGCCCCGCCGGGCGATGACAGCGATCACCAGGCTGAATGCGCCGAGCATGATCCCGCTGAGGACCAGCCCGATCTCCGGGATCGCCATGAGCGCAGCCGTCGCCGCCTCACTCGTCGCGACCACACCGGCCACCGGCAGGCGAAGCCGTTCCGGCACGATCACCAGGGTGGACGCGAACGAGCGCAGGTCCGCGCGGCTGCGCAGCTTGATGAACGCGGCAACGGCGAACACGGCCCCGATCAGGACCTGGCACGCGACGAGCAGGAGATCCACGATCTGGATATTTCACGATCCCGCTAGCCCGGCTCTCGCGCACCGTTAGCCCGGCCCTCGCGCGCCGCTAGCCCGGCCGGCGCCCGGCGAGGCGTTCACTGCCCACTTCTGGGACGTGGAGTCGGGCATCACGTGACGCTTCTGCCTCAGGGGGCGAAGATGTCCGCAGCGGTGATGCCGAGGACGTCGTCGTCCAGGTTGATCAGCGTTTCTCTCGCGCAGACGGCGTAGCGCAACTCGTCTGGATCCGCGAGGTCGGCGACCTTGCGCTCAAGTCCCCGGCGAATGCGCGCCGCATCCACCTGCCGCGCCCATTTCGACTCTCCGGCCAGGATGGGCTTTCTCGTCCTGCCCTGCTTGGCCAGGACGACGGCGTCGAGCTGGTCTTGGCCGTCGTGCCGCCACCAGGGTCCGACCGCGACGACCGCGGGGCCGAGTCGTCCTTCGACCGCCAGTCGCCGCAGGTGGTCGCGGAACGCCTCCTCGTAGATGGCCCCCATGTGGTCATCGAGGTCGTTCAGCAGGGCGTCGACGATCGTCGCCCCGAGGCCGCGCTCGATCTCGGCTCGGTAGTGCGACAGGATCCCCAGGTAGAACGCCAAGAAATTGTCGGCGATCCGGTAGATGCGCCGCTTGCTGCGCGCCGGGTCCTCGGTGACCGGGATCAGGCGTTCCACGAGTCGCATGGTGATCAGACGCTCTAGAGTGCGGCTCGCCTCCGCCCGGATGGCGTCTTCGATCTCATGGTGCTTCGTCCGTCCTGCGGCCAGGGCGTAGAGGATGGCGGCCGGCTTGTCGCCGGATTCGATCTCGGTCCCCAGGACCCGCTCTCCCTCGGTGAGCAGGAGCGCCCCCGGGCGGCAGGCCAGTGTCCGCAGGTTCTCCCGTACCGAGAGATCCTGCTGCCACCATTGCAGGTAGAGCGGCATCCCGCCGGTGATCCCGTACACCAGCGCACGATCCGTCGGAGGTAGGCCAGGAAGCATTGCGGCCGCCTCAACGGGGCGGAACGGATGCAGCAGAATGCTCTCGTCGAACCGGCCGTACAGCGGCTCGCGGTAGTCCTGCATCGCCGCCATCACCCGGACCGAGGATCCGCAGATCAAGATCCGCAGGCGGGTGTGCCCCTGCGATCGGTCCAGAAACGCCCGCAGAATCGTCGGCAACGCGGGCGAGGCGGCGATCAGCTCGGGAAACTCGTCCAGAACGAGGAGCAGCGGCTCGTCCCGGGCCAGCTCCGCAAGGCCGTCGAGCAGATCTTCCCAACGCTCGTACGGCCGCTCCCGCAGATCACGAAGCGACTCCGCCGCCGCCGGTGCCATCCGGCTCGACAACTCCCGGAGCTCGTCCACCGCGGGCCGCCGCGCCGCGGTGTGAAAGACCATCCGCTTGCCTTCGGCGAACTTCTCGATCAACGCGGTCTTTCCGACGCGCCGCCGCCCCCACACCATGGCCGGACGCGGCGCGGAGCCCGCCCACCACGCTTCGAGCGCCGCCAACTCCTCAGCCCTGCCAACGAAGGTCCGCACACAAGGAAACTAGCATGGGAAGCAACTATCCTTCTATGTAAGTTACGTCAGACGTCAGTTTCCTGGAGCCTGGTGGCTCGAGAGCGCCGCCACATCCGAGCCAGTGGGCCTCTAGAGTCTTGGGCGTGGAGAAGATCTTGGCGGCAGCCTCGGCGGTCTTGGGCAAGAGGGTCAACCGGCCGGTCGATCTGGGCGGGAGCTCGCGCAGCCACGTCCTGCGGTGTGTGACTGACGATGGCGGCGCGGTGGTGGTGAAGGCGTATCGGGACGCTGCGGGCTTCGCGGCCGAGGCGGCCGGCTTGCCGCTGAGCGGCGGGTTCGGGCCCCGATTGCTGGCTGTGGACCCGTCCTTCCCACTGATCGTGATGTCGGACCTCGGCGTCGCGCCGAGCCTGGCTGACGTGCTGCTCGGGGACTCGGCGGAAGCGGCGAGGGAAGGGCTGCTCGCGTGGGCGCGGACGTACGGGCGGATCGCCGTGGCCGCCGCAGGGCGACAGCAGGAGTGGGAGCGATCTCGGGCCGGCTACTCGGGAGTGGGCGCGGGATGGCGTCTCTTCGGCGACATAGGCGATCTGGAAGAGGTGTTACCCGTTGCACCTTCGGGGCTTGAGGACGAACTGACGGCGCTGGAGGCGAGCAGCGAGCGGTATCCGGTGTTCTCCCCAGGTGACATCTGCCCGGACAACAACCTGCTGACGGCGGACGGGCTGCGGGTGCTCGACTTCGAGGGCGCCGGATATCACTCGGCCTTTCTCGAAGCGGCCTACGTACGCATGCCGTTCGCGACGTGCTGGTGCGTGTTCCGGCTGCCGCCCGGGTTGGAAGCGGAGATCGAGGACGTCTATCGCAAGGAGGTGGTCGCCGTTCATCCCGAGCTGGCCGACGACGAGCTTTGGGAGGCAGGGATGCGGAAGGCGGTGGCCACCTGGACGATTCACATGACATGGGTCCTCTTTCCGCGGGCCCAAAAGCGGGATCAGCCCATGCATTCCACCCGGACACCGGTGCCGAGCGAGCGCCAGCTCCTGCGCTACCGGTGGGGTCGTCTGCTCAACGAGCTCGACCGGGGCCGGGACGAGCTCCCCGCTGTCCGGGAAGCCGTCCAGGCATGGTTGGAGACAACCGCAGAGTGGGATGTCGCCGAGTTGCCCCACTACCCTGCCTTCACCTCGACTGGGCCAGGCTAACGGTCGGCTGCCGCCTCGGTGTTGCCGTCGGAAGAGTCCGATGAGGAGCCCCGGTGACGAGAACGGTCCGTCACCTGCGGCTTGACCGGCATTCTGAGTCATCCGTCCAGCTTCGCCCCCTCCCGAGGATGCATCCGCGGGCGCTTGGCCGGTGACGAGGTGGGTGTGGGCCGTACGCGTGCGTTCGGCCCATCGGTCGGCTGAACCCGCTGATTCGTCTTCGGGCGGAGACCGTCGTGCTTCGTGTCGTCGCTCACCAAGGGCGGACTGACCCAGTGCAAGGCGGCCAGGCCCGCTGTCATCGTGGCCGCCGCCACTCCCGCGAGGACGAGATGCCGGCGGGGAAGCCCGCTCCCGTTCCCGGAGGCCAGACGAATACCGACGATGGCGGTACGCAACAGCACTCCGGTGACCGCGCCCAGCAGGAGCGGCACCACCTGGCCAGGGATCGGACCGGCCCCGGCGACGAGGACGCCGACGGCGGGACTGACACACGAGACCACCAGCCACGGCCACAGCCGCTGCCGGGCCATGTCGAGAAGGGCGGCCAGAGCCAGGCCCTCGCTCGCGGAGTGCACCATCAAAGCGATGACGACGACGGCCGAGGCGGCAAGCGCCAACGTCGCTCCTTCTATGGTGCGATGCACGGTCAGGGCCGCCGCCGTCCCCATTCCGCCGAACAAGGCGGCGCCCACGGCTTGTTTGACCCGCCGGTGCAGACCAGGTGCGTGCCTTGCGAGGGTCCTTGGGCGACGGTGACCATGCCCGCAGCCCTTACGGGTGAAGTAGGTGATCACGAGGAAGCCGGCGGCGACGGAGACGCCGACGACCCACAGCGGAACCCCGTGCTCGACGGCATCCTGCCAGGCGTCCGGGAGGAGATCGGTCAGCGCCGTGACCATCATCATGGCCGAGGCGACGGTCAGCCACATGGTCAACCGTTCGGAGGCACGCCGGGCCAGCCATGCTCCGGCCAGCGTGGAGAGCGAGACCAGCCCTACGGCGAGCCACGCCTCGTCCCCCGGTCGCCCGCCTTCAAGCACGGGTCCAAGGGCAAGCATCCACGTTGTTGTCTGCACGGGTCCTCCCTATTCAGGCGGCTGGCGATCGATGATCGGATCGGCGTCGGATGAGGAGGTCTGCCGGCTGTCGCCTATCTCGGTCAGCTCGGCGAGGAGGTCCTGGATCTGGCTCAGCTGGGTCTGCAGAGTGTTCGCCAAGCGGTCGCGATAGCCGGTCACCGAGCGATTCAGCGAGTGGACCTGCCGCTCCAGTGCTTGCTGAGCCGCGGCCTGGTCCAGGGACTCCTCGATGAGGGCTTCGGCCTGGTCGCGGGCCTCCCGCGTGATGCGGTCCGCCTCCTGACGGGCGGCGGCGACCGCGCGATCGGCCGTCTCTTGGGCCAGGGCGATGATCCGGGCGGAATCGGCTTTCGACCGCGCATCCGAAGTGTTGCGAGCGCGCAGTTCGGCGTTCTCTCGCAGGAGCACTCCGAGTGAGGCCTCCACGTTGCCGAGGAAGGCGTCCACCTCGGTCAGGTCGTACCCCTCCCGCAGGCGTACCACGGTGAAGACCTGGTTGCGGACCGCGGTCGGGTCCAGCACCGTGGCGGGACTCGTCAGGTACGTGCGGACTTGGCGCTCGTCGAGCACTTCGGTAGGGGCGTGGTCATGCCCGTCCTGGTCTGGGTGCATGGCCGTGTCCTTTCAACAGATCGATTGCTGAGCGATGGCGCGACGTATCCTTCGGAGGCTCGCTCCGCTGCCGGCCCCTCGGAGAATTCGGGCAGGCCGTGAGGGAAGATGTGGGCGACTCCTTTCCTTACGCAGAGTTGTTGACTCGTTACGTATTGCTTAAACATCTGAATCGCTGTTCAGGTGTTTGGTGCTGCCGTATGGCCGGGTCACTCTGTCCCGATGGGTGCTACACGGCCTTGACAGCATGGAAGGCATGGTTCAACCTCTCATATGAGCAGTCATTCAAGTGTTGGCAGTGCGATCTCCGAAGGGGCAAAGGGGTTCAGCGATGACCGATCAAGGCCATCCTCGACACGACCACGGTCACGGACATGGCCATGCGGTAAGCGTGGACGCCGACCGGCGCCTTCTGGGCGGCGCGCTGGCGTTGATCGTCGCCTTCATGGCGATCGAGGTGGTCATCGGCGTGATCGCGCAATCGCTGGCGTTGATCTCCGATGCCGGTCACATGCTCACCGACGCGGTGGCGATCGTCTTCGCGCTGATCGCCATGCGGATCGCCGCCAAGCCGCCGCGGGGCGGATTCACCTACGGGCTCAAGCGTGCGGAGATCCTCTCAGCTCAGATCAACGGCATCACGCTGCTGCTCCTGAGCGCCTACTTCCTGTACGAAGGCGTCCGCCGCGTCATCGATCCTCCCGAGGTGGAGGGCGCGTACGTGGTGGTCACCGGGCTGGCGGGGATCGCCGTCAACCTCGTCGCGACCTGGATGTTGTCACGGGCCGACCGCTCCAGCCTGAACGTCGAAGGCGCCTACCAGCACATCCTCAACGACCTGTTCGCCTTCATCGCCACGACCGTCGCCGGTGCGGTGGTGTGGTGGACGGGCTGGGCCCGAGCCGACGCGCTGGCCGCGCTGGTGGTGGCCGGGCTGATGCTCAAGGCCGGATGGGGCCTGGTCAGGGACGCCGGCCGGGTGTTCATGGAGGCGGCGCCGGTCGGCATGAACCCCGCAGAGATCGGCCAGAAGACCGCCGCGCTCGATGACGTCGCCGAAGTCCACGACCTGCACGTATGGGAGGTCACCTCCGGGTACGCCGCCCTGTCGGCGCACATCCTGGTCACGCCGGGCGCCGACTGCCACACGATCCGGCAGGCCGCCGAGCGCATGCTGCGTGAGACCTACGGCATCGACCACACCACCCTCCAGGTCGACCACGCACCGGCCGAACTGATCATCATTGGCGAGGCTCAAGCACATTGCGCCGACGCGCACGGCCCCGTCACCGGGGCGTCCCAGGATGAGAGAGCAGCCGCCGTGGTCGGTCCTGGGGGCGGCCTTCGTGGCGCAGAACGGAGCGCGAGCAGCGCCGCGCTGGTCGGGGCGATGGAGGGTCAGAGGTTGGCAGGGACGGCGGCGGCGCGGAGGGTTTCGAAGTTGGCGACGTACTGGCCGTAGATCCCGCGGTCGTTCACGCGCAGCAGGGTCTCGTCGTTGCGGCGCAGTGACGTCTCGTTGAAGTTGTGGCTGCCCGTGTACACCTTGCCGTCCACCAGCAGGTACTTGGAGTGGATGCGCCCGGGCAGCGCGCTGCCGTCGGCGAGCAGGCGCAGGTCGACGCGCGGCTCGGTGAGGAGACTCTGCTTGACCTCCGGGCTGAGGATCCCGGCGACGATCTGCACGTCGCAGCCGCTCCTGGCCAGCTCGCGCAGCCTGTCGGCGATCGCGATGCGGAAGGTGTCCCACTCGGACATGCCCACGCGGATCTTCTCACCCGGCCGGCACGACACTCTGCGCAGGCTGTCGACGATGATGTCACCCTCGGCCTGCGGGAAGAAGGTGGCGACGACGGAGCCGGTGTGCACGGTGCGGTTGTAGTCGAGGTTCTTGCGCTCGGCCGCGAGGTCCTCGAAGTAGCTGTTGTACGCACGCGACAGCTGCCGGTCATCGGTGAAGGTGACGGCGTTGTTCCAGTACGTCGTGGAGTTCAGGTCGGTGAGGTTGGCCGACGACTGCACGACGACGTCGGAGGCGGAGCCGGTGCGGGAGAACAGGTAGAACTTGTTGTGCTGGCCCTTGTTGCCGATGCACGCGGCGGTGCCGCCCGACATCGGCCCGGTGCAGACGTGCAGCCAGGAGGTCGCCGTGATGTCGGTGCCGAGTGCGGCGGCGAGCTGGGCGGCCACCGTGCCGCCGCGGGTGTCGCCGTCGACGAGCACCTGCACGTGAACGCCGCGGTCGCGGGCCTTGATCAGCTCGGTCGCGAAGCCCTCGCCCGCCGCACCCGACATGACGAAGTGCGCCACCCTGATCCTGGCGCCCGCCGGGGTCTGCTTGATCATGGAGCAGAGCCACTGGACGATGGCGGCGCCCTCGCCCGCGACGGGGTTGTTGAACACGGCGCCCGAGGTGACCGGGACGAGGGGCGCGGCGGCGCAGGTGGAGTCGGCGGCGGACGCGGGGACGGACACGGCGAGCGGTAAGGCCAGCGCGGCGGCGGCCAGCGCGGACATGACCGTCTTGGTCATGGAGATCTCCTTATGAGGCGGCGAAGTGGCAGGCGACCGGGTGGCCGGCGCCTCTTTCGATCAGTAAGGGTTCCTCGTCGCGGCACCGATCCTGGGCCAGCCAACACCGGGTGCGGAACCGGCAGCCTGTCGGCGGCGACAACGGGGAGGGAACATCTCCCGACAGGACGATCTCGTGACGGCCGGTCTCTCGCCAGTCGTCGATCCCGGGCGCGGCCGACAGCAGCGCCTGGGTGTAGGGGTGGGCGGGCTTGGCGTAGATGCTGTCCTTCGGGCCGATCTCGGCGACCTTGCCGAGGTACATCACCGCCACCCGGTCGCACAGGTGGTGGACGACGCCGAGGTCGTGGGAGATGAACAGGTACGCGACGCCGAGGTCGCGCTGGAGCTCCTGCAGCAGGTTGAGAATCTGGGCGCGGACCGAGACGTCGAGCGCGGAGACGGCCTCGTCGCAGATGATCAGGCGCGGCCGCACGGCCAGCGCCCTGGCGATGCTGATGCGCTGGCGCTGCCCGCCCGAGAACTGGTGGGGGTAGCGGTCGGCGTGCTCGGGCCGCAGCCCGACCCGGTCGAGCAGGTCGCGCATCTCCTCGTCCCACCGTTCGCGTGGCACCAGGCCGGGGTGGATCCGCCAAGCCTCCTTGATCAGCGCGGATACCTTCATACGCGGGTTGAGCGACGCGTACGGGTCCTGAAAGATCAGCTGGATCTCCTGCCTGAGCCGCCGCAGCTCCTTGGCGGGCAGCGACGCCAGGTCCTTGCCCTCGAAGAGCACCTCACCGGAGGCAGGGCGGACGAGGCCGACGATGGTCCTGGCCACGGTGGACTTGCCGCAGCCGGACTCGCCGACCAGGCCCACGGTCTCGCCTTCGGCGACAGTGAGGCTCACCCCGGCCACCGCCTGCACCTCGACGCGGCGCGTGCGGTAGGTGGTGACGAGATCGACGAGCTCAAGCATGCGCGATCACCTCCTCGGCGAAGTGGCAGGCGCTCGTGCGCCCGGGTCCGAGTTGACGGGGTTCGGGATCGCTCTCGCGGCAAACGTCGCGGGCGAGCGGGCAGCGGGCGGCGAAAGAGCAGCCGGTCAGCGGCTTGCTCAGGTCGGGCGGCTGGCCGCCGATCATCTCCAGCGGCCTGTCGTCGCGCACGGAGGGCACGGCGCGCATCAGGCCGCGGGTGTAGGGATGGGCGGGCCGCTCGTACACCTCGGGCACGGTTCCCGTCTCCACGATCCGGCCCGCGTACATGACGGCGACCCGTTCGGCGGCTCTGGCGACCACGCCCAGGTCGTGGCTGATGAGGATCAGGCCGAGGCGTTCCGCCCGCTGGCGTTCGCGCAGCAAGCGCAGGATCTGGGCCTGTACGGTGACGTCCAGCGCGGTGGTCGGCTCATCGGCGACGAGCAGGCGAGGGTGGAGGGCCAGCGCCATGGCGATCATCACGCGCTGGCGCATGCCGCCGGAGAAGCGGTGGGGATGCTCGTCCAGCCGCCGGGTGGCGTCGGGGATGCCGACCAGGCTCATCAGCTCGGCCGAACGGCTGCGCGCCTCCTTCCTGCCGAGGCCGCGGTGCCTCCGGAACATCTCGCCGATCTGGTAGCCGACCGTCAGCGACGGGTTCAGCGCGCTGAGCGGATCCTGGAAGATCATGGAGATGCGCTCGCCGCGGAGCTTCTGCCATTGCTCGTCGGTGAGCCCGGTGACCTCCTGCCCCTCGATGCGGATGCGGCCTGCGGCCAGCCGGGCGCCGTGCGGCACCAGGCCGAGCAGCGACTGCGCGGTCACGCTCTTGCCGCTGCCCGACTCACCGACGACGGCCAGCGTCTCGCCCTCCTCGACCTGGAAGGAGACGCCGCGCACGACGCGGGTGCCGCCGAACTCCACGGCCAGATCCTCGACCTCCAGCAGGGGGCTCATGCGCTCAGCTCCGTCATCGGGTCGGACAGGTCTCGCAACAGGTCACCGAGCACGCCGATGCTGACCACCACGAGCGCCAGGGCGAGGCCGGGCGCGGCGGCGATCCACCAGGCGGAGGCCAGGTAGTCGCGGCCCTGCGCGATGGTGGCGCCCCAGGAGGCCTGCGAGGCGGGCACGCCGAGGCCGAGGAAGCTCAGCGAGGCCTCGGCGACCATGGTCAGGCCGACCTGCACGGTCGCCGCCACGAGCAGCGGCGGCAGGCAGGAGGGCAGGATGTAGTGGATGAGGATGCGCCCGTGGGAGGCGCCGAGGACGCGGGCGGAGTCGACGAACTCGCGGTGCCGTACGGCCAGCGCCGACCCGCGCACCACTCTCGCGAAGATCACCCATCGGGTCACGGCGAGCGCGATGATCACGTTGACCATGCTGGGCCCGAGGACGCCCGCCAGCAGGATCGCCAGGAGCAGGCTGGGGAAGGCGAGCTGGATGTCGCCGATGCGGGAGATGATGCCATCGGTCCAGCTACCGAAATATCCGGACAGGAGGCCGAGCACCAGGCCGATCGACCCGCCCACCAGCACAGTCACCAGCGCCACGGTCAGCGACGTGCGCATGCCGGCCAGCACCTCGGCCAGCAGGTCCTGGCCCACCTGGTCCGTGCCGAGCCAGGCGATGGCGCCGTCGGACAACCGGCTGCCCGGAGGCAGCAGCCGGTCCTGCGGGCTGGTGACCGCGGCCTCGAACGGGACCAGGAACGGCCCTACCACGCCGGCGACCGCGAACAGCAGCACCGTCCCGATGGCCAGCCGCGCCCGCAGGGGCAGCCGCCGGAGGACGGCGGTGTCGAGCGTCATGCGTTCTCCAACTGGATCCTGGGGTCGAGGTAGCTGTAGAGCACGTCGACCAGCAGGTTGAGCGTGATGTAGCAGACGGTGACCACAGTGAGGACGGCCTCGACCACGGAGTAGTCGCGGAAGGTGATCGAGTCGACGAGCAGCGAGCCGATCCCCGGCCAGGCGAAGACCACCTCGACGATGACGCCGTTGGCGATGAAGAAGCCCATCAGCAGGCCGAGCATGGTCACGACGGGCACCAACGTGTTGCGCAGCACGTGGATGTAGAAGACCACCCGCCTGCTCAGGCCCTTGGCCCGAGCCGTGCGCACGTAGTCCTGGTTCATCTCCTCAAGAATCCCGGTGCGCACCAGACGGCCGAGCCAGCCGACGAACGGCAGCGCCAGCGTCAGCGCGGGCAGCAGCAGGCTCGCCATGGTGCCGTCGGCGGTGCTCGGCAGGATCTGCAGCAGCCTGGCGAAGATCAGTGACAGCATGATGCCGATCCAGAACGGCGGCAGAGCCTGCCCGACCAGCGACGAGACGGAGACCAGGTGGTCGGCCACGGTGTTGGCGTGCCTGGCCGCGAACGTGCCCGCCAGGAATCCGAGCACCACGGTGAAGATCATGGCCCAGATCGACAGGCTCAGTGTGGGGCCGAGCCGTTCCAGCGTGGCGTCCAGAGCGCTGCCGCCCTGCCGCCAGGAGTCGCCGAAGTCCAGGCGCAGCACGTCGAGCAGGTGACCGAAGTACTGCGCGATGATGGACTGATCCAGGCCCAGCTCGGTGCGGAGCTCGGCCAGCTGCTCGGGGGTGGCCTGGCTGCCGAGGATCAGCTCGGCGGGGTCGCCGGGCAGCACGCGCAGCGCGATGAAGACGATGGTGACCGCGCCCCAGATCTGCAAGAGCGCCTGGGCGAGGCGGCGTCCGAGGAATCCGGTCATCGGCGGCTCGATCCGCGCACGATGAGCGTCGGCTGGAAGAGGATCTTCTCCGGCGAGCCCGTGGCCGACTTGGTCAGCCGCCGCAGCATGCAGTCGACCGCCGACACCGCGATCTCCGCGGCGGGCAGGTCGACCGTGGTGAGCGACGGTATGACGTAGGGCGCGAAGGGGTGGCCGCCGTACCCGACGACCAGCACGTCTTCGGGGACGCGCAGCCCCGCCTCGTGCGCGACGCGGTATATGGCCAGCGCGAAGTAGTCGTTCCCCGCGACGAAGGCCATCGGGCGCTCGGCGGCGCTGATCACCTCGCGGGCCATCCGGTAGGCCTCGCTCGGGTCCCACGGCATCGCGCTCTGTTCCCGCCGCCTGGTCGGGACCTTGATCACCGTGTCCTGCCGCATCGGCAGCCCGCTTTCGGCCATGGCACGGCGGTAGCCCTCGACCCGGTCGGCGACCGAGGAGACGCCCAGGTCCTCCTCCAGGAAGTAGATCTTCCTGGCGCCCTGGTCAAGGGCGTGCCTGGCCGCCTCGTAGCCGCCGCGAGCGTGATCGACGCCCACGAGGTCGGCGTTCAGCTCGGGGATGTCACGGTTGATCAGCACCAGCGGCACCCCGGCCGAGCGGAACGGGCGCCAGTGCTCGGCGCCCTCCTGCACGGCCACCATCAGGACCCCGTCGACGCCGCGGCGCAGCAGCTCCTCGGCTGCTCGCCGCTCGTTGTCCAGAGACTCCTCGGTCGCCATCAGCAGCAGCGAGTAGCCGTGCTCACGGCAGTGCTGCTCCATGCCGCTGATCAGCTGCGCGTAGAACGGGTTGGACGGATTCGTGATCACCATGCCGAGCGTGGTCGCGGAGCCCAGGACCAGGGAGCGGGCGGTCACGTTCGGCACGTAGCCGAGCCGGGCCGCCTCCGCCTTGACCCGGTTCCTGGTCTCCACGCCGACGCTGTCCTTGTCCAACAGCGCCCGCGACACGGTGTTGACCGACACCCCGAGGCTCTCGGCGATGTCTTTCAGCGTCGTACGGCGTCCCTCAGGCATGATCGGCGGAGACCGTCCTGAACTCGGGCTGGCTGTTGGCCGCCGGGCGGAAGCCCTTGACCGTGGAGCGCACGCCGTACGTGGCGGTCAGCGCCGCCGGGAACACGCCGACCGCGTCGGACCAGATGATCGCGCACGCCTGGCCGTAGAGGGCCTTGCGTTTGTCCTGGTCGGCGGTCGACTTGGCCTCGGCGAGGAGCGCGTCGAGCTCCTTGTTGGCGTAGCCCATGCGGTTGGCCGCCGAGGTGTACAAGCGGCCGAGCGTGTAGTCGGCGTCTGCGGTGGTCACGGTGTTGACCTGGAGCTCGATGTCCCAGTCGAGCGCGGTCAGCCGCTTGATCCAGGCGGCCTTCTCGATCTGCTGCGGCTCGACGACCACGCCCACCTTGGCCCACGCGGAGATGAACGACTGGGCCAGCTCGGTGGCCAAGGGCCCGGTGTCCCTGAACCACATCATGGAGGTACGGATGCCGTCCGCGTATCCCGCCTCTACCAGCTCCTTCTTGGCCAGGTCGGGGTCGTACTCATAGGGCTTCTGCGGGGCGTGTCCGAACACCGCCGCCGGGATGGGCGCGTCCATGACCGTCGCGGCCTCGCCGTACAGGTTGGCGACGATGCCCTTGACGTCGAGCGCGTGGGAGAGCGCGCGGCGCACCTTGGGGTCGGTGAACGGCTTGCGCGCGCAGTTGAACCAGGTCAGGAAGTAGTTCAGGCCCGGTGTGCTCGCGACGGAGATCCCGGAAACCTGGCGCAGGCGCTTGAGCTCGTCGGGCGGAATGATCCAGGTGACGTCCACCTCGCCGTTCTGCAGCGAGG
The DNA here is from genome assembly GCF_052245915.1 of Nonomuraea sp. 10N515B. NCBI lineage: Bacteria > Bacillati > Actinomycetota > Actinomycetes > Streptosporangiales > Streptosporangiaceae > Nonomuraea > Nonomuraea sp. 10N515B. Next base: position 89,018 of record NZ_JBQQBQ010000033.1, read on the forward strand.
TCATCCGCGTGGACGCCTCGGGGATGTAGGGCAGGCGCAGGCCCCGCAGCGTGGACGCGCCGCCCCAGTAGTTCTTCACCGGGGTGAGGACCAGCTGTGACGACGGCGTGAACGACTCCACGGCGAACGGCCCGCTTCCCACCGGCTTGCGGAAGAAGCCCGCCTTGCCCATCTGGGCCGCCGGGAGGATGAACGCCAGCGTCAGGTTCACCAGCATCGTGCCGAGCGGCTCGGTGGTGGTGATCTTGACGGTCCGCGCATCCGGCGCCTCCACCGAGGCGACCGCGGCCCACAGCGGCTTCTGCGGCCCGGTCGACTTGGCCAGCCGTTCCAGCGAGGCCTTCACATCGGCCGAGGTCAGCTTGCTGCCGTCATGGAAGGTGACGTCCTCGCGAAGCGTGAACACCCACGTCTTGTCGTCGGGCTGGGTCCACGACGTGGCCAGGCTCGGCACCGGCTCGGCGCCGGTCCTGGTCACGAGGGTGTCGTAGATCTGCCGGTTGGCCAGCAGCGACGCCTCGTCGACCGCGCTCGGACCGTGTGGGTCCAGGTCGTTGATGGCCTGGTTGAACGCGGCGCTGAGCGGGGCGTTCTGGTCGGAGCCGGGCCCGCCAGGGGCGCATCCTGCGATCAGGACAGTCCCTCCGAGGAGGGTGAGGAACTGGCGCCTGCCTACATCGTCCATGTCGCTTACCTTCTGTCAGCTCTGTCAGCTCTTGAGTGCCAGGTAGATCAGGACTTTCGCCTTCGGATCGCCCCCGCGAAGTGAAGCCCGCAGCCGCAGCCAGTGACCGAACTCCCGCACGCGCCAGGACACCAAGCCCGGCTCAGTGGTCACCAGCTCAGGTGTCTCCTCGTCGCACCAATGCAGCCCGTCAGGGGAGATCTGGGTGACGAGGTGGAGGCTGGGTTGCTCACCTTCGAGCTCCAGCGTCCGCACGAACCATCGGGCTTCGCCCGCCCATGCGGCTTCGTACGGCTCAGTCGTGAAATCTGCGGTGAAAGTGGTGTTCCGCTCGAGTACTGCCGTCTGAGCGTTCTTCATGCCGATGCTCACCAATCCACGGAGATCAGGGCGGAATCAAGGAAGAGGAAGTTGCGGACGGGAGAATGGGTCCGCACGCTGACGTAGAAGTTCAGCAGGTTCTCCAAGCCGTCATACCTGTCCGGATAGTGCGGGACAGGGACGTCACGTAGATCCATCACCCGGTCGTTGACCTGAAGTTCGACGTTGGTCCGCGAGCGGGTGTCGAACTGCCAGCGCAAGTAGTGCCAGTTGACCTTGGTCGGCACCTCGTTGTAGCAGAGGAACTGCGGCTCCTCGTCGAGCGGTTGCCAGTCCTCGGGGTTGGGCGCGGTGAAGTCCTCGGTCGCCACCAGGTTGTCCTGGTTGTGCAGGTTCTCCTTTGGCGTCGGCTCGGGCACCACCGGGTACACCCAGCGCCTGGTCAGCTTGTTGTCCAGGTCGGTGTTCTGGTAGCGCATCACCGTGTGGTAGCGGACGCCGTCGCCGTCGCACAGGTCGGTCGCGATCGTGAAGCAGCCGAACTGCGCCTCCGACGGGTGCAGGTTGCCGTCCCACTCGATCTCGCCGAAGCGGTTGCCGAGGCTGGACTCTGCCGTCGCCGCCTCGCTCTTGTAGGTGAAATAGGTCTCGAACTGCACGATCCCGCGCCGCGCCATCGTCAGCCGGCGGATCGCCACCCCCGTGTGTCCGGTGACCGCTCTGGTGGCCACCTTGAGCGCGTACGTGCCGCTCATCGCGCCGTGCGTGCCGGTGTCGAAGAAGTCGCATGAGCTGAGCTGCGGCGGACGGAAGTCGCGCATGTGCTTGTCGACGGTGTCGAGATTGCCGTGGCCGTCATGGTTGCCGATGAGCTCGGTCCAGCCGTGGGTGCCGGTGTTGAACTCGTCGAAGGCGAGGATGCGGGGCAGCGGGTTGAACTTCGACAGCTTCGGATCGGCCGCGATCAGCGCGCGACGCAGATCATCGCTTTCCAAGTCGTCCTCCTACGAACCAAGAGGATTAACGTTCACGTGAACGTTAATCCTGAAGTTCAAGGAAGTTAACTTGTCCTATCCATGGGCGTCAAGGCTTGGTTACAAAGCGGACATCCAACACCTGACGCCTCCGGAGGCACCGGGCGTCACGAGCAGACAGTGCCGTCGGCCGGGACCTTGCCATCGAGCAGATAGCCGTCCACCGCGTCGGTGACGCAGTCGCTGCCGGGGTAGGCGCCATGGCCCTCGCCCTTGTACGCGACCTCGACGCCGACGCCCTCGCCGAGCTGGTCGGCCATCCGCCGGGCGCCCTCGTACGGGGTGGCCGGATCGCCTGTGGTGCCGATGACGACGATGGGCTCCGCGCCCTTGGCGCTGACCTCGACGGTCCGCGACGATCCTTCCCTGACCTTCCAGCCGGAGCAGGTGAGCAGGGTCCAGGCCATGGATTCGCCGAAGACGGGCGATGCGTCACGGAACTCCGGGAGCCGGTTCAGGACATCCTGCTCGGTGTAGCGGTCGCTGGAATCGGCGCAGATCACGGCCGTGTAGGCGGACTGGAGATTGTTGTACCGGCCGTTCTTGTCCCGGCCGTTGTAGAAGTCGGCGAGGAACTGGAGCCAGCGTCCGTCCCCGTCCTTCTTCATGGCGTCCCGCAGCCCGGACTTCAGCATGACCCAGGTCTCCTTGCCGTACAGCGCGGCCGCCATGCCGGTGAGTGCCTCGGCCTGGGTGAGCTCGCCGCCGTCCTCGCCGGCCTTCAGCGGCTTGCTGTCGAGCCGCTTCAGCAGGGCCGTGATCTTGCGGATCCCCGCGTCGGTGTTCTCACGGGCGGCGGGGCCGGAGCCGGTGGGGCAGTCGGGCTCCTTGGCGCAGTCCTTCATGAAGTTCTCCAGCGCCAACTGGAAGCCCTTGGCCTGGCTGAGGGCCACGGCCGCATCGTCCTGGGTGGGGTCGACGACGGCGTCGAGGACGGTGCGGCCGACGTTCTCGGGGAAGAGGTGGGCGTAGACGCCGCCCAGTTCGGTGCCGTACGAGATGCCGAAGTAGTTGAGCTTGCGGTCGCCGAGGAGCTGACGCATCAGGTCCATGTCGCGAGCGGCGCTGACGGTGTCGACGTGCGGCAGTATCCTGCCGGAGTTCTTCTCGCAGGCCCGGATGAACGCCTTGGACCTGGTGCGCAGTTGCCCCAGCTCGGTGGCGTCGTCAGGGGTGGTATCGGCCGCGAGCCAGCGTTCGAGGGCCTTGTCGTCCAGGCAGCGCACGCCCCCGCTGTTGCCGATGCCGCGCGGGTCGAAGCTCACCAGGTCGTAGCGCTCGTGCAGCTTCATGTACTCGTCGGCGGCGAACTGGGGCAGGGAGGCCACTCCGGAGCTGCCGGGGCCGCCGAAGTTGAAGACGAGCGAGCCGATCCGTCCCTTGGACTCGGTCTTCGGTTTGGCCTCGGCCCGGATGAGGGCGAGGTCGATCGTCTCGCCGTCCGGCTTCGCGTAGTCGAGTGGCACCTTCATCGTCGTGCACTGCCAGGCGGTGCCGTCCGCCAGCCTGCCCGGTCTTCTGTCAGCGCCCTGGAGGACGGACGGGGCTGGGCAGGGCTTCCACCTCAGCTTCTGGGCGGTGAGGGAGGCGGGCAGGGTGACGGAGTCCACCTCGCTTCCGCTGCTGGGTGCGGTGCCGGTTGCGGTGCCGGTTGCGGTGCCGGTTGCGGTGCCTTCGGTGCCTGTTGCGGTGCCGGGGTCGGGGTCGGCAGTGGTCCTGCAGGCCGTGGCCGTGCCGGCGATCAGCAGGGCGGCGACGGACAGGACGGTGGTGGTCTTGCGGCGCATAAGGCAGCGTAGCCGTGGCCGTGCAGATCAGGGCGCGTCGCACGCCGTGCGGGCTAGGATCGGGCCATGCCCTTGACCGCGGACGACGTCGACCGGTTCGAGGTCTCCAGGCCGCGCATGGAGGCCATCGCCTACCGCCTCCTCGGCTCCGCGGGCGAAGCGGAGGACGCCGTGCAGGAGACGTTCCTGCGCTGGCAGGCCGCCGACGTCGACCGCATCGAGGTCCCCGAGGCCTGGCTGACGAAGGTCCTCACCAACCTGTGCCTCAACCAGCTCACCTCCGCACGGGCGCGCCGCGAGACCTATGTGGGCCAATGGCTTCCCGAGCCCCTGCTCGCCGGGGACCCGATGCTCGGCCCTGCCGACACCGCCGAGCAGCGCGAATCGGTCTCCTACGCGGTCCTCACCCTCATGGAGCGCCTCTCCCCCAACGAGCGGGCGGTTTACGTGCTGCGGGAGGCCTTCGACTATCCGCATCGGGAGATCGCCGAGATCCTCGACATCACCGAGGCCGCCAGCCAGCAGATCTTCCACCGCGCCAAGAAGCACGTCGCGGACGGCAAGGCCCGCACCGAGATCGACAAGGCCGCCGCCCGGCGGATCGTCGAGGAGTTCCTGGCGGCCGCCACCAGCGGCCGGACCGAGCCGCTCGTGCGCCTGCTCACCCAGGACGCCATCTCGATCGGCGACGGCGGTGGGAAAGTTCCGGCCCGCGCCAAGGCGTTCGAGGGCGCCGTCGCGGTCGCGAAGTTCCTGCGGGGCCTGTTCAAACCCAGCGAGGCCAAGCGCGTCCTGGCCGGCGGCGTGCCCGAGATCTACGCCTGGACCGCCAACGGCGACCCCGCCGTCGTGGCCGTCGTGGACGGGCGGGTCATCGGCGTCATGTGCCTGGAGGTCACCGCCGATGGTATCGCCGCGTTCCGCAACCAGGTCAACCCCGACAAGCTCGAACGCGCGACCGCGCAGTGGGCGGGCGTCGACCACGGGGAGCCCCTGTTCAACGGCTTCTGACCGCTTGTGTGAGGTGCTTCACATCGCGTTCCTGTCAGGAAACGGCGGGCCGCCCGGTTCAAGGGGCAAACCCGCGCACGACAGGAGCAAGGACATGCAGCACCGCATCGTCGTCCTCGGAGCCGGATACACCGGAGCCATCGCCGCCGGCCGCCTCGCCAAGCGGCTGCGCCGCGAGGACGTCGCCATCACCCTCGTCAACGCCGAGCCCGACTTCGTCGAACGCGTCCGCATGCACCAGCTGGCGACCGGACAGGACCTCAAGCCCCGGCCGTTCAGCGAGATGTTCGCGGGCACCGGCGTCGAGCTGAGGCTCGCGAAGGTCACCGGCGTCGACGTCGACCGCAAGACCGTCACCGTCATCGACGCGAACGGCGCAGGCCCGATCGCGCCGTTCGAGTCCGGCGCGGCCTCGATCGCGCCCGAGTCCGGCGCAGCCTCGATCGCGCCCGAGTCCGGCGCAGAAGAACTCGCCTACGACACGCTCGTCTACGCCCTCGGCAGCGGCTGGAACGCCCAAGGCGTCCCCGGGACCGCCGAGCACGCCTATGAGATCGCCAGCCGCCCCGGAGCACTTCGGCTGCGCGAGCGCCTGGCCCGCCTCGACGCCGGGCAGAGCGTGGTCGTCGTCGGCGGCGGCCTCACCGGCGTGGAAGCCACGACCGAGATCGCCGAGGCCCGCCCGGACCTCGACGTCACCCTCGCCGCCCGCGCCGGCCTCGGCGACTGGCTTTCGCCCAAAGGCCGCGAGCACCTGCGGAAGGTCTTCAGCAAGCTCGGGATCACCGTGCACGAGCACGCCGCCGTCACCGGTGTCGAAGCGGACCGCGTCGCCACCGCCGACGGCACGGCCATCCCGGCCGCGGTCACCGTGTGGACCGCCGGCTTCGCGACCCACCCGATCGCGAAGGCGACCACGCTGGAGGTCACCGGCAGCGGCCAGATCGTGGTCGACGGGACCATGCGCTCGGTCTCACACCCGGACGTGTACGCCGTCGGCGACGCGGCCATGGTGATGGGCCCAGGGGACAAGCCGCTGCGGATGTCGTGCGCCTCGGGAATTCCGACCGCGTGGCAGGCCGCCGACGCGATCGCGGCGCGCCTGACCGGCGGGAAACTCCCGAACACGCCGATCCGCTACTTCAACCAGTGCATCTCACTGGGCCGCAAGGAGGGTTTGATCCAGTACGTCACCGCCGACGACCGCGCCGTACCGGCGGTCCTGGCCGGACGGCTCGCCGCCGTCTACAAGGAGCTGGTCTGCAAAGGCGCCGCCTGGGGCGTGGCCAACCCGACGCTCGGGCTGCCGACCCGGCGCCGCCGCGTCACGCGGGAGCGGACCGCGGCGGGCTCAGCCGTCAAGGCGACGGCGTAGAGCACGAAGCGAAGCAAGCGCCCTCGATACGAGGGCGCTTCGCTGTCGGTCTTCGCGCTATCGCTCGTAGGAGAGGCCTCAGGAGTGCGGGTCGTCAGTGGTGGTAGGCATGAATGACCGCATGGCCCTTCCCCCGTCCGATGATCCACTTGTTGATCGGCCACGTGACGAGGAACGCGACCAACAGCGCGAAGGCCAGCGCACCCCAGAACAACACAGAGGCGAGACCGGCGTCCATGGCGCCCGGAACGATCACCATGACGCCGTTGTCGACGATCTCCATGACGAGGATCGACAGCGTGTCCGCGGCCAGCGCGAGCCGCAGCGCCTTACGCCAGTCCACGCCGGCACGGAACAGGCCACGCAGCGTGAGCGCGTACCCGAAGATGAACGCCAGGACGACGGCCAAAATGATGCTGGGCACGTCATGCCAGCCCAGCGCGGTGGCGATCACCATGCCGAGGACCTCGCCAATGGCGCAACCGGTGAGGCAGTGCAGCGTCGCCGACGCGGCCGCTCCCCAGGTCACCTTCATCTGGTGCGCTTCATGATCATCGCTCTGAGAGCGATGGTGATCATGCGAGTCGTGATCCCGGTGTTCATGGCCAGCGTGGTGAATTGATTCAGACATTGCTACCTTCTAGGTCGATCAAGCGCATCTGGGCGACAACTTATACCCCACCTGGGTATCGATGCAAGTAGAGATCGCGGCAGGCCGGAAGGCCTTGGGTCTACGATGATCAATAGGAAGCATCGTTTCGTGACCGTTACGGACGGTCAGCTAACAGCCTCTTCCCAGCCGCTCGACCATGCTTATGGCCTATATAAGAGCAGCTCAGAGGCATAAACGGCCTCATAAAGGAGCCGTGCAGCGGAATTACGGAGTTTACATATTGGGCACTTGTATCTACGGAAAACCTCTATAGAGTCGCATGAAACACCCGTTCGCCCACCGCGGCGGCGATCTCGACCTCTTATACCCCCGGGAGGTTCCGTGTACCGGCAATCGAGGATGTTCATCGCGATGGCGGCCGCACTCTGGTTAGCTCTGGCCGGGTGCGGCGCGGGTACCGAGCCTCCACAGAGCGGGAAGACCTCCACTGCCGCCAAGAGCGTGACGATCGCCATCTCCTCGGATGAGGGGACGCTGACCCCGTTCACCAACCAGACCGGTTATCCGGGGAACAACCTGGTGAAGCTGATCTTCGACACGCTGGTCATCGTCCAGGGCGACGGGGTCACCCCGCTGCTGGCCAGGCAGATCCAGACCACCGACAACAAGGTCTTCACCATGCCGCTCAGGCAGGGCGTCACCTGGCACGACGGCAAGCCGCTGACCGCCGACGACGTGGTGTTCAGCGTCGAGTTCTACAAGAAGCACCTGGAGGGTGACTCCTCGATCGACGTGCGGCCGGTGGAGAGTGTGACCGCGAGCGGCGACACCGTGACGCTGACCCTCAAGGCGCCCGATCCGGAGTTCCCGCGGCGCATTCTGGCCGACATGGCGATCTTGCCCAAGCACCTGTGGGAGTCGGTGGAGAAGGTCGGCGAGGCCGGGACCGACAAGGCGATCGGCACCGGCCCGTACAAGCTCACGCAGTACGACAACGCCCGCGGCTACACGCTGACCGCCAACGCCTCCTATGCCATGGGCAAGCCGAAGGCCGACACCGTGAAGATCGTCGTCATTCCGGAGGAGTCCACGCAGTTCGCCGCCCTGCGCACCGGCGAGATCCACCTGTCCACCCGTATCGTGCCGCCGCAGCAGCTCCAGGCGCTGGAGCGGCAGCCGAACATCGGCGTGGTGAAGGGCACCGAGTTCGCCTCGACGCTGCTGGCCTTCAACACCACCAGGGCCCCGTTCGACAAGCCGGAGGTCCGGCGCGCGCTGGCGAAGGCGATCGACGTGACCGACCTGGTCAAGACGGCCCTGCTCGGCCAGGGCACGCCCGGCAACCCGGGCTTCATCCACGCCGAATCCCCCGTCAAGCCCGACAGCCTCGCCCCGCTCTACGACGTCGAAGCGGCCAAGCGTGAGCTCGACGCGCTGGGGGCCAAGCCGGGCGCCGACGGGATCCGGGTGCTCGACGGCAAGCCCATGTCGTACGAACTGCTGGTCCAGAGCACCTCCACCGACCGGCTGCGTAGCGCGGAGCTGATCCGCGACATGCTCAAGGCAGTGGGTGTGGCCGTGAAGGTGTCCTCGCTCGACCCCGACTCGCTGGATGCGAAGGTGTGGCCCGACTACGACGTACGCAAGGGCCGCAACTACGACATGTCCATGTGGGGCTGGTCCGCTCCGGTGATGCTGAGCAGCGGCACCATTGCCCAGCTGGTCGCCTCGGACCCGGAGGACGGCTCCCTCAACATCGTCGGCTTCAAGGACGACCAAGTGGACTCCGTCGTGAAGACCCTCACCTCAGCCTTCACCATGGAGGACAGGACGGCGGCGGCCAAGCAGCTCCAGGCGCAGATCGCCGAGCAGATGCCGTTCCTGACGCTCTACTACCGCAACGGCGCCTACGCCTTCCGCAAGGACGTCTACAGCGGCTGGGCCTGGCAGAACGGCTCGGCGGTGCTCAACAAGTTCTCCCTCGTCGAGTTCAAGCCGTGATGCCCTGGCGATATGCGGCGGGCAGGCTGGCCGAGTACGCCGCCGTGCTGGTGGTGGCGCTCACGCTGAACTTCGCCCTGCCCCGCGCCCTGCCGGGCGGCCCGCTGAAGTCGTTCGGCAGCCCGGAGGCGCTCGCGAGGCTGACTGACGACGAACGGGCGCAGATCGCCACCCAGTACGGCTTCGGCAAGCCCCTGCACGAGCAGTTCCTCGACTACCTCGGCGGCGTCTTCACCCTCGACCTCGGCACCTCACTGTCCGACGGACGGCCGGTGACACAGGCGCTGGGCGAGGCGTTGCCGTGGACATTGCTGCTCGTTGGCACCAGCATCATCTGCACTGCGCTGGTGGGCGTGACGTTCGGTGTGCTGGGTGCGCTGCGCCGGCGCGAAGGCAAGGGTTCGGGGCTGCTCGGCACGGCCATCGTGCTCGACTCGTTTCCCCAGTTCTGGCTGGGGATGCTGCTCATCGTCCTGTTCGGCGTGCAACTCCAGTTGCTGCCGACCTTCGGGGTGTCGGGCGTCGAAGGCGTGACGGTCTCCGGGGTGTTGCTGCATCTGATTCTGCCGGTGACCACCATGACGCTGACCGGGATGGGCTACCTGTTCCTCTACACCCGCTCGTCGCTGCTGACGGTGTTGACCAGCGAGCCGATCCAGCACGCGCACGCCCGAGGCGTCCCTTATGGGCGGCTTGTCAGGCGGCATGCGTTGCGGCCCGCCCTGCTGCCCGTGCACACGATCCTCATGATGGAGATCGGCTTCCTGGCCGCGGGCTCGATCGTGGTGGAGACCGTCTTCGCCTATCCGGGGCTCGGCCGGCTGACCTTCGACGCGATCACGGCCCGCGACTATCCACTGATGCAGGGCGCGTTCCTGGTGCTGACGCTGATGGTCGTGCTGATGAACGCGGTGGCCGACGCCACCTACCCGCTGCTCGATCCACGCGCCAGAACCGGAGGCGGCCCATGATGTTCCTGCGCGCCCGCCGCCGCAGCCTCCTCGGCACGCAAGGGCTGATCGGCGCCGGCATCCTTGTCGCGATCGTCGGCGTCGCCCTTTACGGCACGCTGCTGCCCGACGACGCGGGCCGCGCCCGGGTGGCGCAGCCCTACGCCCCTCCGGGAGCGGGGCTGCCGCTCGGAGCCGACGATCTCGGCAGGAACCTCCTCGACCAGCTCATCGTCGGCGCCGGCACCTCGCTGAGCCTGGCGTTCATCGTCGCCGCGGCCACCACCGCGCTCGCGGCGCTGGTGGGCGGGGCGGCCGGGATCGGGCCGCGGTGGTTGTCGGCCACGCTGATGCGCGGCACGGACGTCATGCTGGTGCTGCCCGAGCTGATCCTCTACATTCTCGCGGCGGCCTTCCTCGGCCAGTCCTTCGGCACACGGGTGACGATCCTGGCCCTGATCCTCTGGCCGGTCCCGGCCCGGGTGCTGCGGGCCGCCGTGCTGACCGCCTGGTCGCGCGGCCATCTGGAGGTGGCCTGCGCGATGGGGGCGCCCCGCTGGTGGCTGCTCCTGCGGCACGGCTCCTACCTGATCGGGCCGCTGCTCATCCCGGTCTTCGTCCGTACGGCGATGCGTGCCGTCATCTACGACGCGACCCTGTCGTTCCTCGGCCTCGGGGACCCGACCGCGCCGAGTTGGGGCACCACGCTGTTCTGGGTGCAGACCAACGGCGTGTTCCTGTCGGAGGCCTGGCTGTGGTGGGCGCTGCCACCGGGCGCCGCGATCACGCTCACCGTGCTGGCCCTCGCCCTCATCGGCGTCGCCGTCGAGGAACGACTCAACCCGGCACTCAGGGAGGCCGGCCGATGACGCTGTCACTGCGCGACCTCACGATCAGCTACGGCAACCTGACCGCGGTGGACCGGATCAGCCTGGACGTCGCGGAGGGCGAGGTCGTGGCGCTCGTGGGCGAGAGCGGCTGCGGCAAGACCTCGCTCGCCCGCGCCCTGCTCGGGCTGCTCCCCCGCACCGCTTCCATCACCGGCTCCGCGCAGCTCGGCGAGGACGAGCTGGCCGGGCGTACCGACTGGAAGGACATCCGCGGCCGCCGGGTCGCCATCGTGCCGCAGGGCGCGATGTCCGGCCTCAGCCCGGTGCACCGGATCGGCGCCCAGCTCACCGAGATGCTCACCCTGCACGGCGGCCACGCGGAACCGGCCGAGCTGCTGGAACGCGTCGGCCTCCAGCCGGCCATGCTGCGGTGTTATCCGCACGAGCTGTCCGGAGGCCAGCGGCAACGGGTCGCGATCGCCCTGGCCCTGGCGGGCGAGCCGCGGCTGCTGATCGCCGACGAGCCCACCACGGGGCTGGACGCGATCACGCAACGGCAGGTCCTCGCCCTGCTCGCGGGTCTCGGCACCACCATGCTCATCGTCTCGCACGACCTCGCCGGGCTGATGCCGTACGCGGACCGGGTGGCGGTCATGTACGCGGGCCGCCTCGCCGAGGTGCGCCCCGCCCGTACGCTGGCCGCCGAGCATGCCCACCCCTACACGGCGGGCCTGCTGACGGCCACGCCTGTCGCGGACCGGCAGGTGCCGTGGGGCAGCATCCCCGGCTCCGCGCCCGCGCTCGACCTGCTGCCGGAAGGGTGCCGGTTCGCCCCACGCTGTCCCCTGGCCACCAGCCTGTGCAGCGAGGAAGCGCCGCCGCTGCGCTCGCACGGCCCGGCGCAGGTGGCCTGTCACCACTACGACAAACCGGCATTCCCAGTGGTGCCGCGCGGCGACCATCCGCTGGGAGCTCCGGTGGTCAGCGTGGCCGGTGTCCATCATCGCTACCGGACGCGGACGAGGACCGTGGAGGCGCTGCGTGGCGTCGATCTCGACATCCACGCTGGAGAGATCGTCGCGCTGGTGGGCGAGAGCGGCTCAGGCAAGAGCACCTTGGCCAGGATCATGCTCGGTTTGCTGCGCCCGGCCGGCGGCCGGGTGGAGATCGCGGGTGAGGACCTGACCACGCGGCGGGGCCGTGCGCTGCGCCGCCTCCAGCAACGGATCGGCTTCGTCCACCAGGACCCTTACGACGCGCTCCACCCCGGGATGCGCGTCGCGAGCCTGGTGGCCGAACCCCTCGTGACGACCGGCGCACCACGGGAACAGCGAGCCGAGCGGGTGCGGGAGGCGGTGAGCGCCTCCGGGCTGCCGGTGTCGGACGAGTTCCTGCAGCGCTTCCCCGGTCAGCTGTCGGGCGGGCAGCGGCAGCGCGTGTCCATCGCCAGGGCGCTCGCCGCCGATCCCATCCTCCTGGTCGCCGACGAGGCCACCTCGATGCTGGACGTCTCCACTCGCGCCGGCATCGCCACCACGCTCCGCACGCTGGCCGTCGATCGCGGGCTCGCCGTCCTGTTCGTCACCCACGACCTGGGCGAGGCGGTGCAGTCGTGCGACCGGATCGTGGTGCTGCGCAGCGGCGCCGTCGTCGAGCACGGCCTGTCCGCCCACCTCGCCAGCGCACCTTCCCATCCGTACACGGCCCAACTGCTTGAAGCAGCTCAGACCTGACAAGGACGGACAGAGTGACGGACGTCTTCGCACGCCTGGAATCCTTCGGCGACCGCTTCCGCCTCCAGCGCGGGCTCGCGCCGGGAAAGGATTGGATCGCCTGCGACCAACTGCTGGATCCGTGGTCCGGCGAGCTGAAACAGGTGCTCGACGCCGAGCGACGGGCCAGCGGCCAGGTCTCCGATCACGCGACCGCACTGACCGTGATGGCGGTGTACGCGGGCACTGTGACCGCGGCCGCCGTGCTGGCCTGGGCCGTCGACGGCGTGGTGATCGACATGCGGCCGCACAACGTCGCCATCCGGCTCTCCCCGCATCACGGCTTCGAGGGCGTCGGGCTGCGCGAACCCACCGTCACCGACGCGCCCGTGGAGACCCTGGTCACGTGGGTGCTGGACGACCACCTGCTGCCCCTCGCCCAGGCCATGCACGTCCGCACCCGAGCCGGGTTACGCCAGCTCTACGGCGGCGTGGCCCACGGCTGCGCGGCCGCCTTCTGTATCGCGAGCCGGCGCGGCGGCGACGTCGACCAACTGGAGAGCGCCCACCAGACCTTTCTGGCCGCCGCCACCGGCGGGCTCGACCGCCTCGGCGAGCTGATCCGGCTCGTGGAAGGTGGCCGGGAAGGACTCTTCTACCTGCGCAACACCTGCTGCCTCTACTACACCTCTTCGGAGAAGGTGAAGTGCTCCAGTTGCTGCCTGGACACCGTCGACGACCGCGTGGCGAACTACCGGCGGGTGCTCGCCGACGGTGTAGTCCCACATTGATGGGCAGGGGGATCAATATCCGAGCCCTGCCCATCACACCCGGCAAACTGCTGTAGCACGCATCTGCGTCCCCGCCCGGGCGCAGGTCGCGCCCGGGCGGGTCAGACATCAGAGCCGATCAAGGATCTTCTGAAGGTCCTCCACCTCGGCTTGCTGAGCGGTCTCGATGGTCTTGGCCAGTTCCTTGGCCTCCGGATTCGAGCCGTCGGTCTGCTCGGTGCGGGCCATCTCGATCGCTCCGTTGTGGTGGGCGATCATCTGCTGGGCGAACAGCTCGTCGAACTCCGTACCCTTGGCCGCCTCGAGCTTCTTCATCTCCTCCTCGGACATGACACCCGGCATCTCATGGCCCATGCCACCCTCGGGCGCGGCCTTGCCCCACCCGGTCAGCCAGGCCTTCATGGTCTGGATCTCCGGGTCCTGAGCAGCCTTGATCTTGACGGCGAGCTCCTTGATCTCCGGATCGCTCGCCCGCGTCGCCGCGAGGTCGGCCATCTCGACCGCCTGCTCGTGATGCGGGATCATCATCTGCGCGAACGTGACGTCCGCGTCGTTGAAGGCGGCGGACGGCGAAGCGCCGGCGGTGGTGGCGGCAGGCGCGCTGCTGCTGCTCATCCCCTCATGTCCCGCCATGGAGTCGCCGCTACTCCCGCAGGCGGTCAGCAGAGCGAGGGCACCCGCGGCAGCGGCGAAGGACAGCTTGCGGTTGATACGCATGGTCGTTTGATCTCTCGATGTTGTCGGAACGTTCGGCCTGTCGTGCGGACGGCTGCCTCAGAGCTCGTCCGCAGGTCATCGGCCTATATGCGCAATATCGAGAGACTTGCCAGATTCACGGACGTGGGCTTCGGCGGAGGGCGGGCCACCCGCCGCACCGATGGCAGCACCCCGCTGCTGTCCCCGAGTCGTCGCCGCACTCGGATCCAGGCAGCGATCAACAACACGACCATGAGCGAGGACAGGATGGCCAGGCACACGCTGGTCGGGTCGAGTCCAGGCATCTTCTGCTCGGGAACGAATGCCTGCAGTCCCGCTGGAACGGTGAGAGGGGGCTCTTGAGCGACGCCCATGCCGTGGGCATCCGGTGGCGAGCCAGCGTGCCCGCCGTCCACGTGTCCCAGGGTGTGCATGCCGCCCACGCCTAGGGCGAGGGCGACGAGCAGGAGACCGCGCGCGACCCGCAACGCTAGGCGTCGCCGCACGACTCCCATCAGCCCCTCCTCTGATGATCGGCGTATTCCAAATCCCATAGTACTAACGAGTCTCGTAGTACTGGCCGAGCCGGCCGGGTGCCGTCATGGGAAGGTACGGCCCCCGACCGGCCACCGTTCACCAATGGAAGCCGCTTCCACCGGGCGTCAGGTCAGGCGGAGGTCAGCTCGTAGCCCGCCTCCTCGACAGCGTCGCGGACAAGCGCCTCGTCAATGGGCGCGTCCCCCGTCACGATCACCTTGCCGGTGGCGAGGTCCACATCCACGGCCGTCACGCCAGCAATGCCACCCGAACCACCATAACCCCCTAGGGGTATATGAGACATAAATCACGCTAAATCCTATACCCCGTAGGGGTATTCTCCTCCGCATGAGAGAGCTGAATGTCATCGCGGTCGTCGGAGCGTCCCTGGCCGGTCTGCGTGCCGTCCAGGCACTGCGACGAGAGGGCTTCGACGGAACGATCATGCTGATCGGCGGGGAAAGGCATCTCCCCTACAACCGCCCGCCCCTGTCCAAGAGCATGCTCAAGGGCGACGACGAGATCATGCTGCCCGGCGCGGAGGAACTCGGCGACCAGTGGTTGAAGGGACGGCGTGCACACTCTGCGCACGATCGAAGATTCCCTGGCTCTGCGTGCCGAACTGGCCACTGGCCCCGGCAACGTGGTGGTCATCGGCGGCGGGTTCATCGGCGGGGAGGTCGCCTCGACCGCCCGCTCCCTCGGCCTGCCGGTCACCCTCGTGGACGCGTCCCCGTACCCGATGGAGAGGGTCCTGGGCACAGAGGCGGCGCGCTGGCTCGCGGGCCATCACCGGGACAACGGCGTCGACCTGGTGAGCGAGGCCCGCGTGACCGGATTCGACGGAACCGGACGGGTGACAGGGATACGGCTGAGCAACGGCCGCACGCTACCCGCCGATCTGGTGGTCGCGGGCATGGGCGTGGTGCCGAACACCGACTGGCTGGAGGGCAGCGGGCTGGCGCTGAGCGATGGCGTGGTCTGCGACGAGCGCCTGTTCGCCGTAGGTGCGCCGGACGTGGTGGCCGCCACCCATGTGCACGGGGCCCGCGTCCAGATCGCGGGCCTGCCGCACCTTGCCGACACCAGCCGCGTCGTCGCCGGATCGCCGGAGGAGAACCGCTTCGCGGTGGCCTTCGCCAGAGATGGTTTGCTCGTCGGCGGGGTCGCGGTGAACGCCCCAAAGGACCTGATCCGCGTCAAGCGCGCCATCATGGCCGGCGACCGCCTGGACACCCTGGCATAGCGCGAATGCACGCCTACCCGCTTGTCTACGACCGCCGGTAGCATCAAACGAACGGCGGGTAGAGGGGACTGGTAGATGGTGCGTGGTCTGGGGGAGCTCGAATCCGCGATCATGGATCGCATGTGGGCCATCAACGCGCCCGCCTCGGTCAGGGACGTCCTGGAGCACCTGCGGAAGAACCGCGCCTTGGCCTACACGACGGTGATGACCGTGATGGACAAGCTCCACACCAAGGGCCTGCTCAAGCGCAAGCCGGTCGGCCGGGCGTACATCTACGAGGCGGTGTCGTCGAAGGAGGCCTACACCGCCGACGTGATGCGCGAATCCCTGGCCAAGAGCGGCAACAGGGCGGCCACGTTCGTGCACTTCCTCGAACGACTTACCCCTGACGAGGCCAGCGCCTTGGAAGCGGCGCTCCAGGTGTACCCGCCGAGGGGACGCAGCTCGTGACGGTGGCGATCGCCCTCGCGGCGTACGCCGCTTTCGCCGCCGTGGCACTGCCGCGGCTGCTGCGGCGGGCCGCTTGGACCGACCGAGCGCCCCGGCTGGCCATCGCCATGTGGCAGGCGGCGGGCGCCTCGGTGGTGGTCTCGGTGCTGCTGTCAGCGTTTGCCATCGCCGTCCCCGCCTCCGTGGTGGGGCACGGCCTGGCCGCGCTGTTCGAGGCCTGCGCGGCCCTGCTGGGCCACGGAGCGACATTGAGCACGACGAGCGCCCGGATCGGCCTGCTCATCGGTGGACTGGTCCTGGCGCGGCTTGCCTATACCGGTGGAGCCGTCCTGCTGAGCACGCGTCGCGGACGCCGACGGCATGCCGAGGCGCTCGCCCTGCTCGGCAGGCACGATCACGACCTCGGCGCGCTCGTGGTCGACTACAAGGAGCGCCTGGCGTACTGCCTGCCCGGCCGGAAGGGGCACGCCGTCATCACCACCGGGGCGCTGCGCTCGCTGGCGCCGGAGCAGGTCACCGCCGTGCTCGCCCATGAGCAGGCACACCTGCGCGGGCACCACCACCTGGTGCTGGCCGCCGCCGAGGCCCTGGCGCGGGCGTTTCCCCGCATCCCGCTGTTCGATCAGGCGCGGGCAGAGATCGCCCGCCTGGTCGAGCTGCTGGCCGACGATGAGGCCGCACGCCATCACCCGCGCATCCACATCGCGGCGGCCCTGGTCCGGTTGGCGACGGGACGAGTTCCCGCATTCGCGCTGGGCGCGGGCGGGGAAACGGCGCTCATCCGCGTGCGCCGGATGTTGCATCCGCAGGCGCCGCTCGAATGGCGCGAACGCCTCTCGGGGCTCTTGGCGGTGACAGCGCTGCTCGCCGGTCCCACCGCCCTGGCCGCAGCCCCCGGTCTGGGCGCCTTTCTCGCCCACCACTGCCATTCCTTCCTCATCACGCTTTGATCTTCTACGAAGGGCGATAGTAGCGGGTAGTAGACTCGCACCCATGAGGTGTGTGAGTCGGCGGCTGCGCACAAGCGCCGCAGGCGTGGCGCTTGTGGCGGCCCTAGCGGGCTGTGGTCAAGCGGCGCCGGAGCACGACGGGCAGGCCGACCCCGAACCGGGTGTGGGCCATGTCCACGGACTCGGCCTCGATCTCGCTGACGGCAGCCTTTACGTCGCGGGACACCACGGACTGTTCAAAGTCACGTCGCCGACGACGATCGCCCGGGTCGCCGACCGCGACCAGGACCACATGGGCTTCACCATCGCCGGCCCGAAGACCTTCCTGGCCAGCGGGCATCCTTCCGCCGAGGAGGTCTCGCCGGAACGCCCACCACACCTCGGCCTTATCAAGTCGACGGACGCGGGTGTCACCTGGAAGGTGATCTCGGCGGACGGCTCCGCGGACTTCCACTCCATCCAGCCAGCCGGCGACAACCTGTACGCCTTCGACAGCCAGACCTCGAAGGTCTGGCGAAGCTTCGACGGCGGCGCCACCTGGACGCAAGGCACCGAGGAGAAGGTGATCGACCTCGGGGCCGGCGCCGAACAGCCCTCGCGCATCTACGCCACCACACCAGACGGGCTGAAGGTGAGCGAGGACGGCGGCGTGAACTTCACCGACGTGGCGAAGGCACCCCTGCTCAGCCACGTGGACGTGCTCCGCGGCGAGGTACTGGTTGGGGCCGGAGCCGAC
Organism: Nonomuraea sp. 10N515B; assembly: GCF_052245915.1. Lineage (NCBI taxonomy): Bacteria > Bacillati > Actinomycetota > Actinomycetes > Streptosporangiales > Streptosporangiaceae > Nonomuraea > Nonomuraea sp. 10N515B. The sequence goes on from NZ_JBQQBQ010000033.1 coordinate 106,743, forward strand.
AGGAAGATCCACACCAGCCAGGACGGCGGCAAGAGCTGGTCGGCCGTCGGCGAGCTCCCTGGCCAGGCGACCGCGTTCACGGCCGTGAACCGGCAGCGCCTGCTGGCCGCCATGGAGGACGGGACGGTCCTGGATTCCAAGGACGGCGGCAAGACCTTCACCACGGCTTTCGCCCCTACCGGCTGAGCGCCGCCGTCAGACGGCCAGACTGCGATGCCGCCCGCCTGCCGGCCGCCGGCCGGGCTACCTCAGCAACCCAGTCAGGATGACCTTGACGAGTCGGTGGGTGGCGGCCTCGGACGGCAGTTCACCGGCCGCCGATACGGCGTGGAGGCAGTAGGTTGCGAGCTCGTCCGGCGCGACGTCATCGCGGAACACCCCGCTCCGCACGCCTTCCGCCAAGACGTCACGGATCATGTCGTGGAGCTGTCGCTGTGCTCGTGCAACCTGCTCGTCGCGGTGCAGGTGCGCCATGAGCGCACCATCGCCGTGCGCCCGGGACCGCTGGGTGATGTGCGCGTACGCCTCCAGCACGGCTTGCAGCCGCGTGTCAGGGCCGCCAGCCTGGTCGCGGACACGAGCGAGTTGTCCGAGATGAGCGGTGATCTGCCGCTCGTGCCAGGCCAGCAGGATCGTTTCGACGTCCGGGAAGTACTTGTAGAGGGTCGCGCGCCCGATCCCGACCTGCTCCGCGATCTGGGACATCGTGACCGACCGCAGCCCGTGCTCGGCCACGAGTGCCGAAGTGCGGTCGAGGATCGCATCACGTACATCACGGCGATGCGCCTCGATCGTCTCATTCCACAGCCTGGGCATGCTTTGAGCATACGACACAAAAGGATCAATACACAATGTATTGATATAGACGGAGTGTTTTGTAAACATAGGCCTACGCAGGCCGACAATCCATGGAGGACAGCCATATGGCTGATGAACGCGACCGCGCCGACAGCGATGTCGGCATGCCACGCTGGGTGAAGGTGACGGGGATCATCGCCGCCGTTCTGGTCCTGCTCTTCGTCGTCCTGCTGCTCACGGGTGAGCACGGGCCCGGTCGCCACTCCGCTGCGACGTCGGCGGTCGCAAAACTCGTCACCTCATGAGGACCATGGCGCCCCCGCTCCGCAAACTGGTCCTCACCACGCACATCACCTCGTCGGTGGGCTGGCTCGGCGCCGTCCTCGCCTTCCTGGCCCTGGCTGTCATCGGCTTGACCAGTCAGGACGATCAGACCGTACGAGCCGTCTACCTGGTGATGGAGCCGGCCGCCTGGTACACCCTCATCCCGCTGGCCGTCGCCTCGCTGTTCACCGGCCTCGTCCAGTCCCTGGGAACCACGTGGGGCCTGTTCCGGCACTACTGGGTCATCTTCAAGCTCCTGATCAACGTCGGCGCCATCGTCGTCCTGCTCATGTACACCGAGACGCTCGGCTATCTGGCAGGCCTCGCAGCAGCACCGGACACCGACCTGGGCCTGCTGCGAAACCCCTCCGTCCTCATCCACACCGTGCTCGCCCTGATGCTGCTGCTAGCGGCCACCGTGCTGGCGGTGTACAAGCCGCGCGGCCGCACACGGTACGCGCTCAGGACACGCCCCACCGCATCCAGAACTTCAGCGCCCCAGCGATGAGCCGTTTCCGCGCGCAATCCGCTTTGAGGAGGTCGAGCGCGATCAGCGCCAGCAGCGCACCGCCGGCGATCTGCAAGGCTTGGAGCGAGATGCCCAAGGCGTCGAGCAGATGGTTTCCGGCGACGGCGAAGACCGCCGCGATCCCCGCGGCCACCAGCACCGATACGCGGGCCGTCCGCCGTTGGGCCGACGGGCTCTGGAGCCGCGTCAGCGTCAGGAACACCGGAATCGCGGCGAGCGGATCGATTCCAAAGGGATGGCTCCGTCGCCGATCGGCGACGGAGCCCATTCCGAGTCGTTCTACTTGAAGCGGCGGAGCCGCAGGCTGTTGCTGACCACGAAGACGCTGGAGAACGCCATCGCGGCCCCTGCGATCATGGGGTTGAGCAGGCCGAGCGCGGCCAGTGGCAGGGCGGCCACGTTGTAGGCGAACGCCCAGAACAGATTGCCCTTGATCGTGCTGAGCGTCCTGCGCGACAGCCGGATGGCGTCGGCGGCCACCCGCAGGTCGCCTCTGACCAGGGTCAGGTCGGAGGCCTCGATGGCGGCGTCGGTGCCGGTGCCCATCGCCAGCCCCAGATCGGCCTGCGCCAGCGCGGCGGCGTCGTTGACGCCGTCGCCCACCATGGCCACGACCTTGCCCTCGTTCTGCAGTTCCTTGACGACGTCGACCTTGTCGGCGGGCAGCACCTCGGCGATGACCTCGTCGATGCCCACCTCGGCCGCCACCGCCTTGGCCACGGCCTCGTTGTCCCCGGTCAGCAGGACCGGGGTCAGGCCCAGCTTCCGCAACTGTGCGATGGCCTCGGCGCTGGTCGGCTTGACCACGTCGGCCACCACGAGCACCGCCCGCGCCCGACCGTCCCAGCCCACCGCGACCGCCGTGCGGCCGGCGGCCTGGGCGGCGTGCAGCTTTCGCTCCAGGTCGGGGGTGAGGTGCTGTGACCACTCCTCCAGCAGCCGGGGCCGGCCTACCAGGACCGCGTGCCCGTCGACGATGCCCTGCACACCGAGCCCTTCGACGTTGGCGAAGTCCTCCGGCGACGGGAGATCGCCGACGCGGGCGGCGGCGCCCTTGGCAACGGCCTGGGCGATCGGGTGCTCGGAGGCGTGCTCCAGCGCGCCGGCCAGGCGCAGCACCTCCTCCTCGCTCTCGCCGTCGGCCACGTGCACGTCAACCAGGGTCATCTTGCCTTCGGTGACCGTGCCGGTCTTGTCCAGCACCACGGTGTCGATGCGGCGGGTGGACTCCAGCACCTCCGGCCCCTTGATCAGAATGCCCAGCTGGGCACCCCGGCCGGTGCCGACCAGCAACGCGGTCGGCGTGGCCAGGCCGAGCGCGCACGGGCAGGCGATGATCAGCACCGCGACCGCCGCGGTGAACGCCGCGCCCACGCCGTCGCCCGTGCCGAGCCAGAAGCCGAGCGTGCCGAGAGCCAGCGCGATCACGATCGGGACGAAGATGCCGGAGATGCGGTCGGCCAGGCGTTGCACCTGCGCCTTTCCGGTCTGGGCCTCCTCGACCAGCTTGGCCATCTGGGCGAGCTGGGTGTCGGCGCCGACCCGGGTCGCGCGGACGATCAGTCGGCCGCCCGCGTTCACCGTCGCACCGGTCACCCCATCGCCAGGCTTGACCTCGACAGGCACGGACTCACCGGTGAGCATCGAGGCGTCCACCGCCGAGGTGCCTTCCTCGATCACGCCGTCGGTGGCGATCTTCTCGCCAGGACGGACGACGAACCGGTCGCCCACCGTGAGCTGCTCGACCGGGAGGCGCCGCCCGTCGGCCAGCTCCACCTCCTTGGCGCCCAGTTCCAGCAGCGCACGGAGCGCGGCGCCCGCGCGGCGCTTGGAGCGGGCCTCGAAGTAGCGCCCGGCCAGGATGAAGGCCGTCACCCCCGCCGCGGCCTCCAGGTAGATGTTGCCGGAGCCGTCGGTGCGCTCGATGGTGAACGCGAACGGGTGCGTCATTCCGGGGGTGCCCGCGGTGCCGAAGAACAGCGCCCACAACGACCAGCCCAGAGCGGCGATGGTGCCGATCGAGATCAGTGTGTCCATCGTCGCGGCGCCGTGCCGCAGGTTGGTCCAGGCGGCCTTGTGGAACGGCCAGCCCGCGTACACCACCACCGGTGCGGCCAGCACCAGCGACAACCACTGCCAGTTCGTGAACTGCAACGGCGGGATCATCGCCATCGCGATCACCGGCACCGCCAGCACAATGGAGGTGATGAGGCGGTTACGCAGAGGCTGGAGCTCGTCCTCCGGCTCCTGCTCGGCCGATTCCGCCTTGGGCGGCGCCGGGAGCGCGGCGGTGTAACCGGCCTTCTCCACCTCGGCGATCAGCTGCTGCGCATCGACGCTCTCGGGGAAGGTGACCTTCGCCTTCTCCGTCGCGTAGTTGACCGTCGCGGTCACGCCGTCCATCTTGTTGAGCTTGCGTTCGATGCGGTTGGCGCAGGATGCGCAGGTCATGCCGCCGATCGAGAGCTCGACCGCGTTGGTCCGGTCATCGGTGAGGGAGGACATCACCGTTCTCCTTTCTCTCGCTCAGTGGCCGTGACTGTCGTCGCTGTGCCCAGAGGATGTGGGCGTGGGAGTCGGGATCGCCGGCCGCTGGCCCGCGCCGAGCGTGAAGTCGGCGGTGCGGACCTTGCCGTCATGCTGGAAGTCCAGGAAGAGCCGGTAGTCACCGACACTGGGCACCTCGGCATAGAAGACGATCTCGGGTCCGGCCGGGGTCTTGCCGTCGCCGGGCTCGCCGTCCGGGTGAACGTGCAGGTAGGCCAGGTCCCGGGCGCGCAGGGCCACCAGATGCCCGTAGGCGCCGAGGTAGGGCTGCAGGTCCGTCACGGGCTTGCCGTCCTTGCTGACCTTGAGGGTGAGCTTGCTGGATTGCCCAGGTGTCAGGTCGCCGTCGAGGGTGACAGTGTAGCCGTCCACTTCCGCCGTCCGGCTGACCTCGGGCAGGGCTTTGGGTGCGTAATCGCCGTCGACCAGCAGGTCTGTGCCGAGCGTCAGGCCGCTCCCGCCCGTGGGGACGAAGTCGGCGAAGGCGCGATAGGCGCCTGGGCCGTCCAGCGTGAGTTTCACCGACCAGATGCCATCGGGTGTCATCTCGGGGTGCAGGTGCTGGAAGCTGCCCAAATCCCGGGAGACCACAATCAAATGCAGCTTCTTATCGTGCTCAACCTTGTAGTCGGTGACTGGCTTGCCGTCAGGACCGGTCACGGTGAAACGGAAGTCCGTCGGCTCGCCGGCCTTGATGGTGGTCAATGGGCTGAGGGTATAGCCGTTCTCGGACACTTGGAGCCCCCCGGGGGTATCGCTCTTCGCCTGCTCGGTGGCGTGCTCCCCGTGTCCCGCGCTCGCCGTCGGCGTCGCCATGGTCGTCATCGCGGCGTGATCCTCGGCCTGGGGCGTCCCGACCGGCCCCACCACCTTGCCCACGCCCAGGGCGCCGCCGAAGACGACGGCGAGCCCCAGGACGTAGGAACCGAGCTTGACTGCGGTGTTCACGGGTTCGCCACCTCATATCCGGCCTCCTCGACCGCGGCGACGATCTTCGCCGGGTCGACGGGGGCGTCACTGTCCACGGTCAGCAGGCCGGTGGCCAGGTCCACCTCGACGTTGGTCACGCCGGCCACTTCGCTGACCTCTTCCTTGACCGAGCTGACGCAGTGGCCGCAGGTCATGCCCTTGACGGTGTAGGTGGCGGTGCTCATGGCGATCTCTCCTTCGATCAATGCGGTCAGGAACGGACAAGTCTGGCGATGGCGTCGGAGGCTTCCTTGATCTTTGCGTCGGCCTCCGGGCCGCCCTTCTTCGTGGCCTCGGCCACGCAGTGGGCAAGGTGCTCTTCGAGCAACGACAGGGAGAACGACCTCAGCGCGCTGGTGGCCGCCGACACCTGGGTCAGGATGTCGATGCAGTATTTGTCCTCGTCGACCATGCGCTGCAGGCCACGGATCTGCCCCTCGATGCGACGCAGCCTCATCGCCTGCTCATGCTTGCTATCGCTGTATCCGGCCATGTCAGTCCTCCATCGGGTTCGTTGCCCGTGACAACACCATACCCCCCTATGGTATTCCTGGCAACCCGAGGGGCGCACCTCCGCGACGCTGGGCGCCCTGCTGCCGACACTGCAGGCCCGATTCCCGTTGGGACCAGGACCGCCGGCGAGCCTGATCGTCGCGGTCCGTTCCATCGCGTCGTCGCTCACCCAGCCCTTCTTCGGCGCAATGGCGAAAGATCGCAGCCTGAGGCTCGTCAGAGCACCGGACGCACCGGCGAGCGCTGCGGGCGACATCGGGATGGTCATCCGGATTCGCGCTGGTCATCCCGGCGGCGCTGATGCCTGGCAGTCCTGTGGCGGCACCCAGAAGCCGATCGGACTTGACATATACCCCCCCGTGGTATTGATTAGCCGTCGCCCCTATACCCCTATCAGGTATATGAGTGCTGCTTAATACCCTACCCCGGTATGGACACTCGAGGAGATCACCCATGTCCGCACCATCCCCCCGGCGCTGGACCGCCCTGGCCCTGATCGCCACCGCCCAGTTCATGGTCATCATGGACACGTCGATCATCGGCGTGGCCCTCCCCCGCATCCAGGAAGACCTCGGCTTCTCCCAGGAGAACCTGTCCTGGGTGTTCAACGCCTACGTTGTCGCCTTCGGCGGGCTGCTCCTGCTCGGCGGCCGTCTGTCCGACCTGTTGGGCGCCCGCCGCCTCTTCGGGGCGGGCTGGGTCATCCTGCTCGCCGGCTCGCTGGTGGCCGGCATCGCCCCTGAGGTCTGGGTGGAGCTCACCGGCCGCGCCGTACAGGGCGTCGGCGCCGCCCTGATCGCCCCATCCGCCCTCACCCTCCTGATGATGCTGTTCGGCCACGACCCCAAGGAGCTCACCAAGGCCCTCGCCCTGTACGGCGCGGCCGCACCGGCAGGCGGCACCGCCGGAGTGTTCCTCGGCGGCGTCATCACCGAGTACCTCAGCTGGCCCTGGGTCTTCTACATCAACATCCCCATCGCACTCGTCGCGCTGCTGGCCACCGGCCCGCTGATGCCCGCCGCCCGGCCCCAGCGCGGCTCCGTCGACATCACGGGCGCACTGACCGTCACCCTCGGCCTCGGCGCCGCCGTCTACGCCATCGTCCGCGCACCGGAGATCGGCTGGGGCTCCGCGCAGACCTGGCTCGCGCTGGCCGGCGCCGTGGTGCTGCTCGGGGCCTTCATCGCCATCCAAGCCCGCCGCCGCGAGCCGCTCATGCGCCTGTCCATCTTCCGCACTCCGAACCTCGCCGCCGCCAACCTCACCCAACTGCTGCTCGGGGGCGCATGGATCCCGATGTGGTTCTTCCTCAACCTCTACCTGCAGCAGGTCCTCGGCTACAGCGCCTTCCCCAGCGGCGCCGCCCTGCTGCCGATGACCGTCCTCATCATGATCGGCATGATCGTCCTGGCGCCCCGGGCCATCAACCGGTTCGGCCCCAAGGCCACGACCGTCACCGGCCTGGCCCTGCTCGCCGCCGGCATGGCCTGGCTCGCACTGATCAGCCCGGACGGCAGCTTCGCCGCAGATGTCCTGCCCGCCAGCCTGGTGGCCGCCCTCGGCATGTCGCTGGCCTTCATCCCCTCCCTCGGCACCGCCATCTCCTCCGCCCGGCCCGAGGAAGGCGGCCTGGCCTCCGGCATCGTCAACACCAGCTACCAGGTCGGCTCCGCGCTCGGCCTGGCCGCCATGACCGCGGTCGCCGCCGCCAACGGCGCCGCACAACTCGGCAACCTGCCCGCCCTGACCAGCGGCTTCTCCGCCGCGTTCATCGGAGCCACCGGCATCGCCCTGGTGGGTGCGCTGCTCGCCGCAGCGACTCTGCGCTCCCCCACGTCCGTGCCCGCCGACGAGGTCGCGGCCTCGCGCGGCTGACCCTCCCCCTCACGGCGTGCCCCCGGCTCCGGCG